>NZ_WPCA01000048.1 GCF_009741825.1 Halapricum sp. CBA1109
ACGACAACGAACGAGGAGCGTAGCGACGAGTGAGTCGTCCGCGAGGAATCGCACTGAGGGATTTGAACCCTGAGAGACGAACGCTGTGAGTCTCTCTTCGGTTCAAAGTTCGGGAGACGCCGCTGGCGTCTCCGACCCTCGCGAACGCGAAGCGTTCGCTCAGTCCCGCTCCGGGCGCTTTCTGACGCGAACTACACGGCGAGCACCGCGTAGCGTGTGCTCGCATCGTGAGCGTCGAAGCGTCGCCGACGGCATTTGAACCCTGCCAGTCGCGCACAGCGACCATCGGGAGCGAGCACGTCTGGCTTCGGTTCAAATCCCGCCACGCTGGGCTCGAATCACACGCGCAGCGTGGCACAGTTCGCGAAACCATCGGTTTCGCTCACTCCCGAGAGACGCCGCTGGCGTCTCCCGACCCTCGCGAGCGCGAAGCGTTCGCTCGGTCCCGCTCCGGGCGCTTTCTGACCCGGACTACTCGGCGAGCACCGCGTCGCGTGTACTCGCTATCGTGAGCGGCGCGGAACACTACTCGTCGAGACGAAAAGAGACGCTACGGGGTCAGGCGTAGTGCTTCTCGAGGTACGCGACGATGTCGTCGCTCTCGGCCATTCCCTCGATGCCGTTGTCCTCGTCGACGAGGACGGGGACGCCTGTCTGGCCGCTGATTTCCTCGACTTCGGTCCGCTCGCTGTGGCTGCGGGGGACCATATGGGACTCGTACTCGAGTCCGAGTTCGTCGAGTTTCTTCGTGACTTTCGCGCAGTACGGACAGCCTTCGAGTTCGTACAGTTCGAGGTTTGCCATCGTCGACGCCTACGAGTCGCAGGCAAAAGAGGCCGGCGGTGGTGTGCGCGGGCGACTACAGCGCGCCGCCGATGATGCCGCTGGTCCGGACGACGAAGTAGAGGACGAACGCGGCCGCGAGCACCCACTGTCCGGGGTGGACCTCCCGCCACTCGCCCTGTCCAGCCTTGACGATGGGGTAAGAGATGATGCCGGCGGCGATGCCGTAGGCGATGGAGAAGGTAAAGGGCATCACGAAGACGGTCAGGCCGGCCGGGATGGCGTGGGAGAGGTCGTCCCAGTCGATGTCCGTGACGTTACGGAGCATCAGGACGGCGACGACGACTAAGGCGATGTGGGAGGCGTGGATCGGAACGGCGGCGGCGAGGGGCACCAGCGCGAGCGACGCAATAAAGAGCAGGGCGACGACCAGCGCGGTCATTCCCGTCCGACCGCCCTCCTCGACGCCGGTGGCGGACTCGATGTAGGTGGTGACCGTCGAGGTGCCGATCATCCCGCCGACGGTGGTCCCGACGGCGTCAGACAGCAGCGGTCGGTCGATGTCGGGGAAGTTGCCGTCCTCGTCGAGGAAGCCTGCGACCTGCCCGACGCCGACCAGCGTCCCCGAGGTGTCGAAGAAGTCGACGAAGAAGAACGTGAAGACGATGAGCGAGAAGCCAAGCGCGTCGACGTTCCCGAAGCCGTCGATGAACGCGCCGATCAGCGGCGTGATGTCGTAGCCGGCGGCGCTGTAGGTCACCGTCGTGTCGCCGGTCAGCGTCGCGGGCGTGTACAGCGTCCCGCCCTCGATTTCGGTCAGCGCGCTGAAGCCGAGCGCCGAGGCGGCGTAACTGGCGACGGTCGTCGCCGCGATACCGAGGACGATAGACCCCGGGATGCCGGCGGCGTACAGGACGAACGTCAACAGCAGGCCGATAACGGAGATAATCGCCAGCGGGTCGTTGGCGAACTGCGGGTTGAACTGGAGGAACGTCGAGGGGTCGCCGGCGACGACGTGCATCGCCTGCAACCCGAGGATACCGAGGAACAGCCCGATACCGGCACCGACGCCGAGTTTCACCGGTTGCGGGAACAGTTTGATGACGTACTCACGGGCGCCGGCGACGGTCAGGAGGATGAAGATGATCCCCTCGACGACGACGGCGGCGAGCGCCGTCTGCCACGGGACGCCCAACCCGAGGACGACGGTGAACGCGAAGAAGGCGTTCAGCCCCAGTCCGGGGGCCTGTGCGAACGGGCGGTTCGCGTAGAACGCCATCATCAGCGTCGCGACGGCCGCCGCGATGATGGTGACGACGGCGAGCATCTGGATGGTCTCGGTCTGTGTCCGGCCCGGGACCTGTATCGCCGCGCTCAGGATGCTCGGATTCACCACGACGATGTAACTCATCGTCAGGAACGTGGTGATGCCGGCGATGGTCTCGGTCCGGAGGTCAGTGTCGTGTTCGTCGAAGCCGAAGAACGTGGCGAGCCTGTCCCGTACCATATTGGCGTCCGTTCGTAGACCCCAGTTTTAATACTTTCAATGTCTCCCGCACGTTCCTCACCGATACCGTCCGAAAATATGGGGAGATAACGACCGATGTTTCAACTGCTGAGCTCGTTCCACAGTGCCAGTGCGTCGAAGAGGTCGCCGGCGTCGCCGTCACCGTCGAAGTCGAAGGCGTCGGGATTGGCCGCGACCGCGTCGCTGTCGCGGTTGTTGTAGTAGGCCAGCGCGTCGAAGAGGTCGCCCGTACCGTCGCCGTTGACGTCCTCCAACAGCGGGTCGTCGTCGAGACTCGTCGGCGGGCCCGACCCGTCGCCGATAGGCGGGATATCGAACGAGGGGTCGTCGTCACCAGTCTCGTCCGATGCCAGCGACACCGTCAGGTCGCTCGTATCGAGGCCGCTCGCCCAACTGACGGTCCGGCCCTCGGTGGCCGCCGGTTCGACGCTCGTCTCCCGGAGTTGGTAGCCCTCGGGCGCGCGCAACTCCAGTGCTGATCGGTGACGAACGACGGCGCGAACGGCCGTTCGATCCGCAGGCCCGCGTCGGTCACGGCGGCGAACCCGCGCCACTCGACCGCGACCGAGACAACGCCGGTTTCGCCGCCCTCGCGGACGTCGAAGGTCACCCGCGGTTCGAGAACGGACATCTCGCGGTCGACGCGGGTCGCCCACCCGTCGGCGACCCAGCCCAGTCGCATCCGGAACGTCTCGGCGAGTCGCTGACGGAACTGTTCGTCGGCCTGTAGGGACTCGAACGCCGCGGCGTCGCGGTCGTCGGTGAGGTCGTACGTCGCGGTCGTCGAGACTGTGGCGTCACCCTCGGGGCCGAGTTCGACCGTCGGCGCGCGACGTACAACCCGTCGAGGAAGCCCGGGCCCTCGAACCGGATCAGTCCCTGCCGGTAGGCGGCGGCCACTGCCGGACCGGGCCGTTCCGCCGTGGACAGCAACCGGGCGGCGAAGACGCTGGTCTCCATCCGCATCGTCGACTCGAACGCCGCGGGGTCCTCGAGCCGGCGGAACTCGGTGAGGCCGCCCGCCTCACCGGTGACGAGGGCGAAGCGGTCCGATATCTCGCCCTGCGGGTTGTACACGTCGAAGCGGATCCGCTCGCCGACGAACCGCTCCGGCGGTCCGCCCGGATAGCCACAGTGGGTGTAACAGGCCGGTCGCCCGTCCTCGCGGAAGCGGTCGACGATCGCGTCGATCTCCTCGACGCCGGGGAGTTGCTCGTAGACGTACGCGTTCTCCAGAACCTCCTGTGCCTCGATAGCGTCGGTGATCTGGTCGCGGACGGCCTCTTTGTACGCCTCGACGCGCTTGACGTCGATGCGGTAGCGGACCGCCATCTCGTACCCGCCGACGTTCGTGGCTGCCCCCTCGCCGAAGGAGACGGTGAGGTCGTCGAGTCCACGGGTCTGCGGGCAGTCGACCGACAGTTGCACGTGGGTGTCGTACAACCAATCGAGGGTCACGTTCGTGACCTCGCGGCCGTCGTCGTAGAGGGTGATCGGCGTCTTCTCGGGGTTGGTCCGAGCGGCGGCCTCGCCGAGGGCGTTACCGGTGCCCCGTATCACGACGACGAGTTCGCCCTCGGTCGCTATCTCGGTCCGGGTGCCGTCGATGGTGACGTTCTGGGTGCCACACTCCGGCTTGGGGAGCGTCGGCGTGTCCGTCTCGGGCACGTCGAGGTCGTAGTAGTCCACGTCGGCGTCGTCGTGGAGGCTGAGGTTCGACAGTTCCGTGTCCCAGTACTCGCGGGCGAACACCTCGCCTCCGCCCGAGAGGATGCCGCTACAGTCGTCGCCGTACGATTTGCCGCTGCTGAACCGGTGGCTGCCGACACAGAACAGGTGACGGTGGTCCCAGCCAACGGCACGCGAGAGGTTCGTCGCCGTGCCGAGGCGGTCGTTGTCCCGCCCGAAGTCGTCGAAGCGGTCGCGGTCTGGCGGGGGCAACAGTTCGAAGGTCTTCCGAACCGTGAGGTTCCGGGACCGGACGCCGTTGATCGACGCGGCGTTCGAGGTGTTCACCGTGACGGTGGCGTTGACCGTCCGCTTTCTCGTCACCGAGGGCACCTCGACACAGATGTCCTTCTCGTAGCGCTGGCCCTCGCTGAGTATCCCGGCGACCGTCGGGTCCTCCCAGTCGCCACACTGTGACATCGCCGAGGGATCGCTGAACTCGACGTCGACGACGGTGCCCGAGACGGGCGCGCCCGTCCCCTCGACGCTGACGTTGAACCAGCGCTGACGGTCCTCCCACGGCTGGAGCGTCGTGGTCTGGGTGTCCGTCACGGACAGCGTCGGCTCCTCGGTGACCGTCCGGTAGACCACGTCGTACGCCTGATTGGTGAACGCCGTCACGCGGTTGGCCCGCACTCTGATCTCGTAGCGGCCCTGGCTCGGATCGTCGAGCACCAGCCGTTTGACGTTGCTGTTCGTCGTTATCTTGCGGGTACCGTCGGGGCCCTCGACCTCCAGATCGAGGTCGTTGGCCAGGATGTTGCTCCCGCTACCGCGGAGCGTCGGCGTGTGACCGGGGTCCAGCCACGTCAGCGCGACGACCAACTTCTCGGTGTCCTGCTCGACCGTGAAAGACTTCTTGTCGACTTCGACCGACGGGCTCTGGAACAGCCCCGAGTTCTGGACCGAACCGCTCATGTGGGCGTGGCGGGCCTCGTAGCGGTTGGTGAACAGCGCGTTGTTGGCGTTGACGATGCCGTAGCCGTCGTGGTTCGGCGGGGCCGCGGTGGCGATCAGTTCCGCCCGCATCGCGTTGGCGTCCATATCGAGGCTGCGGTGTTCGTACTTGTCTTTCAGCAGCGCGGCGACGCCCGAGACGTGCGGGGCGGCCATCGACGTGCCGAGCTTCTCACCGTAGCCGCTGTTCAGCGGCGCCGTCGTCCAGTGGCCCGGCGCGTACAACTCGGGCTTGCGTCGGTTGGAGTTGTCCGCCATATCCCGGCTCGGCTGGAGGTTGTTGAGTATCGAGTCGGCGTTGACCGTCCCGATAGAAGCGTCGGTGACGCGGCCGTTGGCGTTGGATCCGTCCCGGACCGCGCCGACTGAGATGACGTTCTTGGCGAGGGCGGGGCTCCCGACGTACTGTTCGCTGGCGGGCACGATGCCCCGGTTGGCTTTCGTCTGGTTGAAGTTGCCGTTGGAGAAGACGAGCAACGTGTCCTCGTGGTTGTACGCCCACGTGTCGGTCTTGCTCGCTTCCACGTCGTAGTCGCCATCCGACGACTCGGGGGTGTCACCCCAGCTGTTCGAGATGATGTCCGCCCCCTCGTCGTTGACCTGCTTGTATTTTCGTTTGGGACCAGTCCATACAGTGGTGATACCACCGCCGGGGTCGAGAATTCGGGACGGGATGAGCGTTGCGTCCTCGGCGACGCCGGTAACCGTGACACCCCGGGAGGCGTCGGTTCCGTTGCCGGCGATGGTCCCGGCGACGTGTTGACCGTGGGTACGGGCAGTCGTCGTGGAGTTGTAGTCGCCGTCGACCCAGTCGTACCCCTGAATGATGTTCACGTCGTCGAAATGGGGGTGGTTCGGCTGGATACCGGTGTCAAGGACGCCGACCCTGATACCGGTCCCGTCGTAGCCGGTCCGGCTCCCCGGTCCCGCCCGCTCGGCCAGATGCGCGCCGACGAGACGGCGGCCCTCCGAGACGGTCGGCGCCGGCGCGGTGAACTCCTCAACCCACCTGACGCGTGGGTTCTCCGAGAGGACATCGAGGTCCTCGTTCGTGACCTCCCCGCGGTAGGTGTTGGCCTCGACTTCGCGGAGCGGCGTCCCCTCGGTGTCGATGGGTTCGAAGGTCGTCACGGTCACGTTGACGCGTTCGGCGTCGCTCGCCGTGTCGACGAGGTCGGGGTGGATGCGCAACTCCGGACGGATCGAGAGGACAGAACGCACCTCATCGCGCGCGGCGATGTCCTCGGCGGCCTCGACCGGGACGTTCGCGTAGCGGGCCGTCCGCGTCAACCGCTCGCCGTCCTCGTAGCCGAGTGCGGTCATCTCCTCCAGCAACTCGGCAGTCGGCGCGGCGACGAACTGCACGACCACCCACGTCCGGGCGGTGGCGCTGTCGGTGACTGCCGGGTCCAGTCCCGGTTCGGGCGTGATCGTCCCGGCGCGGAACGGGATCGCGTAGTCGTACTCGCGGTCGACCTCGACGACGTCGGTCTCGTCGGGTTCGACGGCGGTGATGTTTGCGCCGTCGTCCGCCGTGGCTTCGCCCGCGTCGGCCGTCGTGTCGTTCGTCCGGTCGCCGGCGCTCGCGGTCGCGTTCGCGTCGTCATCGGCGGAGTCGTTCCAGTCGTCACCGCCGACAGGGTCACTACTCGCGGGCGCGTCAACGGCGGTGTCACCGGCGTCGAGCGTCCCGGTCGAGAGTGGCGCAACCGCGCCGGCGACGGGTGTAGTCAGCATAAGAACGGCGAACGCGACCGCCAAGGCGGTCAGGCGGCGGTCGCTCATCGTCGCCTCCGCAGGGCTGACGGCCCGCGGTCGTCGCGGTGCCGCCCGTGAGAGACGTGCGCCGTGGTCGTGTGCTGGTACCCCCCGGTCACCGGTGGTCCGGACGACCGGCAGATTGGCTGCCGGGACGCCCCGACCGGTGTCGGATCCTGTGCGTGTGCGATCATACGTTCGGTTTTGGCCGCGGTCGTTCGTGTGTCGGTTCCCCGAACTGCGTCGTGCGCCGTGACGGCCGGCGGACGCCGACCATCCCACTATCGTCAACCCAAACGTCTTTCCGTTCGTTCTACAGGTCCCGTATTAACCACCGGGGCTAGCTCTCTAGAGCGCTGTCGATCCCGGTCGGGAAACGGCGAAAAAGTGGACGCTTGAGTGGTGAAACCGACGATATGCCGGCGGCGGCTCAGTCGTCGCGGTCGGCCAACAGTTGCGAGGCGGTCACCAGCGACTCCAGTCGCAGGTCGTGGTCGGCGAGGTTCTCGGTCGCGCCCTCCTCGCGGTCGACGACGACGAGGACGCGGTCGACGACGGCCCCGGCTTCCCGGAGCGCTTCGGCGGCGTCGATAGCGCTCTGGCCGGTCGTGGCGATGTCCTCTATGACGACGACCTCCTCGCCCTCGTCGAGGTCGCCCTCGATCAGGTTCGCGGTGCCGTACTCCTTTTGCTGTTTGCGGGCGATGACGTAGGGCAGGCCCGTCTCGACGCTGGTGACGGCGACGAGGGGGACGCCGCCGAGGGCGACGCCCGCGAGTTTCGTGTCGGCGAGGCGTTCGGCGAAGGCCTCGGCGATCAGTGCGAGGCAGTCGGGGTTGGTCTCGAAGACGTACTTGTCGACGTAGTAGTCGCTGGTCCCGCCGTGGGAGAGCTCGAACTCCCCGAATCGGACGGCGTCGGCCGCGCGGAGCGCGTCGATGAGCGCCTGTGTGTCCATACCCACTGCTGGGCCGTCGCGGCTGTAATAGGCATCGAAATGCGGTCGTGTGCCAAACGGAACCGTACCGGGGAGTGGGGAGTCCGGAATCCTAATGCCGACGCGGGTTCGAGAGTCGGGCAGATGAAGGTATTCGGGTCGAGCGGGGTCCGCGGCGTCGTCAACGAGACGCTGACGCCGGAGTACGCGATGCAGGTGGCGATGGCCGCCGGGTCGTTCTGGCGGACCGAACGCGACGTGACCCGGGTCGCCGTCGCACACGACACCCGCAAGACCGGGCAGATGTTCGCCGACGCGGCCAAAAGCGGGCTCGCAAGCGTCGGCCTCGATGTCGACTACATCGGCACCGTCCCAACCCCCGGCGTGCAGGTCTACGCCGACGACAACGACGTGGCGGCGTTCATGCTGACGGCCTCGCACAACCCGCCACAGCACAACGGGATCAAACTCATCGGGACCGACGGCGTCGAACTCCCCCTCGACCAGCTAGAGGCCGTCGAGGAGCGTCTCCTCGAGGAGTCGTTCGCCCGGGTCGAGTGGGACGGCGTCGGCGAGAGCCGGACTATCGAGGGGGCCGACGAGGAGTACGTCGAGCAGTTGCTCGGTGCCGTCGACCGCGAGGCCATCGCCGACGCGGAGTTGACGGTGGCGCTCGACCCCGGACACGGCGCCGGCGCCGTCACCAGCCCCGACTTCTTCCGTCGGTTGGGCTGTCGCGTCCTGACGATCAACGCCCAACCCGACGGCCACTTCCCGGGGCGGGACCCCGAGCCAGTCGCCGACCACCTCGGGGACCTACAACGGCTCGTCCGGACCTCCGAGGCGGACCTCGGTATCGCACACGACGGCGACGCCGACCGGGCCATCTTCGTCGACGAGACGGGGAGTTTCGTCGAGGGCGACGCCGCGCTGGCGGCGCTGGCCGAAGCCGAGTTGTCGACCGGAAACGCCGTCGTCTCGGCGGTCAGCACGTCACAACGGCTCGTCGACGTCGCCGACCGGACCGGCGCGGAGTTGCATATGACGCCGATCGGGTCGAGCTACCTGATCACGAAGATACAGACCCTAAAGCGCCAGGGCAAGCACGTCCCCATCGCCGGCGAGGGCAACGGCGGCATCATCTTCCCGCCCTACCGGACGATACGGGACGGCGCCTACACCGCCGCCCGATTCTGTGAGTTGGTGGCCGACCGGCCCGCGAGCGAGGTGGCCGCCGACTACGACGACTACTACAACGTCCGGTCGAACGTCCACTACGAGAGCGACGCCCAGCGCGAGCGGATGCTCGGAGCGATAGAGACGGTCGCCGCCGAGTCGGCGGCCGACCTCGACACCACCGACGGCTACCGGCTCAACTACGAGGACGGCTGGGTGTTGGCACGCCCCAGCGGGACGGAGCCGCTGATCCGTATCTACGCGGAAGCGAGGGATCCGGACCGCGTCGAGACCCTCGCGGATCGAATGCGCGAGGCCGTCGAGAACGCCGCCGATTGAGAGACCCTCGCGGATCGAATGCGCGAGGCCGTCGAGAACGCCGCCGATTGAGCCTACAGGGAGCCGTACTCCTCCAGCGCGTCCCGGAGACGCTCGCGCCGGTCGCGCGTCCGTTCTAAGCGTTCCTCGACCGACCCGCGGCGTAGCCGTTCGCGCTCGTCGTCGGTCAACTGCGCTTGGGCGACGGCACTGTCCCGAAGGCGGCCGTACTCGGGGTCGTCGGCCAGCGACCGGACCGCCCGGAGGGCATCCAGCACGGCCGGATCGTCGAGACGGTCGACGACGGGGATCAGTTCCTTACAGCGCCAGCGAAGCGCCGCCGCCGACGGCGGGGGCCAGTCGACGGTCAGCGGGCCGGCGTCGAGGCGTTCGAGGTACGTCTGGTGGGTTGCGACGTTGCGCTTGAGCGCGGCGGCGTCCTCGACGTAGTGGTCGAGTTTCGACTTCGAGTACTCCGCGTAGGAGAGCAACTGCTGGATGGGTTCCGTGCCGACCGACTCCCGGCGGACGTACGCCAGGAGGTCCTCGGGGGGCTGTCGGTACTCGACCAGCGGGAACGCGGCCGTCGACTCGACGAACGCGAGCACCTCGCGGGCGCTGGCGTCGTGTTTGAACGTCTCGAAGGCTTCGGAGACCGCGTCGTCGTAGCGCTCGATGGGGTCCCGGATGCGCTCGACCGGCGCGTCGATGTCGGCCTCGCCCAACTCGACCAGTCGCCGCAGTTCGTCGACGCGCTCGTCGAGTTCACGCTCGTGTCGCTCGACCGACTGCCGTGCATCGCGGTACCGCTGTCGGGCGTCCTCGCGGGCCTCGACCGTTTCGACGACATCCCGGACCGGCGCCAGCGCCTCGCGGGCCTCCGCGAAGTCGGCCTCCTTGAGCCACTTCTTGTGCATAATCTCGTCGACGGTCTCGAAGGCCCCGCGGTGGGTCAACTCCTCGGGCAACCGCTCGACGAAGTGGGCCAGTTCCTCCTGGTACTCGATGAACTGCTCCATATCGACGTCGGCGTCGCCGTCACTCGTTGCCACCGGCTCGTAGCGCTCCATCAGATCCGTTAGCTCCCGATACCGGTCGACCAGTCGCTCGACGTCGGTGTCGTCGATGGCCGCGACACGCTCGTCGGCGGCCTCGTAGTCGGCGGCAGCCGATTCGAGGCGCTCCAGCAGCGACGCGGTCTCGCTGTCGTCGGCGTGGGCGCTCTCACTCATAGACGGCCTCTGGGTCGAACACCTGCTCGCCGACGGTTTCGCCGTCTATCGTCCGGTAGAAACAACTCTCGTAGCCGGTGTGGCAGGCCCCGCCCTCCTGGTCGACGAGGTACAGGAGGGCGTCGCCGTCGCAGTCGACGCGGATCTCCGCGACGGACTGGGTGTGACCGCTGGTCGCGCCCTTCTCCCAGAGTTCCTCGCGGCTCCGGGAGTAGTAGTGGGCGCGGCCGGTCTCGCGGGTCCGCTCGACGGCCTCGCTGGTGACGTACGCGAGCATCAACACCTCGCCCGAGTCGGCGTCCTGTGCGACCGCTGGCAACAGTTCCTGCTCGTCGAAGGCCAGTTCAGGGGCGGCGTCGCTCATATCCCTAGGCTCGCCATACCCTTGCATAGGCCTTTTGCGTCAGCGCGCTGACTTGCGGGCGTCGTCGTATCGTCGCTCGTACTCTGCTGCGAGGCGCTCGGACGATAGCTCAGGGTGTGCCAACTCCCGCGACTCGACGGCGAGTCCGCCGGCGATGGCCCCCAGTCGGAGACACGTCTCGACCGACTCGCCCTGCCGGTAGCCGTAGAGGTAGCCCGCGAAGAAGGCGTCGCCGGCCCCGTTCGTATCGACCACCTCGGCGTCTACGGCGTCGACGGTGACCAACTCGCCGTCGGGCGTCATCGCGCTCGCGCCCGCGTCCCCGTGTGTGCAGACGACCAGTCGCTTCCCGGCCGCTATCTGCTCGCGCATAAACGCCTCGTAGTCGCCGATGGCCTCGTCGCTCAGGAAGAGGGCGTCCGCGCCCGCGACGAACGTCTCGAAGTAGTCGTCCTCGCCGTCGTACTCGTGGACGTCCGCCCAGACCGGCGTGCCGACGGCGGCCGCCGTCTCGACTAACGGCCGAGTGTAGTTGACGGGGCTGACGACGAGGGCGTCCGCCGCCGCGACCCACGTCTCGAGTCGCCCGTAGTCGATATCGGGCTCTTGGGTCGGCGGAACGGTGAAGATAGAGATGCGGTCGCCCGCGTCGTCCATGAGGTTGACGTGGCGCTCGGTGCCCGCGGGGTCGAGGTCGAACGCCGTCGTGATCGGTTCGGTGTCGAGGCGCTCACGGATCGCCGTCCCGAAGCGGTCCTCGCCGACCATCGCGTGAAACCGCGTCCCGACGCCGAGACGGCCGAGGTTCAGGGCCTTCCCGGTACCGCTCGACCCGACCGTCTCCCGGAAGTCGCGGGCGAACACCGTTCCCGGGCCGTCGGGGAACTGGTCCAGATAGACGATGGCGTCCCACGAACAGCCGCCGGCGACGAACACGTCCATACGCGCTCGGTGGGCCGCGGACGGCTTGTCGGCGTCGGTCCGGTGTTACCCCAGCCCGGCGGCTGCCAGCCCCCACACCAGTACGTCACCGGCGACGAGGCTGAGCAACAATCCGCCGAACATCGGGACGATGAACGGGATGCCCGGGGAGTACCACACCCGGTCGCCGCCCGCGACGACGTCGAGGCCGTCCCGCAGGTCCTCGGTATCGGTGCCGTAGATGGGGCCGCCGATGTCCGCGAAGAACGCCTCGGCCCCCCACGGGTCCGCCTCTTCGGGCGTCCGGTCGCCGGCCGGGTCGCCCTCGGGGAGGGGGAGCGACTCGTCGACGGTGCCGCCACCGGGGTCGGCGGGGTCCTCGGGGACCGTCGACCGGTAGTGGTCGGGGTCTGCACGCAGGTCGCGAGCGAGCACCCGCGCCACGTCAGGTACATCCGGAGGACGTCCAAGTCGAGGCCGCCGCGGGTGTAGCCCTCGGGTCGTTCGAGCAGGCGGCCGTACCGTTCGGTGAGACTGTCGGCCGGGGCTCGGTCGCCGATCACCATCAGTCGGCTCACGTCCCCGCCGGCAGCGTTGCGGGCGGCCAACACGAGCGGGTAGCCCGCGCCCGCGAGGACAGTGTTCGAGAGGATGGTCAGCGAGAACACGCCGACGGTCGTCTCGAACCACGGGAGCGCGAAGCCGTCGAACAGGAACTCCGGGTACAGCGGGAAGACGACGGCGAGAGTCATCAGGGCCTTCGCGTCGGCGCCGCCGAACCCGCCGAGCAACCAGAAGCCGTAGGCGAACGCGACGACGAAAGCGACGCTGATGGCCGTCCGGAGGAGAAACGCCGACAGCGGTTGGGTTATCGTCGACTGAAAGGACACCGAGAGGCCGTCGATCAGCAGGCGAGTCGCCGTCCCGTTCCAGACGGCGACGGCGTCCCACGCGAGCAACACGAGTCCCAGCGCCGCCAGTGGGAGCCACGTTCGGTTGGGGACCCGCCGGGTCTTGATGTCCCTGATCGCCGCCCAGCCGAACACCGGGACGACCAGCAGACGCAGCAGGTCCGGTATCGTCGCAGCGAACACTGGTAGGTGGTTCACGGGCAGGACATTCAACTTTGCGGCTGTCGGTCACGCCGGCGTCGCCACTCCGGGGCGAGCGGTCGAAAAAATCGGGTGACGGGAGCGCTTATATGACGCGGTTCTGCAGGTAGTCGAGGTGTTTCGCGTTGTAGACGATCTTGACCTCGTCGCTGTCCGGCGTCCCGACGCAGGTCAGGCGCACGCCCTTGTCCTCGACTTCCTCGTCGCTGAGGATCTGCTGCATGTCCATCTCGACCTCGCCCTCGACGACGATGGCTGCGCAGTTCGCACAGGCACCGGCGCGACAGGAGAACGGCCAGTCGTACCCCTGGGCCTCGGCGGCCTCGAGGATGTACTCGCCCTCGCTGACGTCGATCTCGCCGTGGTCGTTCTCGCCGAGACCCTCGTCGGCGGCCTTCTCGAAGAGATCGTCGTCTTGCACGTCCCAGCCGTTGTCGTCCACTACTTCGTAGTTTAGGTACTCAACCGTAGGCATCACCTCGATGCTACAGACGCCGGACGCTTATCCTTTGTTGTTCCGCACCGGATCCTAGAGAAATTGTGAGCGATCCGCGAAAGAGCTAACCCGATATCGCCCATACGTGCAGCTATGGTGTCGCTCATCGGTATCGTACTCGGTCTCGGAACCCTGTTGCTGTTCGTCTCGCCGCTGTTGTACGTCTACATCAAAGGCCCCGAGGGTACGAGTCCGACACCCTACGAGGCCGACCTCGCCGAACGACGGGAGAAGGGACGGGACGAACAGTAGCCGGCCCACCGGACAGCCCAACCGCCGGACCCGGCGGTCACGGCCGCGATACGCGAGACGCATTTCGACCATCGCGGCCGACTGCACTCCGACAGCCACCAGTACCGTATATTGAAGGCAAAATGTTTTCAATAGAGGCCTCCGTACTACGAGACACCTAATCAGCCATGCCAGCAATGGAAACGGCGGCGTTCGAGACAGATCTCAGTCTGTTCAAATACGACAATCTCGAACAGCTCCCGCCGGAATACCGTGATCTGGAGGAGGGCGAGCGGACCGAGCGCATCGAGGCCGCGCTCGAGACACTCGGCGACGACGTGGTCATCCTGGGGCACAACTACCAGCGCCGCGAAATCGTCGAGCACGCCGACTTCATCGGCGACTCCTACCAGTTGAGCAAGGAGGCCGCAAACTCCGACGCCGACTACGTCATCTTCGGCGGCGTGACGTTTATGGCCGAGTCCGCGGACATCATCACCGACGACAGCCAGTCCGTGATCCTCCCGAGTATGGAGGCGTCGTGTCCGATGGCCGGGATGGCCGAGGCACTACAGGTCGACGCCGCGTGGGCCGAGATCACCGCCGAGACCGACGAGAACATCATCCCGATCACCTACATGAACAGCTACGCCGACCTGAAGGCGTTCTGTGCCGAACAGGGCGGGCTGGTCTGTACCTCCTCGAACGCCCACAAGGCCTTCGAGTACGCCTTCGAGAAGGGCGACAAGGTCCTGTTCCTCCCGGACAAGCACCTCGGGGAGAACACGGCCCACCGACTCGGGATGGAAGACGAAACCGTCGAGTGGGACCCGTGGGACCCCGAATCGAAGGACGCGAGCAAGGCCGTCGAGAACGACATCATCCTCTGGGACGGCTACTGTCAGGTCCACGAACGGTTCCGGGTCGAACACATCGAGCAGGTCCGCGAGGAGTACGACGACGCCAACGTCATTGTCCACCCCGAGTGCCGCCGCGAGGTCGTCGAGGCCGCAGACGTGGCCGGATCGACGGCGACCATCACCGAGACCGTCGAGAACGCCGACCCCGGCGAGACGTGGGCCATCGGGACCGAGATCCACCTCACGAACCACCTCAGTCGGTGGCACCCCGAGGTGAACGTCGTCCCCCTCTGTGGCGAGGCCTGTATGGACTGCAACGCGATGCGACAGATCGACCCCAACTACCTGACGTGGGTGCTGGAGGAGTTGGTCGAGGGCCGGGAGCGAAACGTCATCGCGGTCCCGCCCGAGGAGAAGGAACTGGCCGGTCTCGCCTTAGACCGGATGCTGGAGATCTGACCATGTCCGAAGAGACGACCGACGTGTTGATCGTCGGATCCGGTATCGCCGGGTGTGCGGCGGCGCTCGCCGCGCCCGCGAGGGCGCGGACGTGACCGTCGCGACCAAGGCGACCCGCCCCGAGGGCTCCTCCTCGTGGTGGGCACAGGGCGGCATCGCCGTCTCGAAGGACGACCCCGAGCAGTTCAAACAGGACATCCTGACCGCCAGCGACGGCACCGCCGACCCCGAGGCCGTCGACGTACTGGTCGAGAACGCCAACGACGCCGTCGAGGACGTCCTGCTGGAGACGCTCGATGTCGACTTTGACGGGAACGGTGACGGCCACGACTTCGGGCAGGAGGCCGCCCACAGCGACGAGCGGATCCTCCACGTCGACGCCTCGACGGGGAAGGCTATCCACGTCCCGTTCCTGAACTACCTCGACGCCCACGAGAACGTCGAGATTCTGGAGGATACCGCCGCGCTGGAGTTGATCCGCCACGAGGGACAGGTCTACGGTGCGATGCTCGAATCCGACGGCGACGTGACGCCCACCTTCGCCGGCGCGACGATTCTCGCCACGGGCGGCATCGGTGCGCTGTATCCCAACTCCACGAACCCCGTCGGGATGACCGGCGACGGCGTCGGGATGGCTGCTCTCGCGGGCGCGGACGTGGCGGATATGGAGTACGTCCAGTTCCACCCTACCGTCTGCATCCCAGACGAAGACGACGAGGAGGACGGGGTCTTCCTCGTCTCCGAGGCCGTCCGCGGGGAGGGCGCGCACCTGATAAACGGCGACGGCGAGCGGTTCATGCCCGACTACCACGAAGACGCCGAACTCGCCCCGCGGGACGTGGTCGCCCGCGCCGTCGACACCGAACGCGAGGCGACCGGCGAGGTCCGTCTCGACGTCTCGACGTTCGACTTCGCCGAGCAGTTCCCGGATCTGGTCGAGTTGTGCGAGGACCACGGCGTCGACTACCGCGAGGGCATCCCCGTCGCGCCCGCCGAGCACTTCCTCTGTGGCGGCGTCGTCGTCGACGACCGCGGCCGCACGTCGCTTTCCTCGCTGTACGCCGTCGGCGAGACGGCCCGGACGGGCGTCCACGGCGCGAACCGACTGGCCTCGACCAGCCTGCTCGAGGGGCTGGTCTGGGGCCTGCGCGCCGGCGAGGACGCCGCCGACCGGGAGATACAGACGATGGAACCGCCGGAACTGTTGAACCGGGACCCGGACCTGCCCGACCAGTTCGCCCACGAGAAGTTCCGTCGGTTGCGCCGCGTGATGGACGAGTACGTCGGCCTCGAACGCACGCCCGAGGACCTCCAGCGCGCGCAGGCGGTCCTCCGCCGACTGAAAGGCGAGGTCGACGCCTACGTCCGCACCCGGACCGCCCGCTCGCTGTACGAACTGCGCCACGCTTCGATCACGGCCCTGCTGATCGCCCGCGCGGCCGGCGAGAACGACGAGAGCGTCGGCACCCACTACCTCGCTGAGACCCCCGAGGTCGAGGCCGACTGACCCGATGCTCACCGACAGTCAGATCGAGTCGTGGCTCGCCGAGGACGTGGGCCACCACGACGTGACCAACGACATCGACGGCGACACCGCGGGTCGTCTCGTCGCCAAAGAAGCGGGCGTCGCCGCCGGCTTGGACGTCGCCAGCGCCGTCTTCGACTACCTCGGCGTCGACGCCGAGACGGTCGGCGACACTGGTGCGACGGTCGACCCGGGCGAGACTATCCTCCGAACCGAGGGACCCGCCCGCGAGACGCTGCGGGGCGAGCGCCCGGCGGTCAACGTCGCCGCCCACGCAAGCGGCATCGCCACCAAGACCCGCCGCGCGGTCGAGAACGCCCGCGCCGTCGACGACGAGGTGACCGTCGCCGGGACCCGCAAGACGACGCCGGGCCTCCGCGGTATCGAGAAGCGCGCGGTCGTCGCCGGCGGCGGCGACACGCACCGACTAGATCTCTCGCATATGGTGATGGTCAAGGACAACCACGTCGCCGAGATGGGCTTAGAGCGGGCGATACGCCACTTCCGCGCGGAAGCCTCCTTCGCGACGAAGGTAGAGGTCGAGGTCGAGTCGCCCGACGACGCCGTCCGTGCGGCAGAGGCCGGCGCGGACATCGTCCTGCTGGACAATATGAGCCCCGAGGAAACGACCCGCGCGGTCGAGTTGCTGGATGCCGCCGACCCCGATGCCCTCGCCGAAGCCTCGGGCGGCATCGGCGTCGACGACGTGGCCGACTACGCCGCGACCGGCGTCGACATCGTCTCGATGGGGAGTCTCACCCACTCCGCGGCGAGTCTGGACCTCTCGTTCCGGACGGGGTGACCCGTTCGCCCTCCAGAAGCCTGTCACCCGAATGTTGGCAACAGTTTGTCACGAAAAAGTTTATGATGATTAACGGTGAAGTATCACGTGATGCCTCAGATAGGCGTCTCAGACGACCTCTACGAACAGATCCGTGCGGAATCAGCCGGCGAGGAGATGGAGGCGACCCTGTGGGAGATGGTGGGAAGCTACCGTCGCCAGAACAACCCCGAAGCGGACCCGAACTGAGGGGCTCGGTCGTTGCGGGTATTTGAGTAGAACCGTTCTCAGCGGCAGCGTTGTGCGAAGCGGTACGAGCAATCGTACTGCTCGCAAGGCGAAGCCGAACGAGCAGCCTTTTTTCCCCAAGTTTTTTGCCGCGAGTGGTGCGCGGAGCGCACCCGAGCGGGAAAAAGTGGCGGTTTTTAGGCTTCTTTCGTCGTCGCACCCGCGGTCTTCAGCGTCGGCAGGGCCTCCTGCATCTGCTCGATCTCCTTCTCGGAGAGGCGGACGCCCGATTCGATGGTCGTGTCGACGGACTCGCCGGACTCCAGATGGGTCGCGGCGGCCTCTAAGGTCCCGTCGGAC
>NZ_WPCA01000162.1 GCF_009741825.1 Halapricum sp. CBA1109
CGGCGCTGCGGGACTGGGTGGCCTTTCCGGATGATCGACACGCCCCATCCACGAGAAGAGGCGGCGGACTATCGCTGCTGGCCGATGCTTGACTTCCAGAGCGGTATCGACGACCACCTGACGGGCGTGACGCACATCATCCGCGGCATCGACCTGCAGGACTCGGCCAAGCGGCAGGGGTTCGTCTACGACTACTTCGGCTGGGAGTACCCCGAAGTGATCCACTGGGGTCACGTCCAGGTCGACGCCTACGACGTCTCGATGTCGACGTCCTCGATCAAGGAACTGATCGAGGCGGGCGAACTCGACGGCTGGGAGGACCCGCGGGCGCCGACGATCAAGAGCCTGCGGCGCCGGGGCATCCGCGGCGAGGCCATCGTCGACGCGATGGCGGGACTCGGTGCCTCGAGTAGCAACGTCGACCTCGCGATGTCGACGGTGTACGCCACCAACCGCGAGTTGATCGACGACGACACCGACCGGGCCTTTTTCGTCCGTGACAGTCACGAGGGCGACGCCGAGGTCGGCCCGGCCGTCGAGAAACCGATCCTCAACGGGCCGGCGGCCGGCGAACCGCCGGTCCATCCCGATTACGAGGACCGCGGGCGGCGCGAGATACCGACCGGCGGCGCGGTACTGGTCGAGGGTGACGACGTCCCGGCGAACGGGCAGAAGGTCTGGCTCAAGGGGTACGGCTGTGTGCAACACACCAGAGACGCCTTCGAGTACACCGGCGACGACATCGACGTGGTTCGGAACGGCGACGTGGACGTGGTCCACTGGGTGCCGGCCGACGACTCGATTCCGGTCCGGATGCGGACGATGGGCGGCGACGTGACCGGCTACGCCGAACCGGGCGTAGCGACCTACGAGGCGGACGACCTGCTCCAGTTCGAGCGAATCGGGTTCGTCCGAGTGGACTACGTCTCGCCACGCGACACGGACCGGTCGAGCGGTGAGGAACCGCGGGACAGCCACGACAGCGAGGAGACAGTGACGTACTTCGCCCACGAGTGACATAGTCGGCGGCCGTATATCGCCGAAGCCACTGGGGACTTATCACTGGAAGCCCAACGGGATAGTATGACCGAGAAAGCGACGTTCGGCGGTGGCTGTTTCTGGTGTATCGAGGCCGCGATGCAGGAGCTGCGGGGCGTCGAGTCGGTGACCTCGGGGTACGCCGGCGGCCACGTCTCAAACCCCACCTACCGGCAAGTCTGTTCGGGCGAGACGGGCCACGCCGAGGTCGTCCAGATCGAGTACGATCCCGAGGCGATCAGCTACCTCGAACTGCTCGAAGTATTCTTCAAGGTCCACGACCCGACGACTGAAGACCGACAGGGGCCCGACGTGGGGAGCCAGTACCGGTCTATCGTCCTCTATCACGACGACGAGCAACGCGAACAGGTCGAGGGGTTCATCGACCGACTGGCGGCCGAGGTGTACGACGACCCGATAGTCACCGATGTCGAGGAACTCAGCCGGTTCTACGAGGCCGAGTCAAAACACCAAGACTACTACGAGAAGAACCCGACGAAGGGGTACTGCGTGATGCAGGTCCGGCCGAAGGTCAAGAAGGTCCGCAAGGAGTTCGAAGCGCTGTTGGCCGAGTGAGGGAGAACATTTAGGTGGTTGCTCTGGGTTGAATACACATACCAATGCCAATAGACCCGGAGTTCGAGGAGAACCGCGACGTCGTCGAGGACCACAACGGCCACAAGGTGTGGGGACCGGTCGAGGAACCGGAGACGCTGGGTATCCACGGGACACACGTCGCCGTGGACTTCGACATCTGTCTGGCCGACGGGGCCTGTCTGGAGGACTGCCCCGTCGATGTCTTCGAGTGGGTCGACACACCGGACCATCCCGAGAGCGAGATCAAGGCAGACCCGGCCAACGAGAGCCAGTGCATCGACTGTATGCTCTGTGTCGACGTCTGCCCTGTCGACGCCATCGACGTCGACCCCGGCAGAGCGGGCCGTACCTGACAGATCGGCTCCGTCCTTGGTTATCTTTGAGGAAAGATTATTGTCCTACCTCTGTGACTGTTTGACACGAGGTAGAAATTCACATGCGCTCAGTCGTCTTGACGAAGGGTGTCCCCGACTTCCGCGACGGCGTGGTCAGTTTCGACGAGGACGGCCACTTAGAGCGGGGCGAGACACCGACGGTGATGAATCCCAACGACAAACACGCCCTGCGGGCGGCGTTACAGACGAAGGTCCGCCACGGCGGCGACGTCAGCCTGATGAGTATGGGACCGCCGGGCTACGAAGACGTTCTCCGGGAGGGGATGGAATCGGTGTACGCCGACGACCTGTATCTCCTCAGCGACCGCGAGATGGCCGCCGCCGACACGTGGGCGACGGCGATGACACTCGCGACAGGGTTAGAGAAACTGGACGAGCAACCCGACATCGTCTTCGCGGGCTTCAAGACGGCTGACGGGGAGACGGGCCACACCGGGCCACAGACGATGTGGTGTATGGACCGCCCGCTGCTCACCCACGTCGTCGCGCTGGACGTCGACGAGGACGAGGGCGTCGTCCGGGCCAAGCGCCTCGTCGAGGGCGACGTAGAGGAGATAGAGACCGTAAAAGCGCCGCTGCCGTGTTTCGTCGTGACCGACCCCGAGTTCGAACCGACCTACCGCAGGGCGTCCTCGCGGCTGAAACACCGGGACCTCCGGGAGACGGCCGAGGAACGCGCCGAAGAGTACGAGGAGTACCTCACGACGTGGAACCACGAGGACCTGAACCTCGACCCCGACTACATCGGCCTCGACGGGTCGCCGACCATCGTCTCCTCCGTCGACCCCATCCCGAAGGCACCCTCCGAACGGGAGGCACAGATGATCGACCCCGAGGACACAGAAGAGATGAACGACGTCCTCGACGCGTTCGAACCGCACGTGGCGGGTGACTGAGTATGGTCGAGATAGACCCCACCGAACACGAGATAGCCGACCTCGGGCCGAAGGTCAACGGTATCGATGACGTCGAGGAACTCCGGGAGATGCTGGCGCTGGAGGCGGACGGCGAGGACCGGAAACCCGTGAAGACGCTAATCGAGAGCCGAATCGGGACGTTGGAGGAGGAAGACGACGAGATAGACCCCGGGACGGTCGACCTCGCGGAGTTGACGGTCGCAGACCTCGCCAACCTCGTCCGGGAGATAGACGACATCGCGGTGCTCGAGGACCTGCTGGAACGCGAGCAGGAAGGCGAGGACCGCTCGACCGCCATCTCACAGATAGAGAGTCGGATGGACTCCGTCCAAGGGAGCGACGAAGACGACGAGGAGGTCGTCGTCCAGTCGCCCGAGGAGAAACACCCGAACCTCGACCACCCGACCGCCGAGAAGCGCTGGGTCAAGGCCTTGGAGGACGGATCGTACGGCGATATGTGGGTCTACTGTGAGACCCAACACGGCGAGTTGATCGACGTCAGCAAGGAGATGCTCGGGAAGGCCCGCGAGTTGATGGACGGGTACAACGAGCAGTACGACGAATCCGAGCGTGTCGTCGCCGTCCTGATCGGCGACGAGGTGTCGGCCCTCACCGAGGAGGTCATCGCCTACGGTGCGGACGTGGTCGTCTATCAGGAAGACGAACGGTTAGAGCGGTTCCGGCACAAGCCGTTCACGGAGATATTCGTCGATATGTGCCGCTCGGCGGACAACCCCTACGCCCGCGAGGCCCGCAGCGAGGACGACTGGCGAGCGTATCAGGAACCGCGCTACACCATCTACCCGGCGACGAACAACGGCCGGGACCTCTCGGCGCTAGCGCAGGCGGAACTGGACTCGGGACGTGGCCAGTGACTGCTCGGACCTCTACATCGAGAACGCGATGATATCGAACCCGGCGAAGACGGGCAAGCCCGGCGAGAAAAAGGAGTTCGATCGCATCCTCCACATGCCGCGGCCGGACTTCTCCGGGTTCGAGTACTCGACTATCCTCTGTATCGACAAGCCCAATCGGGAGTTCCACCCACAGGGCGGGTCGGTGATTCCCGGGGCCTTCGACCTGCCGGAACCGGACTACGACCGCGAGGGGGAGGTCGTCGAACACGAGATGCCCCTAGTTGACGACTGGTTCCGCGTCGAGGTGACCGACCACGACCAACTGGACAGCGGCGTCGACCTGACCGGTCACGAGGTGGTCGTGGCGATGGGACGGGGCATCGGCGACGACCCGACGACGGGCATCGAACTCGGAGTCGAGTTGACCGACTGCTTCGAGGACGCCGCGATGGGGCTCTCCCGGGGCGTCATCACGTCGAGCTACGACTTCGAGGGCCACGTCTCACAGTACATCACCGAGGAGCGACAGATAGGCGAGTCCGGACAGGAGGTCCAACCGGACGTCTACGTCGCCGTCGGCATCTCCGGGGCGATACAGCACAAGGTCGGGATGGACGAGTCAGACATCATCGTCTCGATAAACACCGACCCGGAGGCGGACATCCGGGAGTTCTCGGACTACTTCGTCGAGGGGGACCTCTTCGAGGTGCTCCCGCCGCTGATCGAAGCGCTCGAATCGGGCGAGACGGACATCGCGACGGCGCTGGAGGGACCCGCTGATGACTGAGCACGAACACTACGAAGCCGTCGTCGTCGGGGCCGGTCCCGGCGGCGCGGCCGCGGCGGCGGCACTCGCACAGAACGGCGTCGAGACGCTCGTCCTCGAACGCGGCGTCGAGGCCGGGTCGAAGAACGTCTCCGGCGGCCTGCTGTACGCCGAGGAGTCCGCGCCGTACACCTTGGACTCGCTGTTCCCGGGCGTCCGCGAGGCAGCGACCGAACGCCCGGTCACCGACAACTACATCCACAACGTCGCCGGCGACACGGTGAAGACGTTCGACCTGACGGACATCCACGACCACGACACCGTCTGGTCAGACGCCGTCCTCCGGCGGAGGATGGACGCGTACCTCGCCGAGGAAGTCCACGAGATGGCCCGCGAGACGGGTGGCGGCCTGCTCACGGACGTCCGCGTGAACGGCCTGTTGCGCGATGGCGGGGAGATAGTCGGCGTCACCTGCGACGAGATAGACCCCATCGAGGCGGACCTGATCGTCGCGGCCGACGGCGTCAACTCCGAACTCGCCCGCGACGCCGGCCTGATGGACTGGGAGGAACCCGAGGAGTGGTTCCAGGGCGTCAAGGCCGTCGTCGAGATGCCCGAGGGAGCCGTCGAGGAGCGCTTCGACATCGGCCCCGAGGAGGGGGAGGCCCACCTGTTCAGCGGTGACCTCTTCGAGGGCGCCCGCGGCGGCGGATTCCTCTACACCAACGAGGACTCGCTGTCCATCGGGACCGTCTTCCATCTGGACTCCATCGCCGAGGGGGAGTACGAACCCCACGAACTGCTGGACAACCTCCTGACCCATCCACTGCTAGACCAGTGGTTAGACGGCGAGTACACCGAAGTCGAGTACAGCGCGAAACTCGTCCCGGACTCGAAGAAGGTGGCCCACCCTTCGCCCCACAGCGGTCGCCTGTGTCTCGTCGGCGACGCCGCTGGCCAGATGCAGGCACAGGGGCCGATCATCAAGGGTATGAACCACGCTATCTCCGCCGGCGACTCGTCGCCGAGGCG
>NZ_WPCA01000249.1 GCF_009741825.1 Halapricum sp. CBA1109
TTTTCAGCGTTCGCTCACGCTTAACTTGTTCACTATCGGTCTCGGGTAGTATTTTAGTCTTGACAGTAGATGCCTGCCACATTCACGGAGGAATTTCCCAACCCCCGCTACTCTGGTACTGGCGCACGACGTAGTGGTCTTCGATACGGGGTTGTCACCCTGTATCACGCTCCGTTCCAGGAGACTTCTCGAAGACGGTCGGTCGATGAGTGCCAGCCCGTACACCACATTGCCCGTGAAGGCTTCGGTTTGGACTGTATCGCGTTCACTCGCGGTTACTAACGACATCACATTCGTTTTCTCTTCCTGCCGATACTGAGATGTTTCAGTTCTCGGCGTTCCCCATTGCGCGAAGCAATTGCGTTGAGGAGTTCCCATTCGGAAATCTCAGGTTCTTCACCTCCGTGCGGCTCCCCTGAGCTTATCGCAGCTTGGCACGTCCTTCGTCGGCACCCGAGCCGAGCTATCCACCAGCTGGCATAGTAGCCAACTTGTGTGCAACTCGTCAGAGTTGCGATGTGTGCAACTGCAAAGCAGTTGCGACGATGTGTAGCCTCAAAGAGACTACAACGTGTGCAACTGCAGAACAGTTGCAACGTCACTGTAACTCGATGAACGAGTCCAGTGGACGCCTGGATCGCACGTACACACGGTGTCATTCACACGCCCGAGGTGGCGGTGCGTGCATCAACCCTTCCCACCCACGCTTTCCGCGGGGTGGTGCATCGGTCTTCGTACCACATCCGAACGCCGTGTCCCACTTAAGGGGCACGATTCGGACGTGACACGGATATGGACCCACTGGGATTTGAACCCAGGGCCTCCGCCTTGCAAAGGCGGCGCTCTGCCGCTGAGCTATGGGCCCGGCGAATGTTAGCCTCGGTAGTTCGTAGGTGCCCGACCGGGCGTCGACGAACGTGCAGGTGGGCTGGGGCGACGCCCCAGTCCCGATCGTTAGGAGGTGATCCAGCCGCAGATTCCCCTACGGCTACCTTGTTACGACTTAATCCCCCTTGCAGAGCCCAGATTTGACCATCGTATGATGGCCTCATCCGGACCCTACTCGGGTGATTTGACGGGCGGTGTGTGCAAGGAGCAGGGACGTATTCACCGCGCGCTTCTGACACGCGATTACTACCGAATCCAGCTTCATGAGGGCGAGTTTCAGCCCTCAATCCGAACTACGACCAGGTTTAGGGGATTAGCGCTTCCTCTCGGAATGGCGTCCCACTGTCTTGGCCATTGTAGCCCGCGTGTAGCCCAGCACATTCGGGGCATACTGACCTACCGTTGCCCGTTCCTTCCTCCGCTTTAGCAGCGGCAGTCCCCCTAGTGTACCCAGCCATCGCAAGATGCTGCTGGCAACTAAGGGTGCGGATCTCGCTCGTTGCCTGACTTAACAGGATGCCTCACGGTACGAGCTGACGGCGGCCATGCACCTCCTCTCAATGGCTCCAGTAAGCGCATCAGACTGACCTTCACTGCACATTGTCGGTGCTGGTAAGATGTCCGGCGTTGAGTCC
>NZ_WPCA01000165.1 GCF_009741825.1 Halapricum sp. CBA1109
CGAAGTCCATCTCGCGGTGAGGGTGCGTACTGGCCGCTCCCTTCGGTCGCGGCCAGCCTATTTTGACTGAGAGACTCGCGGACTCACGACCAGCGTGTCTCGTAGCCGGCGTCGACGATAGCGCCGTCGGTCGTGATGATCGCATCGGTGTTCCGTGCACGGTGGCTGGCGACAACCATCCCGTCGTGAATACTGAACTCGTCGACCAACTGGGCGTACTCTCCCATCTCGCATCGTCGGCTGGGGCGATAGCGACGGGGCCATTTCCGACTAGCGCCTGTCTGGCTTCCTCCGGCGTCCCGGAGAGGGTGACACCCCGTACGTCCTTGTCACGGGAGACCGAGTACAGTACCTCGGCGAGCGCCGTGCTCGGGGCTTGGACGACGGTCTCCCCGGCCTCGGCCTCCGCAAAGATCCGATCGGCCTCGCTCGGAAGCGCATCGACGAGGTAGGTCAACAACGACACGGCGTCAGCAGTGTACACCGCCATCTCAGCCGTCCTCGTAGTTGCGGTCCCGGCGGTCGCGGACACGGTTGCCCAACTCCTCGGCGATCTCCTCGCGCTTCGCTTCGGGCGTGTCCTCGGGGACGAGCATCCCGCGTCCGCTCGTGCGAGTGCGCTTCTTGACGACGATTCCCTCGTCGGTATCGATCCATATCACCTCGTCACCGGGCTCTAAGTCGTATTTTTTGCGAAGGTCCTTGGGTATCGTCGCCTGGCCTTTCTCCGTGACACGGGTCGAGTTAGCCATACTGTGTAATACTACCGGTATTATCTTAGATGTGGGGGTTCTTCCTGTCCATCGGAGCGTATCACTCCCCGTCGGTCGTGATGTCCGCCGAGAGCCCTTGGGCCATCTCGATGTCCTCGTCGTTATTTAAGGTCCACGCCGTCCGGTCGGTGACGGCCTCGATGACCTCGCGGGCGTGGGGCGCGCCGACGCCGGATTTTTTCACACCGCCGAAGGGCAACTGCACCTCCGCGCCGATGCACGGGAGGTTGCCGTAGGCCAGTCCGACCTCGGCGCGGTCGCGGTAGTAGTTTATCTGTCGGTAGTCCTCGGCGATGACGGCCCCAGCGAGGCCGTAGTCGACGGCGTTGTGCATCTCGACGGCGCGTTCGATGCCGCCGCTGTACTCGATCAGCGCCACGTGCGGGCCGAACACCTCCTCGGTGAGACAGCGCGCGTCCGGGTCGTACTCCATCTCGTAGACGAACGGTCCGACCCAGAAGCCCTCGTCGTAGCCGTCGGGCAGCATCGTCTCCGGCAGGTCCGCGCGGTCGACCAGCACCTCGGCGCCCTCGCTCCGGGCGAGGTCGTTGTAGCGGTGGAACTTCTCGACCTGTTCGCGGTCGACGACCGGGCCCATAAACGTCTCCTCGTCCAGCGGATCGCCGACCCGAACGGACTGGGCGACGTCGACGAACCGCGACTTGAACTCGTCGTAGACGTCCTCGTGGACGATCAGGCGCTCGCTGGAGACACAGCGCTGGCCGGTGGTCTTGAAACTGGACATCACCGCGGCGTGGACGGCGATGTCCAAGTCGGCGGTGTCGGTGACCACGATGGCGTTTTTCCCGCCCATCTCACAGCAGGCGCTACGGCCGCTCTGTCCGCCGATCTTGTCGGCGACGCTGTGACCGACTTCTGCCGAACCGGTAAAGAGGACCGTGTCCACGCGGTCGTCTTCGACGATGGCGTTGCCGGCGTCGCCGTAGCCCTGCACGAGGTTGAACACGCCGTCGGGGATGCCCGCGTCGGCCATCATCTCCGCGACGACGTGGCCACACCACGGCGTCTGTTCGGCCGGTTTCCAGACGACGGTGTTGCCCTCGACCAGCGCGACTGCCATGTGCCAGAAGGGGATGGCGACCGGGAAGTTCCACGGCGTGATACAGCCGACGACGCCGCGGGGCTTCCGGCGCATATAGCTGTCTTTGGCGGCTATCTCGCTCGGAACGATGTCGCCGTGGGGGTGGCGGGCGTTGCCGGCGGCCCACTCGACCATATGCCACGCCTCGGTCACGTCCGCCCGACCCTCGCTGATCTCCTTGCCACACTCCCGCGTGACGACCTCGCCGAGTTCGTCGTGGCGGTCCCGGAGCTCGTGAAAGACGTCCCAGAGGTGCTCCGCACGGTCGATGTACGAGCGCTCGCGCCACGAGTCGAAGGCGTCCGCGGCGGCGGCGACGGCCCGCGATACGTCCTCGGGTGTCCCCTGCGGGAACGACCCCAGCGTCTCCCGGGTCGCGGGGTCGACGCTCTCGAACTCCTCCCCGCTGGCACCGCCTGTCCACTCGCCGTCGATGTAGTGGGCGTGTGACGACATACCAGTATCTTGGTGGCGAGTGTCAATAAAGATGATACCACACACCAAGCGGTCGGCGGTACGCAGCTTCTTCACCGGGGGCGACCAACCGCGGGTATGAACGTCGACGTGCGACGGGTCGAGCGAGTGGTGCGGGCGATGGTCCACGAGACGCGCGTGGAGAAGATTCCGTTTCTCGCGGGGAGCATCGCCTACCACGCGTTCGTCTCGCTGTTGCCGCTGTTCGGCCTCCTCCTGTACGTCGCCTCGGGGCTTGGCAACGCGACACTTGAGACGGGACTGATCAGACTGGGGCGGGCCATCTTCACCGAGGGGACACAGGACCTCCTCGTCGCTGAGATGCGGGCCGCGAGCCAGTCGACGGGGCTGTCACTGCTGGGAATCGGCGTCCTCGTCTGGGGGACCCTGCGCATCTTCCGCGGGCTGGACACCGCCTTCTCGGACATCTATGAGACGGAGGCCGCCAACTCCTTTCTCGACCAACTCGCCGACGGCGCGCTCGTGTTGGTGACGTTCGCCGTCGGTGTCGCCCTGTCGCTGGCAGTGTTCCGACTCCTCCCGAGCGGCGGCGTCGGGGACCTACTGGAACCGATAGTGCTGGTCGCCGGCCTCACGCTCACGCTGTTGCCGATGTACTACGTCTTCCCGGACACGGACGTGTCGGTCCTCGAAGTCCTCCCCGGAACGGCGTTCGCCGCGGCGGGACTGGCCGTCTTTCAGGCGGGCTTTCAGGTGTACGTCCGCTCGGGCGAGCAGAACGTCGTCGGCGGCATCCTCCTCCTTTTGACGTGGCTGTACGTCTCGGGACTGGTCGTCCTGCTGGGCGTAGTCCTCAACGCCGTCCTCTCGAACCGGAGCGCCGACGTGAGCATCCGGCCGGTCGTCGGCGGCGTGAGCCCCCTCTCCGGTGGCGGCGACTGGAACCAGACCGAACTGACTCACGCGCTCTCGACGCTCGACGCCCGTATCGACGCGCGGACGCCGCTGGGTATCGACGTCGACGGCGAGCGCATCGACCTCCCGGCCCCGCAGCGTGTCGAGATAGCGACCGACGAGTCGCTGCTCGGGATGGGGACGAAAGAGATGGCGCTCACCCTGCGGTGGATTCCACGTGCCGACGAGAAGGAACCGGATGAGAGAGACAGTTAGCGCTGCCCGTGCTCCTCGTCCAGCGCCGCCTCGAAGTGCGCAAGCGTGAGTTCGACCTCGTCGGCGTGGTCGTTGGCGTCCTCGGGACCGTAGGCCGTCGCCACCTCGTCGATGGCGAGGAGTGCCGCCTCCCGGATTACCGCAGCCAGTTCCGCTCCCGAGAACCCCTCCGTTCGGACGACGATGTCCTCGATATCGACGTCCTCGGCCAGCGGTTTCCCCTCGGTGTGGACCGCCAGTATCTTCCGGCGGCCCTCGGCGTCGGGCAGGCCTACCTCGACGTGTTCCTCCAGTCGACCCGGCCGCAGGAGGGCGTCGTCGATGGCGTCTTTCCGGTTGGTCGCGCCGATGACGACGATGTTCGGGTTGTCGACGACACCGTCTAGCTCGGTCAACAGCTGTGAGACGACGCGTTCGGTCACCTCGTGGGTCTCCCCGCGGGTGCCCGCGACGGCGTCTATCTCGTCGAGGAAGACGATAGTCGGGGCCGTCTGGCGGGCCAACTCGAACACCTCCCGGACGGACTCCTCGGACTCGCCGACGTAGCGGTCTAGCAACTCCGGTCCGTTGACGTGGACGAAGTTGACGCCGCTCTCGCCGGCCAGTGCCCGGGCGAGCAGGGTCTTGCCCGTCCCGGGCGGGCCATACAGCAGGACGCCGCTGGGCGGGTCGGTGTCGGCGGCGTCGAACAGCGGGCCGTACAGAAGCGGCCACTCGACGGCCTGTTCGAGGGTCGCTTTCGCGTCCTCGAGGCCGCCCACGTCCGAGAAGTCGACCGCCGGCGACTCGGCGACGTACTCCCGCATCGCGGAGGGTTCGACCCCGGCCATCGCGGCGTCGAAGTCGGCGCGGCCGACCGACGGGGCCTCCCGGTCCCGGCGGATGGCGTGCATCGCCGCCTCGGTCGCCAGCGACGCGATGTCCGCGCCGACGAACCCGTGCGTTCGCTCGGCGAGGGTGTCCAGATCCACGTCCTCGGCCAGCGGCATCCCGCGGGTGTGGACGTCGAGAATCTCCCGGCGGCCCTCGGCGTCGGGGACGCGACCTCTATCTCGCGGTCGAAGCGCCCGCCGCGGCGCAGCGCCGGATCGACGGCGTCGACGCGGTTGGTCGCCCCGATGACGACGACGCGGCCGCGGTCCTCGAGGCCGTCCATCAGCGTCAGCAGTTGGGCGACCACGCGGTTCTCCATATCGCTGTCCTCGTCGCGGCGCCGCGATGGAGTCCACCTCGTCGATGAACAGGATGGCCGGCGCATTCTCGGCCGCGCGGTCGAACGCCGCCCGGAGTTGCTCCTCGCTCTCGCCTTTGTATTTGGAGACGATTTCGGGCCCGGAGATGACGTCGAAGTAGGCGTCGACCTCGTTTGCGACCGCCCGCGCGATGAGCGTCTTCCCGGTCCCCGGCGGACCATAGAGGAGGACGCCGCTTGGCGGGTCGACCGACAACCGACGGAACACGTCCGGGTCCGACAGCGGCAACTCCACCATCTCCCGGACTTTCTCCAGTTCGTCGTCGAGGCCCCCGATGTCCTCGTAGGTCGCGCCGCTGGGGTCGGTGCCGGACTCGCCGTCGCTCTCGCTCCCGTCGTCGCCGCCGTCGTCGCTCCCCGCAGACTCGTCGGCAGCCGACGGCGGCGCGACGCTGACCTCGGTGCTGTCGACCACGCGGACCGACCCGCCGGGCGTCGTCTCGAGGATGGTGAACGTCCCGGCCCCCTCGACGTGGAACTGCTCGCCGGCGCGGACCGGCCGGTCCAGCAGGGTGTCGACGACCAGCGGTGCCGCCGCCCCGCGGTTCATATCGGTGAGTGGTTCGGTCGGCGCGACCCGCACCTCGTC
>NZ_WPCA01000156.1 GCF_009741825.1 Halapricum sp. CBA1109
GAGGCCCATCGCTCGCGCCTGATCGGCGTCGACGACCCGGCCCGTCAGCGCCAGATCCATCGCCTCGCCGAGGCCGACGACCCGCGGGAGGCGGACGGTCCCGCCCCACGCCCCGAACAGCCCCAGCGCCACGCCCGGTTCCGCGAGCGTCGCGTCCGGCGTCGCCACCCGAATGTCACAGGCCAGCGCCAGTTCGACGCCGCCGCCGCGGGCCGCCCCGTCGCGCCGGCGACCACCACGCTGTCGCTGGTCTCGATGGCCCGGGCGACGGTCTGTCCGTGGCGGGCGAACGCGACCGCTTCCTCGCGGTCGAACGTCGCCAGCGTGTCCAGGTCGGCCCCGCCACAGAACGCCTCCCCCGCGCCGTGGAGGTAGACCACCGGCGCGTCGGCCTCGACGACGGCCGCTTCGAGCGCCGTCAGTCCCGCCGTGTGAGCGCGTTCGCCCGGTCCGGTCGGGAGAGCGTGACGGTACGAATCCCGTCCCCGTCGGTCGTCTCGATCACACCGGAAGGGGGGTGGGAGCTTCCAAAGGTCTTTGCCTCTCCCACCGCTAGCAGAATCCAATGCAGGACGCCGCGGCGGTCCGCGCGGCCGCACTGGACGCCGTCGACGACGTCGAGCCACAGCAGCTACACGACCGGATCACCGCTCACCTCGAGGACAACACCCTCGTCCCGGGACGGCTCACCGTCGCCTGTGCGAGCGCCGCGGCCGAGGACCCCCGAACCGACAGCGACGAACCGGCGAGCACCATCGGGGACCGCGCCGCCGGCGTCCAGTTGATCTATCAGGGGCTGTCGCTGACCCGCGGCCTCGCCGCCGCACCGCCGTGGCCCGACGGCGACGTCGAGACGGGCAACGTCGACGTGCTCATCGCCGACATCCTCGTCGCCCGCGGGTTCCATCTGCTGGCCCGGACCGAGGCCGCCGACGCCGCCGTCGACACCGTCCGGTCGTTCGGCCGCGACCAGACCGTCGCCCGCGAGACGGACGACGACACCCTCGACACCAACCTCGAACGGGACGTGTTCGCGCTGGCCGCCGTCGCCGGCACCACCGCCGTCGGGGACGGCCCCTCCCGGCAGTTGCGGGAGTTCGTCGTCGGCCTCGCCGACGGCACGACCGACCCGTCGCTCCCGGCTGACCTCTCGGACCGACTCCGGTCTATCACCACGGTCGAACCGACCGGCAGCGACGGGGTCCGGACCTCCGCGGACTACTGATCGCCGGTCGGAATCGAAACGCCTAAAGACAACTCCGAGTAAGAGTGAGATGCGCGCCTGGGTAGCTTAGCGGTAAAGCGCGTCCTTGGTAAGGACGAGACCGCGGATTCGAATTCCGCCCTAGGCTCTTCTCGCGAACCTACGACGCGGAGTCGCATTCCCGCGTACCCCTCGTGAGCGAGAAAGGCGACTGCGGAATTCGAATCCCGCATAGACTCGTCTCGCTTTCCCACCGACTGCCTTTCCATTTGTATCACCACACATTTCCCGGAATTTTATAAACGAAGTAGTCACAGTCTTCCACAGTGGCAACCGAGTACCGCTATCGGACGGCAATCACTCGGCTCGATGTTTCCGAGGAGCAACAGCCACTGCTCGAAGCGACCATCGCGGAGTGGAAACGCGGGTGTCAGATAGCGACGGACCTCGCTTGGAATCACTGTCACGAGAAACGAGCAGTGCAGTCGTGTGCTTACGAGACAGTGCGAGCGGAGACTAATCTCGGGAGCCAGCATGCCGTGTTAGCGACACACCACGCGGCAGACGCTATCTCCGGCTGTGTCGAACGAGAGGCGAACGGGAAAACGACCAGCAAACCACAGTTCACTGCGCCGACGATACCGTACGACCAACGGAGTATGACACTGTTCGACGACGGAACGGTGTCGCTGGCGACGGTCGAAAGTAGAGTTCGCTGTCCACTCGTCCTCCCGGAAGACGACGACGGATACCAGTGGCAGTACCTACGTGACGACACGTGGGAGATGACAGAGAGTACGCTGACAGTGGAAAACGGAACGTACCTGCTCCACATCGGGTTCCGTCAACCGAAGACCGACACTGAACGAGAGGACGCTGCCGAGGACGGAACGGTTCTCGGAGTCGACCTCGGTGTCGAGAATATCGCCGTCACGAGTACGGCTCGGTTCTTCCCCGGTGGGAGCGTAACCCATCGTCTACGGTCGTTCGAGAACACGCGAAGAAGCTTACAGCAGACTGGAACCAGAAGCGCACACAGGACGATACAAGAAGCCAGCGGGCGACAGAAACGGTATCTCCGGGACGTCGTTCACTGCATTGCGAACGGCATCCTCACAGAGGCGCTCAAGTACGGGTGTGACACGATTGTATTCGAAGACCTCGACCACATCCGTACACGGACAGACGGCACGTGGGGCCACGTATGGGCGTTCAGAACCCTTATCGAATTCGTGGGATACAAAGCTGAATCCGAGGGCATTTCAGTCGAAACGGTGTCGGCGTCGTCCACCTCGAAACAGTGTGCCGAGTGTGGACACACGGACGACCGGAATCGACCGACTCGCGACCATTTCGCGTGTCAGAGCTGTGGGGCCGAAGCGAACGCGGACTACAACGCAGCCAAGAACATCGGACTCCGATACGTCCGTCGAGGCCAACAGTCGTCTCGCCGGACGGGCGACGGTCAACTCGCCCTTGCGTCCGGGACAGTGACGCCGAACGGGGAGTTTATCCCATACCCTGATGGGTTCGAGGCCGAGTCCACGGACAAGTCATCCTCCACGAAAACTGTCGTTTGAGGGGATGACTGTTGATATTCCGGCCTAGGCTCTTCTCGCAACGCTACGAGCCAAGAGCGACGGCCACGAGGAAGTGCGGGTAAGGCTAATATGTTAGAACCGTCTTTCCTAGAGTAGAGCAACCGCGGATTTCACAGATGAGATTTCAGGAACGACTCCGCTCGATAGAGGAGCGGTACGACGTAGACGAGAGTGAACATGCCCGGGAACTCGGTCGTATGGTCGCTCACCTACAGGACTAGCATCGCTATTCTGAGTTCCCGAGATACGTGACGAATTCCGCTTTACTGACTCCCTCGGTACTGATCAGTTCGTCGTGCCCAGATCGCTTGACCGACTCGGTGAGGAAGTCCGTACAGAGATTCGTATGTCTGTCCCCGTAGTATTCGTACGCTTCTGACTGCGGGAGGTCGAGGTCGTACTCCGTGAGATCAATCTCGATTTCGTTTTTTCGCTTGACGACATCACATCCCCATTCTGTGAGTAGGCGAAACGCCGTCGTATTTCGTCGGACGGTGAGGATTCGCTTCGATTCGGCGATGTACTCGTCGACCCACTGCTTCCAGTCGTGGTCCGCAGTCGCAAACTCGGGAAACGAGAACCCCGTCTCGGTACTTTCCAGATACCACTTTGCCATACCGATCGATATCCGATGGTTCGCATTAGGCAACGCGTGGGTGAGGATGAGTGCAGACAGCAGTTGTCCTGCGACATCGACGGCTGTGCGGTCCCAATCGATACGTTCAATCGCTTCAGGGATTCGCTCGAGTTCGATCTGTTTGTAGATTTCGAGATTCGCACCCGCTTCGAGTTCCTGCTCCTCGATTACCTCCTCGAAGATCTGGAGTAAGCGGACGGTTAACACCCGATCCGGTGGGGACATCTCGTCGAGCGCGTCCTCTAAATCGTCGTCGAGATCGTCGACTGTCCCGCTTGCTCCGCGGTTCGTATACAGCACGAAAAACTCCCTATCGAGTTCGTAGCCCTCGACAAGCACGTCCTGCCCAGCGGTCGTTATCTCGTCCGGATCCTCAGTGACGTACGCGAGAGAATACTGTGGGTCATCAGGGTGATGGTAATAGACGTGGGCAGTCATCGAGGGGGCGTACTCGGCGAGAGTTGTTAAGATATACCCTATTCTGGACAGTGTCGACGACCTCCAAATGCTCAACGAGGAAGCCGACAACCAGATCGGGATCGTCATCATCTCCAACCACTACCTCTCCAAGCTCGAGTTCGGTCCCAGAAGTCAGAGCAGTCTCTGGATCGATAACAGTCCTGCGCTAAAGAGCCAGATCGTCCACTTCGACCACCGTCCCCGCGGAGTTTAAGCCCGCGACGCCAGTTAGCCCGAGTATGGCACTGGAGACGGTCGTCGTCGCCGTCGGACCAACCGAGGAGCGGCGGGTCGACCAGTTGACCGAGACGGTACTGGACGTGGCCGGGCCACACGACGCGACGGTCGTGTTGTTCCACGCCTTCACGGAGTCGGCGTTCGAGGACGGCATCGAACAGTACGAGGAGGACCCCGAGGACCCGCCGACGCCGGCGGAGATGACGCGCCGGCTGGAGAGCGTCGCGCGGATGATGGCGGAACTGGAGGCCGCGGGGCTGTCCTACGAGATAGAAAGCGACATCGTCGACCCGAAAGACGGGATTCTCGCCGCCGTCGAGGACGCCGAAGCGGATATGCTGTTCGTCGGGGGCCGAAAGCGCTCGACACTGGGGAAGGCGCTGGCCGGCAACACCGCCCATCAGGTGATGATGAACGCCGGGTGTCCGGTCGTGTTCGTCCGCCAGGAGATAGCCGACGAGGAGTGAACCGACGGACCGAAGCCCTCGGGGCGCCAACGCCGACGTGATGGAACTGGAGTTTCTCGGCGGCGCAGGGGAGGTGGGCCGCAGCGCCGTCCTCGTCGACGGCTCGCTGTTGCTGGATTACGGGCTGAAGACCGGGACGCCGACCCAGTACCCCGTCGGGGACGTCGACCCCGAGGCGGTCGTCGTCTCCCACGGGCACCTCGACCACGGCGGGGCCGTCCCGGCGTTGCTCTCGGGCAGCGACCGCCCGGCCGTCCACTGGACGCCGCCGACGCGGGACCTCGCGCGGGTGCTCGCCCGCGACACCCTCAAACTCCACGGCGGGACGATGCAGTGTCCGTTCACCGAGGAGGACCTCCACCGCGTCGGCGAGGTTTCACACCCCCACGGTTACGGGGAGACGTTCGAGGCCGCGGGCTACGAGGTCACGCTCTACAACGCCGGGCACATCCCCGGGAGCGCGCACGTCCTCGTCGACGACGGCGACACCAGACTGCTGTACACCGGGGACTTCCACATCGACGCCGACGAGGCGGAGACGACCGGTCCCGGGGGACAGCGACTCGTCGCGGGGTCGACCGCCCGGCCCGACGCCGACGTAGTGATCTGCGAGTCGACCTACAGCGACGTCAGCCACGACCCGAGAGGCGATGTCGAACAGCGGTTCGCCGAGAGCGTCCGGACGACGCTGTGGGAGGGCGGGACGGTCGTCGTCCCCGCGTTCGCCATCGGCCGGACACAGGAGATACTGCTCGTCTGTGCGGCCCACGACATCGACTGCTACGTCGACGGGATGGGCGTCGAGGTCACCGAGATATGCCGGCAGTACCCCGAGTACGTCAGGGACCACGACGCCCTCAAGCGGGCGGTCGGCAACGCCCGCGAGGTCACCGGGCGGGACGGCCAGCGAAAGCGCATCGCCGAGAAGAACACGGTCATCGTGACGACCGCGGGGATGCTCAGCGGCGGGCCGGCGATGACGTACGTCCCCGCCATCGCCGACCGACCGGTAAACAAGATCGCGTTCACCGGCTATCAGGTCGAGGGGACGCCCGGGCGGGAGTTGCACAGCGTCACCCGATCGTCTACGGCCTCGTCGCGACGATATCGAGCGACACCGACACCGTGGCCGTGTCGCCATCGACGGTCGGCCGGGCGGTCGATCGCGTCGGATGTACGTCCCCGGATACGTCCGGAGGCGCGCGCCCACAGACTGC
>NZ_WPCA01000183.1 GCF_009741825.1 Halapricum sp. CBA1109
CACCCAACCAGCAATCGGGCACCCAGCAACCGCGTGGTCGGCAGCCCAGTAGTAAACAGCCACCGAACCGGCAATCGGGTACTCAGCACTCGCCAAATCAGCGGTCCGGTGGCCAGCATTCTCCGAACCAGCAGTCCGGTGGTCAACAGCCACCTAACCAGCAACCGCCCCGGGACGGCACGGGGACGAACGGTCGCGGCCCCGACGGCCAACAGCCGCCGGGAGAGAATAACGGCGACCCACAGCGGGACGGTCCCGGTCGTACGGGGTCCGATAGCCCCAATCAGGGCGAGGAGCAACCCGACTGGCCGCCGGGTGCTGACGACGACGAGGATGAAGACGAGGACGGGTGGCCGCCGGGCGAGCAGTCCTGACCGTCAGTCGCTGATGTCGTTGAACAGGGCGAGAGCGTCGAACAGCGTCCCGGCCTGCCCGTTGCCGTCGAAGTCGAAGGCGCTCGGATTGTTCTGGACCACGTCGCTGTTGCGTTCGTTGTAGTAGGTCAACGCGTCGAAGAGGCCGGCCTGTCCGTCGCCGTTGACGTCCTCCAGTTGCCCGTCGCCGTCCGGGTCGGTCGCCGGTCCGACGCCGCTCGGAACCTGCGGACGGTCCGCGGGGCCGACCGACACCCATCCGGTGGCGACGGTCCCGGACCCGGCGACGGAGACGGTGTAGTTCCCCGGTTCGAGGTCCGTCGTGAGGGCGACGCGGTCGGTCCCGCCGCCGGCCACGCTGACGGTGTCGGTCTCGACGGTCCGGTTGCCGACGCGGAGGTCGAGGGTCGTGCTGCCGCGGCGGTCGCCGGTGTTCGAGACGTTCGCGACGACGGTCACGTTGCCGGCCGTCGCGTTCGCCGGCGTCGATAGCGAGGCGACGGAGATAGCGGCCGGGTCTCCGACCTGCACGCTGGTCGTCTCGGTGTCGGTCACGCCCTCGGTGCTTGTCGCCCGGAGCGTGACCTCGTGGGTTCCGGCCGAGTCGAAGGTCGTCCTCACGTCCTGTCCGGTCGCCTCGAAGGTGCCGTCCCCGTCGAGGTCCCACTCGTAGGTGTCGATGCTGCCCGTGAGCGCCGTCGACACGACCCGGTGAGCAGAACGCTCTCGCCGGGCGCGGGCCGGGCGGGGACGGGCGCGAACCCGGCGACGACGGAGTCGTCGAGTGCGCTCGTCGTCTCGCCGGGGTCGATGCTACCGTTCGTTCCGGTCGCCGTCGTCGTGTTCGTCACGGTGAGGTTACCGTTCTGTTCGACCACTTCGGGGTTCTCGTCGTAGTGTGTCAGGCTGGTCTCGTAGCCGACGGTGACGTTCTCGCGGTCGATGCCCGTCTCCTCGATGAACGCCTCGACGCCGTCGGTCCGGACGCTGAACTCCACGTCGGTGTCCTCGGGGACCGATATCCACTCGAGGCCGTCGGTGTCGCCCGATGCGCTCGCGCCCGGAATCTCAACGACGTAGTCGCCGTCCGCCGTCGGTCCGACCCGCCGGCCCTGACTGTCGGTCGCGACGAGGTCCAGGTCGGGGGTCGTCGTCGTCTCGTCGGCGCCGAGTCGGGGCACCGAGACGTCGCTCAGGTCGATGTCGGGGTCGAGACGCATCGTGTTCGTGTCGGCGTCACCGCTGTCGATTTCGACGGTCACGTCGGCCTCGAAGGCCTCGCCGCTCTTGCCGTTCGTGTCCTCGATGGAGATGTTGGCGACGAGGGGGCTGTGCGTGCCCAGCGGTCGCTCGACGAACCGGTCGGCGATGGTGTCGGGGTCCGCGTCGATGGGGCCGACGTTTGTCGCGAGTTCGAGTTCGGGGCCGCCGACGCGCGGGTAACTGGTCCCCAGTTCGAAGATGTCGACGACGGGACCGAAGCTCCCGTCGTCGGCCTGGAGCGCGAACTCCCTGAGCCCGGTGTCGGTGGCGACGCCGGTGTCGACGACCGGGACCGAGTCGCCGAGTTGTTTGGCTTCGATGGACTCGACGGTAATCGTCTCGGACCACGGCGTCGACCCGACGCTAATCTCCTCTGTCTCCAGCCACGGGTGTTCCGGTCCGGAGACAGACTGTAGGGTGTTGATGTCGGTCATACTGAGAACGCTGAACTCCTCGGGTAGTTCCGATCCGAGGAAGCCGTACGCCGTCCTCGACCCCATCAGCCCGGCGTCGCCGATGCCGCCGTCGACGGTGTCGTAACACACCTCGATGATGGTCCCGCTGCACGTCGTCTCGGCGTAGAGGTCGCCGACGCCGACGGCCGCGTGCCCCAGTTCGTGACTCCAGATGCCGTAGCTGTGGACGTCGGGGTCCATCGAGACGTAGGTCCCACGAAGGTCAGGGTACGCGCCGGCCCTATCGAACTTCTCTCCCGGGTTGCTCACCACGTACGGACCGTCGATGTCCGCGTCCGGGAGCGTCTTCGCCTCCTCGATCAGCGACCGGCGGTCGTAGTCGCTGCGCGGCCCGAGGTCGAACAACTCGCCGCCGTCGTCGTGATACTCGAAGTCGAAACCGACCGCACCCAGCGCCCCCTGTCCGTAGTAGCTGTTGACGTCGTGTTCCTGGGCTTCCTGCCAGTCGGACAGCGCCGCCGGATCGTCGTATGGTATCTCGACGTCGTTCGTGCCCGAGAACTGCCCGAGGACGACGGGGAGATCGATCACGTTCTCGAAGGTGTAGTAGTGGAGCCGTCGGGACTCGCCGTCGGTCGGCAGTTGCGAGTCGGGGTAGGCGGCTTGGGTCTCGTTGAGGATAGCCGGTCGCACGGCCTCGTCGTTCTCGGCCAGTATTCGGAGGTCCACGCGCGTTCCCGGACCGAGATCCGCGAGGTCGGGATCGGACATCTCGCTCAAGTCCGCTTTCCAGAGTTTGTTCCCGCTCACGTTGGTCATCTTGACGCTGCCGACCTCGCCGTCGACGATGGCGTCGACGCGGACGCTGTCGGCGTTCGACGCCTCCACAAGGACCGTCGGCGGGACGCCGGTCTCGACCGGGTACGGTTCGATCTCGTAGGACTCGGGGTCTATCGACGGCGGCCCGCCGTCGCCGCCGGATTCCCCGCCCGCTTTGAGGAGCCACGCGTCGTAGCTCCCGGCACCGTACGAGCCGGTGTAGCCCGCGACCGCGAGGCCGCCGTCCCCGGTGGTCACGGCATCCATCGCGGCGTCCGGTTCCTCACCGCCCGTTCTGAAGCCGCCCCGTCTTTCGCCCGCGGTGTCGGTCTCCATCACCCACGCGTCGAAGTCCTCGCGGTTGGTCTGGGTGTAGCCCGACAGCGCGTAGCCGCTCTCGGTCCCGGTGACGGACGTGATAACGTCGTTGAGGTCTCCGCCGTACGTTCGGTCCATCTCCTTCGTCCCGGCGCTGTCGGTTTCGACCAGCCACCCGTCGCTCAACCCGTCGCCGTAACTCGTCGTCCAGCCCGTCAGCACGAAGCCGCCGTCGTCGGTCTGGATCAACCCGTGCCGGAAGGCCCCGTCGTCGTCGCTACCGCCGTAGGTTTCACGCCACTGCTCGTCCCCGGCGGCGTCGGTCCGGATCAGTAGCGCGTCGTCGCCGCCGCCGGATGCGCTCGTCCACCCGGCGATGGCGAACCCGCCGTCGTCGGTCCGGACGAGCGCCTGTCCGTTCTGGATTGCGGTGCCGCCGTAGCGCTGGTCCCACTGGAGGTCCCCGCCGCTACCGACTTTCACGAGCCACGCGTCGGTCGCGCCGGTGGCGTTCGTCCACCCAGCGAAGGCGTAGCCGTCGCCGGCCGAGACGACCGAGACGGCCATATCGTCGGCGTCGCTGCCGTAGGTTCGCTGCCACTGGAGGTCCCCGGTGGTGTCGGCTCGCGCGACCCACGCGTCGGTCGTCCCGTCCGCCGTGACAGACTGTCCCGCGAGGATGTAGTCGTCGGCGACTCTGACGACGTCGAACGCCACCTGCCGACCGTCGCCGCCGTAGTTTCGCTTCCACTGGACTGTCCCGTCAGCGTCGGTGCGGATCAGTTGTGCGTTGGCGCCGTTCTGAGCCGTCTGTGTGTACCCCGCAGTCACGTACCCGCCGCCCGGTGCGTTGGCGACGGCTGTGGCCTCCTGTGCCCCGCTGTCCCCGTAGGTCTCGTTCCACCGTTCGTCCGATTCGTCCGCGACCGCTGTTCCCGTACACAGTGCCACGATCGCGACCGCGAGAAGAACCCCGATACCGACCTTCCGAAACATACCGGCTTGTCCGTCGCGGACGAATTAAATGCGACGGTACTGACACTACTGTACATTCCCAGTTTCCGGTCGCCCGCTCGGCGCTCGATCACCGAGCGGAAAAAGCGGTCGTCGGTTCCCTCTACGCGCTGATGTCGTTGAACAGCGCGAGAGCGTCGAACAGCGTTCCCGGCGGTGCCGTCGCCGTCGAAGTCGAAGGCGCGCGGATTGTTCTCGATACGTCGCTGTTGCGCTCTTGTA
>NZ_WPCA01000187.1 GCF_009741825.1 Halapricum sp. CBA1109
TCGAGCGTCTGGAGGCGGCCGGTGTCGAGGACCTGATGGTCGAGGGCGGCGGGGAACTGATATTCTCGCTGTTCGCGGCGGAGTTAGTCGACGAGCTATCGGTGTACGTGGGGTCGAAGATAATCGGCGGTCGGGGAGGCCCCGACGCTCGCGGGACGGCTGTTCCCCCGTCTGTTGCTCGCCGGTGCGCTGGCGTACTTCCTGCTCGCGCCGCGGTTCTACTGGCGGGACGAGACCGAAGGGAAACGCTCTTAGCCCGAACAGACGCAACCGTTTCCTATGAGCAACGGGGACGACGAGCCAGCCGAAGACGCGCCCGACGAGGGGGCCGCCGACGGGGAGGACTCGCTACCGACCGACCCGGACGGTTTCCAACAGCGTCTGGACGGCCTGCAAGCGCGTCTGGACGCGGCCGAGACGGAGGCCGACCTCGACGACGTCGAGGCGGAACTGTCGGCCGTCGAGTCGGCGCTGTCCGAGGCCGACCTGCCCGAACCTGACGAGGACGAGGACGGGCTGGCCGAGGAGATTGAGAGTACCGTCGAGGACCTGACCGAGGAACTCGAACAACAGCGCGGCCCCTACGCCGAGGACGTGACCGCGCTGCTGGGCGAGGTGGCCAGCACCATCCGGGAGTCCCGCTGGACCGACGACGGCGCGGCGGATGTGGGGACCGCCGTCGATGCGTTCCTCGACAGCGCCGACGGGACGCTCTCGGCGACGGTCGACACCGACGGCGACGCCGCTGACCGACTAGACGACGTGGCTGGCACCATCGCCGACGCCGGGCTGGACGCCGACGACGACGCCGACACCATCGCTTCGCTGCTTGAGGCCGCCCAGACCCTCGAAGACGACGTCGAGGCCGCCGAGTCGTGGGAAGACCTGACCATCCGCGAGCGGATGACCGAGGAGGGCTTTTTCGACATCCTCGAGTCCGAGCGCCGGAAGGACTACCCCCCGGAGTGGAACGCGGTCAAACTGTACGAGAAACGCTACAAACACGAACAGGACGAAGAGTCCATCGAGTACATCCTGATGGCGATGGACAACCTCGAGTCGGACTTCATGGAGGAGAACATCCTCGACTCGCTGAAGCGCATCGGGCCGCCCGAGGCCTTCGACGCCGTCCTCCCGCTTGCGGAGAAGCGCAACAAACTGGCCATCGAAGTGCTCGGCAAGATAGGCAAGGACGAGGCCGTCGAACCGCTCGTCGACTTCATCGACGGCGAGGGCGACGCCGCCCTCCAGATCACGACGCTGCGGGCGCTCGGTGCCATCGGTAGCGAGGAGGCGACCCAAGCCGTTGGGAACCGACTGGCCGCCGAGAACGAGGACGTACGAAGCGCGGCCGCGCGGTCGCTGGGCCGTATCGGCGACACCCGCGCCGTCGACCCGCTATCGGACGTACTCGGCGACACCGAGGAGGTCGACAGCGTCCGGGCCAGCGCCGCGTGGGCGCTTAGACAGATCGGTACCGAGCGAGCGCTGCAGGCGGTCCGGGACAACGCCGACGACGCTTCCTACCTCGTCGAGGCCGAAGCGGAGAAAGTGACGCAGTCCTCCTAATTACTCGCCTGTCCCGAAGTCCTCGATGTCGTACCCCTCCCGAACCAGTTTGTCGCTGATGTAGAACTTCTCCAGTTTGCTGAGCGCGTCCCAGTCCATATGTTCGGGCGGGGACGCCTCCAGATCGTCGTACTTGGCGATGACGTCCTCGTTGACGAATCGCTCGAAGGAATCACACTCCGGGCAGTTGATCGAGATGTGCGAGACGTCAAAGCCCCGGGTGATCGTCGCGTCCAGACAGTTCGCACAGCGGTACGTGCGCTCGCGGGCCATCACGTGACGCTACGGCCCCGAGATGGGAGTATGCTGTGGTCGGCTCAGCCGCTGATCTCGTTCCACAGCGCCAAGGCGTCGAAGAGGTCACCAGCGTCGCCGTCCCCGTCGAAGTCGAACGCCGAGACGTTGTTCTGGATCAGGTCGCTGTCGCCGTTGTTGTAGTAGTCCAAGGCGTCGAAGAGGTCGGCGCTCCCGTCGCCGTTGACGTCCTCGAACTTCCCGTCACCGTCGATGTCCTGTGCCGGGTTCGACTGGCCAGGGAGGGCGGGTACTGCCGGCGAGGACGCCTCCTCGACGGTGACGGTCACGGTGTCGGTGGCGGCGTTGCCGGCCGCGTCGGTGACGGTCAGGGTCACGGTGTAGTTGCCGGGACTGTCGTAGGTGTGGGACGGAGCCGGTCCGGCGGCGACGGATCCGTCGCCGAAGTTCCACGTGTAGCTCTCGACGCCCACGTTATCCGTGGAGTTGCTCGCGTCGAAGGTGACAGAACTCCCGGCCTCGGCGGTAGCGTTCCCGCCAGCGTCGGCCGTCGGCGGGGTCGTGTCGACGGCCTCCTCGACGGTGACGGTTACAGTGTCGGTAGCGGTGTTGCCCGCCGCGTCGCTGACGGTCACCGTGGCCGTGTATTCGCCGGGGTCACTGTAGGTGTGGGACGGCTGAGCACCGCTCCCGCTGGCCCCGTCGCCGAACGCCCACTGGTAGCTCGTGATACCCTCGTTGTCGCTCGACCCGCCGGCGTCGAACCCGACCGACGTGTCCTCGTCGACTGTCGTGTCCGACCCGGCGTCGGCCGTCGGTGCGGTGCCGTCGACGGTGACGGTGGCGCTGCCGGTCGCGGTGGTTCCGTCGCTCTTCTCGACGAACGTGTCCAGCGCGTACTGGCCGTCGGCGGCGTCACCGGGAACCCTCAGCGTGAGCGTCACCGAGTGGGACCCGTCCTCGGACCAGACCCAGCCTTCAGAGCCCGGGTCGCTGTTTCCGAACGCACCGTCGTTGGTCCGGTCGACGACGGTCCAGCCGCCGGGTATGCTCGATACCTCCAGCGTCTGGCCGTCACTCACGTCGACCGAGATGGTAACTGTATCGCCCGGTGCAACTGTGCCGCCGTTCGCCGTGACGGTCGGTGCGGCGGCGGCCGGTACCGCCATCCCCGCGGCGACCATCACGACGGCGAGGAGTGCCGTCGCAGTCGTGTGCTGTCGTGACATTGGTATATTCGTGGGGCGAGACCGCCCCGAGTCGCTGGTTCGTCGTCAGTACTGTTCGTGATTGGACGGTTCAGTGCTTCGGTCTTGTTCCGAAAGAATCGCGGCGGCCCGAGGCCGAACGGTGGCCTCAGCCGCTGATTTCGTTCCACAGCGCCAGCGCGTCGAAGAGGTCACCGGCGTCCCCGTCGCCGTCGAAGTCGAAGCGACCGGGGTTGTCCCGGATGACCTCGCTGCCGCGCTGGTTGAAGTAGTCCAACGCGTCGAAGAGGTCGGCCGTTCTGTCGCCGTTGACGTCCTCGAAGCGGCCGTCACCGTCCGCGTCCCGCGGCGGCGCCGCGCTTCCGGGAAGCGGTTCCGGTCCGGGGACTACCTCGACGATGCCGCCGGCAGTCGAGAGCGCGTCGTACTGTCCGCCGTCGGCCGTCGTCACCGCGTCGGCGGTGAGAGCGACGTCGACGCGGCCCGTCTCGACGCCGGTCAGTCGCACGGTGGCGACGGTCACGTTCGACGCGGTGCTGTCGGCCGTCCCGCTGAGGACGACGGTCCGCGCCGACGGACGGTCGACGGTCCCGTCGGGCACCGAGGCGTTCGCGATAGTCGCGTTCCCGGTGGCGTTCGACAGCGACAGCGTGAGGGCGTAGCTCTCCACGCCCGAACTGCTGTTCGTGACTGCCACGTCGACCGCTCGGACGGACCCGTTTGCGACCGTCACGTTCGACGGGACGGTCGTCACCGTCGCCGTGTCCTCGGTCGCGTCGTCCCCGACGACGGTGACGGTCACCGAGTCGGTGTCGGTGTTTCTGGCCGGGTCCGCGACGGTCACCGTCGCGGTGTAGGTCCCCGGACTGTCGTAGGTGTGTGTGACGGTTTCGCCGGTCGCGGTCGACCCGTCGCCGAAGGCCCACTGGTAGCCGAGGATGGCCTGGTCGTCGGTAGACCCGGACGCGTCGAGAGTGACCGAATCGCCGACGGAGACGGTCACGTTCGGTCCTGCCTCGGCGGTCGGTGGCGTCGTGTCGCCGGCCGGTTGGACGACGACGGAGACGGTGTCGGTCGCGGTGTTGCCCGCGGCGTCTGCGACCGTCAGCGTCGCCGTGTACGCCCCGGGACTGTCGTAGGCGTGTGCCGGTACCGGTCCGATGGCCGTCGTCCCGTCCGCCGAACGCCCACTCGTCAGCTGACGATGCCCTCCGTTGTTCAGTCGAGGCCGACCCGTCGAAGGTGACCGTCTCGCCGACAGTCGTCGTCGCGTCGCCGCCCGCCGTCGGCCGTGG
>NZ_WPCA01000101.1 GCF_009741825.1 Halapricum sp. CBA1109
CGGGGCCGCCGCCTGGGCCGTCGCCGTCGTCGGGTTCGCGCTCGCGTACCTCGTGCTGTTCGCCCGCTCTGGCAAGCGCCGCGTCGGATTCTACGGCCCGCTCGCGGGCGTCACTCTCGGCGTCGCCGGTGTCGCGCTGGGCGTCGTCTTCGCGTTCGTCGGCACCCTTCCCGGCGGCCCGACCGCTCACTACCGGCTGAACCTACTGGGCTTTCTTGGCCTCACCATTGTCGGCGTCGCCTACCAGTTCTATCCGCCCGGTGTCGGGACCTTCCCCGGCAGCGACGACCGGACCGCGCTCGCGTCTATCCTCGCGCTCGCTGTCGGCGTCGCCACCGAAGCGGCGGGCCTGCTCCTCGGCGTCGGGGGCCTCGCCACCGTCGGGCGCGCCCTCGCCGTCTGCGGGGCCGCTCTCTACGCCGGGCTGTTGTTCGGCCTCTTCGCCGAGCGCTACGGCGGCCGGTGAGCGCCCCCGACCGAAACCCTGAGCATCCGCGGCCCCGACGGCCCTGCTATGGCTCCGACTGTCGACGACCTCCGCAACGAGATCAGAGTGGCGACCGGCCGCCACGAACGCATCGAATCGACCGGCTTCACCAAGGAGGCGCTGGCGGCCATCTGCACCGCCGTCGACGCCGACGTGACTCTCGAACCGCTCCCCGGCAAGGACACGATGCGCACCGCCATCCGGCAGGCGGTCGGCGGCCTCGACACGTCCCGGGACGGCGACCAGTCCTTTCTGAAAGCCGAACTGGAGACCCTCGTCGCGGTCTTAGACGAGTAGTAGCGTACCGCCTTCCCCGACCGCCGCGGCTGTACTGCCTTCGCCGCTCTCCCACGCCCGACGGAGAATCCAGAGAGAAGGGTAGCTTCGAGAAGAGAAGGGTTCGATCAGAGGTCGGCGCGGTTGTAGCGCAGGTAGCCAACGACGAGGGGAACGATGCCCCAGATAGCGAGGACGACTAGGCTGAACCACTGCGAGAGGTACCACGGGCCGCTCCCGGCCATCGAACCGGTGAGGACGCCACTAACACTGTTGAGATAGGCCGAGCTGGGTGGCATGTTCGCGAGGAACGCGACCCAATCCGGCATCGCCGCGCCGCTGAACAGCCCCGGCGGGACCACGAAGCCGTTGGCGATGAACTAGGCACCGATCGGGACGATGTCCCAGGCGAACTCCAGCAGTACCAACGCGAGCACGCTGAGTGTGGCTACCCTGGCGGTGGAGGTCGTGCTCGCGGAGATCCCGACGTAGAACGCCATATAGACTAGGACGAACAGCATCGTCACCAGCCCGAACAGGACGTAGTCGGTGACCGAGAAGGCCACCTCGCTCACGAAGACGATCGCGAGCATCGCGACGAGTCCCACGAGAACGGGGATCGCCAGCAGTTGACCGACGCGGTACCACCGTCTGATCCGACTGCTGAATCACGACTTGTCATACTCACTACTTGGCGGTCTCACATATCCCGGAAGTGTAATCTGGAGATAACTAAGGCAGAGGCCGTTGTACCACTACGTATGGAGACGACTGACACTGCGGCCGGGGACGGGCGGGACAGTGCGACCAGTGAGCCACGAGACGACCTCGCGGTCGCTCGACCGTTGCCCGAATACGTCGATTGGCTCGTCGGAGTGGCGATCGCACTCGGGGGGATGGCACTGTTCGTCGGTGGCACCGCCGTCACCTTCGTCGTCGACCGGGAATTACTCGCGCAAGACATCGAGGCTGGCGAGATCACCATCGTCGTCTTGCAACGGGATCTCACAGAAGCGGAGATGCTCGAGTTTTCGCTTGAAGTCGTGAACTGGACTGGGATCGGCCTCCTCCTGACGGGGATCGGACTCGTCCTATTCGCTATCGGATACGTCGGATTCCGCCATCGCGCCCATCAACGTGTTACAGACGAGGGAGTCGTCGGCACGTATCGATCGTCGGCAGTCCTCGGTGCAGTCGCGACATCGGTGCTCTCGTTCGCCCCGTTCTCGCCAGTCCTCGGTGGTGGTCTGGCGGGCTATCTCGAACAGCCCGCGTCGGGACGACCAGTAAGTGTGGGTGCTCTTTCGGGATTCGTAGCGATGGTCCCGGCGCTGGTCATTCTCGGCTTCGTCACGATCGGCCTGTATTTGGGGTTCGCCACGATCCAGGAAGCCGGCCTCGGTTTCGTTGTCGTCGCGGGGATGGTTTTCGGACTCTTAGTTGTCAGTGCCTACGGTGCCGGACTCGGGGCGCTGGGCGGCTTCGCGGGCGGTCGCCTGGCTCAAAACAGCTCGGACGTTGAATAATCGTATGAGTCTGGTCTCGCGTTCTCGTTCGACGGTGTTCGGTCTGATGGTCGGTATTAGTGCGCTCGGTACCGCTGCCTTCGCGATCCGTCAGCGTCACGTGGCTCAGCGTGTCAGAGACTACACGGCAAGCGTCCAGGAATCCGCTACGCCAGCCAATGCCGACCCCTACGAACAGCGCGATGTCGAGGATCTGCCGCTCCCGGTTCGTCGGTACTTCGAGACTGTCCTCCAGGAGGGCCAGCAACACGTCACCCAGGTTCGGCTGACGCAAGCGGGACAGTTCCGACTTGGCGGTGCCGATGCAGCCTGGCACCCGTTCACGGCGCGTCAGATATACAGCGTCTCACCGCCCGGATTCATCTGGGATGCCGAGATCGAACTCGCCCCGCTGGTCTCTGCAAGGGTTCTCGACGCCTACGTTGACGACGAGGGGCTGCTCCGAGCCAACCTCTTTGGGGCGATTCCGGTCGCAAGTGCGGGACCCGATCGCCAGATGAACGAGGCGGAACTCCAGCGGTATCTCTCGGAGACGCCGTGGTTTCCGACGGCGTTGTTGCCGGCAGCCGGCGTCTCATGGGACGGGATTGACGATCGGACCGCCAGAGCGACCATCTCTGGTGGCGACGTGACCGCCTCAGGGGAGTTCCATTTCGACAAGTCGGGCTATCTCAGGCGACTCACCGCCGACCGATACCGACAGGATACCGATACAACTTCCCCGTGGGTCGGCCGATACGGAACGTACGAAAAGCGCAACGGGATGGAAATCCCGACTGAGGCCGAGGTGGGATGGGAAACAGCCGAAGGCGCGGTACCGTACTGGCGAGGGGAGATAACCGAAATCGAGTATCGGACTGGCTGACTATGTTTACCGGTTGAAGCGCGCGCTCTCGGACTATCGCGTGGCTGGAGGTATGTCGATAACAAAAAGCGTCTCTACGTACGGGCTATTTGATGTCTGTTTTTTCTTCCTCCTCTTCAAGAATCCGTGAGAGCACGACCCAGAGCGCGACGAACATCAGGACGAACACCGTCGCGCCCTGCAGGAACTTCGTGAAACTGGACTTCGATCCGTGCTCTTCGGCCGATTCAGCCTCCTTAGGTTCGTGTAAGTCGTGGTCGAACGAGTCATCGTCGTGGCCTGTGGGTGTCTCGAGCGAGGCTGGCCCGAACTGTGCGCCGTCGAAGTGTGGTTCGAAGATAGTGATCTTGGAGACCGGGCGCGCAAGCATACGAACGCAAGGGGGGAGTACAATTTCCGGATAGCTTCTGGTTCCGCTTTCTCGAACCGTCCCGCACGAACCCGGGTTCCAAACGAGACACAACTCACTGAACTCCACCTTCGGCAGTGACCCACGGGGTCACGCGTCCAAAATCATTCTCGACCCAATATGAACACGAGCGCGAGTACGGACGTGTTCATATTCGCAGTCGCGCACGCAGTACTGTCCGCGCGAGCGTCGTGATCACGCCGGCGCACCCACCCTGCATATAAACGATCCACCATCCAGTCACCGCAACAATCTAGGAATAGCGATCCGTGTTCACGAGTATGGCCGACAGTCTCCGTATCAGATTCGACGGAACCGGTATCGAGAGGACTCAATCGAGAAAGCAGCCGACTTCTACGATATGAACAAAAGCGATGCCGTCGCCTACGCCTGCGAGGACGTTGTCGAGGTCCTCCGTGCAGCAGAGCGTGTCCTCGAGCGCGAGGACCTCACGTTCGAGCAGCGTCGAGAGATTGCCGAGACGTTTTGGACACGGGCGACGAGTTTCGAGGTTGGGTTCGATGTAGAGCGTGTCCGTGATTGAAGACGCCAAACCGGTGGACAATCAAGGAAGTCTATCGCGAGGTCACGTGTCAATCGCACCGGTGAGGATCTCGAAGATATCGGTCGCTTTGAACTCTTGGTAGCGGTCCTTGCCAGTCGTCTCTTCCAGAACGCCCGCCGCCTCCAGCTCCGAGATCGCGTTCCGGGCAGTCTGGTGGCTGACATCGAGTAGGTCCTGAACGTCGGCGGTCGTCACGTAGGGCCGGCGGAACAACCGCATCGCGAGTCTATCTGTCGCGGTCTTCTCGTGCCCGTACTGTCGCTCGTACTCTCGACGGAGGTCGCGCAGTTTCTCTGTTCTCGAAACGGCATCGACGGCCTGCTGATGAATACCAGTCACGAAGAATTCGAGCCACGGTGCCCATTCACCGTCCTCGCTAACCGCTCGCATCTTCCGCACGTACTCGATCTTGTTCTGATTGAAGTATGCACTCGGATAGAGAAATGGCTTCGTGAGGTATCCTTGGTGGATTAGCTGTAGAGTGATCAAGACACGCCCGAGACGGCCATTGCCGTCGCCGAATGGATGGATCGTCTCGAACTGGTAGTGTACGATTCCGAGGTCGACGAGATGGTGAAACTCACCGCCACGGTTCACGTACCGCTCGAGGTTCTGCATTAGCGGCCGGATCTTGTCTGGAGCCGGTGGGACAAACGATTTCTCGAATCGACCGGGCGGTGGAATGTGTACTGGTTTCTGTCTGAACGACCCGAGGCGGTCGGCTTGGTCGCGAACTCCGTTGAGTAGAACCGCGTGGAGATCCTTCAGTAATTCCAGCGTGATTTCTCCATCCGCCGCAACCTTCTCGGACCCCTGTCTGATCGCCTGCTCGTAGTTGACTGCTTCCTGAATATCCTTGGCCGTCTCGTTCCCTTCGATGTCTTCGGGGCGGAACATATCCTCGAAGTCCAGCTCTGCCCCCTCGACGAGGACGGATTCGACAGCTTCCCGACGGACCAATGAGGTGTAGACTATCGGACTCACGTTCGTCTCGTCGGCGATCCCCTCGAGACGGCCGAGTTGATAGATTGCGTCCTGCAGCGTGTTCTGGAAATCAGCACCGAACTCAATATCTGCTGTCGGTGGCAAGTCGTCGGGCAAGTAATACGACTCACGCCCGTATGGAACATACCTTCCGGGTGCTGCCTCGGGTAAGTCCTCGCGATCCATTTGAGTCAGCTCGACCGATGAGGCGCTCACTCAAAAAATCCCTGCCTCATTTGAGTTAGAGTGTCCACTACCCGGCTAATATAAATATGACAGAGATATCTTGAATCCTCTAACTCAAACCAACTCGGAGAGTATTGTCTCCATACCTCGAGCTACCAGTTACTGTCTCCACCCGACAATCAACCGAAGACGGCGATTTGGCGATTGTGCGCCCAAGCGCACGATATATAGTATATATGCCCGCGTCCGGTCGGTCACCGTGTGCGGGCGCGCTCCCGTCTGGTGGTTTTAGAAATTCGCTGTCCGCGGTCAGTCGTCGATATCACTGGGAGAGATGCCGACGAGTTCAGTGTGTTCACCCTGCCGCCACTCGTTGACTCGATCCCCGACCCACGTCTTCCCGTAATCGACTAACGACGCGGCATCGCGATTCGAGAGGTCATTTAGCGCCACCGCACGCACGACCGTTCTGATTGCCTGCTGTTGCTCTGTCGGTCCCGATTCTTCTTCACTCTCGACTGCTCCGTCCATCTCGAAAGTGGACTCTTCACCAGTGTCGTAGTCCCAACGCGTGTCTTTTAGCCCGGTAATCGTCCGGATCGGCGTCTCGGTCTTGAGCTCACCGCTGGTCACATCGTCGTAGACTTCCACGCGCGTTTTCGAGGTCTTGTTCCAGAGGTGGCCGTTGCTCGTGACCAACCGCCGGAGTTCCTTCGTCGCGCCTCGAACGGTCTGACCAACTAACAGCATCGCCCGATAGGTCCCCCCGGGCGCTTCGCCCTTCCGTACGAGCTTCAGCATCTTGGCGAGCTGTTGCCGGCCTGCTGGTCTGATCCCTTCCCAGTGAGTCGCTGGTCGGTCTCGTGACGCTTTCCGCGCGTGCCGCGGTCGACAACAGCGTCGATCCACGATTGCGGGATCGGCTGAAACGCTCGGTCGTCGAGGACGACCGGCCACCGAGCGTCGGTCACGCAGCCCACCCCCTGAAATCGGAAGACAGCGACGCAACTGGATGCCTTTTATACCTGGGATCTGGACAAAAGTTTCCAAGCCGGTGGAGGGGATTATGAACTACGCCCGAGAACCGGCGCTTCGCGCAGAACCTCGGTCTAGTTCAAATCCCTCGACGGCTTCCGCACCTCACGTAGGTTCGTCGCAGGAAGCCGGTGGAGGGATTTGAACCCTCGGCCTATTCCTTACGAAGGAATCGCTCTGCCAGTCTGAGCTACACCGGCGCGGGTACTACTTCGTTGGAGCGAATACCACAATAAGGGTTGCGAATCGGGCGCCCCTAGCGGGACAGTACCACGTCGAGACAGACGTTCAGTTCGTGGGGGGCGTACGACCGGACGCTGTGGCGCGTCTCGACGGTCACGTCGTAGGTCGGTTCGGCCGCGGCGCGGATAGCGGCCTCGCCCGGGCCGTAGGGGTCGTCTTCGTGCTGGATGTCGTAGTAGTGGAGTCGGCAGGTGTCGCCCGCCAGCGAGACGGCGGTGTCCAGAAACGCGTCGGCACTGTGGGGGAGGTTCATCACGAGGCGGTCGGCCCAGTCGGCGTAGTCGTCGGTGACCTCGCGGACGTCGCCCGCGATGGCAGTGACGCGGTCAGCGACGCCGTTCCGGCGGGCGTTCTCCCGGAGATAGTCGATGGCGCGGTCGTTGATATCGACGCCGACGGTTGTCGCGCCGGCGGCGGCCATCGGGACGACGAACGGGCCGACGCCGGCGAACATATCCAACACCCGCTCGCCGTGGGTGACCTGTTCGACGACGCGGTGGCGTTCGGTCGCCAGCCGTGGCGAGAAGTACACCTCGGTCACGTCCAAGGCGAACGAACAGCCGTACTCGCGGTGGACCGTCTCGGTGCTGTCGCCGTGGAGGACCTCCCACTCCCGGAGGCGTTCGGTCCCTTTGACCTTCGAGGCGCGGTTCAGCACGGTCTCGACGGGGATGGCGGACTCGACGAGGGCGTCGGCGATTGCTCGCGCGCGCTCGGGATCGTCCTCGTCGATGATGACGACGTCGCCGAGTCGCTCGTAGGAGGGGTCGAAACCGAGGATGTCCTCGGGAAGTGTCTGAGTCTCCCGGACCGGAACGTCGCGCGTGTGGACGGACAGCGACTCGGGGACGGCATTCGGATCGGTGACAGGGATGTAGATGTGGTCGTCCTCGACGACGATCTCGTAGTCGTGGGCGAGCAAGCCGCGGTCGTCGAGGTCGGCGCGGGTCTGCTCGCCGTCCTCGCGCGGGACGCGGACGCAGGGGGTCTCCATCGGACGGGCAGAGGCGGGCGGCGGCGTTAACACTGACGCTTGGTCCGGGCAGTTTATCGGCCGCCGCCGCGGAAGTGGCGTATGCTCACTTTCGTCGGTCTCGGACTGTACGACGAACGCTCGATCACCGTCGCAGGCCGGGAGGCCATCGCCGACGCCGACCGTGTGTTCGCGGAGTTCTACACCAGCAAACTCGCGGGCGCGAGGCTCGACGACGTCGAAGCGGCCCACGACACGACTATCGAGGTCCGCTCCCGGGAGGGGGTCGAACGGGACCCGGACCCGATTCTCGACGCGGCGGCGGACGGCGACGCGGTGTTCTGTACCGCCGGGGACACGATGATATCGACGACGCACGTCGACCTCCGGTTGCGGGCCCACGACCGCGGTATCGAGACGCGGGTGATCCACGGCACGACCGCCGAGGCGGCCGCGAGTTCGCTGACCGGCCTCCAGAACTACCGCTTCGGGAAGGCAACGACGCTCCCCTTCGAGTCCTCCCACGGCGGCGAGGGCGTCCCCGACAGCGTCGTCGAGACCATCGAGGACAACCGCCAGCGCGGCCTCCACACGCTGGTCTTTCTCGATATAAAGGTCGAAGCCGACCGCGAGGAGTATATGTCCGGTGACGCGGCAGCGGGACTGCTCGCCGAGCACTGGAACGACGAGGCGCTGGGTGTGGTCGTCGCCCGCGCGGGTAGCCCCGAACCGGTCGTCACGGCCGACACCCTCGATTCGCTCGCGGCGCAGTCGTTCGGAGAGCCACTCCATATGCTGCTTATCCCGGGGGACCTCCACTACGTCGAACGGGACGCACTCGTCGAACTCGGCGGTGCGCCGAAAGCGGCCGTCGAGGAACTACTCGTCTGAGCCGCCGTCGGTGCGAGCGCCCACGTCGAGTGCCTGCCGGAGGTCGTACTCCTTGCGAGTGAACACGTATATCCCTTCCTCGACGATGGTCAGCACCTCGGGCAGCAACTTGACGACGACGTAGGTGATGCCGACGAGCGCGACGACCGAGAGGAACTGCGCGATGATCCGGTCGGCGAGGATGTACGACACCTTGTACGTGGAGGTGAGTGCGAACAGGTCCACGATGGCGTCGGGGAACAGGTGCATCTTCTGGAGGCCGAAGGAGTAGGCGATGAAGACGTTCCGGGCGATGTTGAGGACGTAGATGATGGCGACGGCGGCACCGAGGGCCTTCAGTTTCCGGCGAAGCGGCGCTTGCACGGCGGCGATCAGGCCGGCGAAGATGGCGACGCTCCCGAGTCCGGTACAGGCCAGTTGGATGGTGTAGACGACGTTGTACCCCTGTTCGGGGTTCTGAAACAGGAACGAGACAGTGTGTGCGGCCGTCTCGGCGTTGACGTTCGACGGGAACGCGCTCCCTTCGACGAGGCTGAACTCCGTCGTAAAAAACGACAGGACCCACGCGGTGTGGCCAGTGACCGTGTCGATCAGCGGGCTCCGGATGGCATCGACCGTCGAGGCGGGGAGGTAGACTAGCCACATCACGCCGACGGCGCGGGAGAGGACCCGCAACTGGTCGCGGCCACTCGCCAGCAGGTATCCGATCCACAGCGACAGCGGGATGCCGACGAGGACGCCGATGCCTTCGGTGATGCTCTTCTGATCGAAGATGAACTGGTAGATGGAGGCGACCCACAACACCGAGAGGACGGCCCACCCGACGACGAACACCGACCGGGCGTACTCTTTGTCGTAGCGCTCCAGTACGATGCCGGCGAGGAAGACGACGAGGATGGTCCACGCCAACGTCCCCCAGTACTGGTAGAGGGCGGCGAACGGGGCGACGATTCCGTCGGTCATTGACCATTGGTTGCGCCGAAGCGAGTATATGCTTTGCCCTAGAGTGCGAGCGGCACGAGCAACACCCCCATCAGCGAGACGCGGCGGGCACCGGCCCACGGCGGGACGAGGCCGACGGCCGTCGCGACGACGAACACGACGACACCGAGCCATCCGGTAAAGCCCCAGACGAGGACGACGAGTGCGGCGATGACACCGACCGACAGCCGCCGGTTGTCGAGGCGACCGACCGTCCGGAGGTACCGGTCACCGATCACCAGCACCAACACGAACCCGACGGCCGCGGCGACGGCGATACTCACGAGAAACAGCGGCAGGGAGACGGGCGTCCCGACGGAGTCGACGGCGACCAGCACGCCCGTCCGGGGCTGGTCGAGCGCGACGAATGCGAACAGCGCGAACACTGCGGTCGCCGTGTTGACGCCGCTGGTAGCGACGACGAACCCACGGGAGCCACGGCTCGCCGGGACCGAGAGCAGGACCAGCGTGGCCGCGATGGCACTGGAGACGCCCGGCAGGTAGCCGACGACGGCCCCGGCGAGCGTCCCGAGGCCCGCGACCCGGAGGACGCTCCGTCGCTCTTCGAGTACCGCCGGGTCGTCCTGCGGTGGGACGCCGTTGCCGCCCATCGCCGACAGCAACACCGGTGCGCCGAACAGCCCGGCGAAAAGCGGCGCGAGCATCCCGCCGGCCGGTAGCGGCCCGCCCGGCGAGAGGTCGAGCGTCGCCACGCCCAACAGGCCGCTGGCGGCCAGCGAGAGGCCGGCACCGAACCGCGCGCTTCGGGTCGGTTCGGTGAACACCAGCGCCGCCGCGATGGCGGTCAGGACGACGCCGAGGTTCGATTCGATCCACGGGTACGCCGCCGTCATCCCGTCGGTCAGCGGGATAGCCAACGGCACCGCGAGGACGACGGCGAGACCG
>NZ_WPCA01000030.1 GCF_009741825.1 Halapricum sp. CBA1109
CCGGTCGGCGATGACCTCGTTGACGGCGTCGCGTATCTCGATGACCGCCTCGGGGAGTTCGATGCGCTGCCAGTCCACGTCGGTCTCGTGGGTGTATTCGGCGACGTCCTCGTCCTCGTCGGACATCACCGCTATCTCCCGCAGGCCGAGGTTCTCACACACCTGCAGGATCGACTCCTCGTCGTCGCCGGGCGAGGCGCTCATCCCCGTCACCAGCGGCTGTTCAGCCTGTTCGTGGTAGCGGTCGGCGATGTAGGTGTAAGCGTAGTCGCCGCTGGCCCGATGGCACTCGTCGAAGGTGACGTGGGTCACGTCGGAAAGCGAGATGCGGTTGCCCACGAGGTCGTTCTCGACGACCTGCGGGGTGGCGATGACCACCGTCGCGGACTCGAACAGTTCGGCGCGGTCGTCGGGCCGGACCTCGCCGGTGAAGACGACCACCTCCTCCTCGGGGATGGTCAGCGCCTCCCGATAGAACTCGGCGTGCTGGGTGACAAGCGGTTTCGTCGGGGCCAAAAGCAGCGCCGTGCCGCCGACCGAATCGAGGCGGTCGGCGGTCACCAGAAGCGAGACGGCCGTCTTCCCCAGGCCCGTCGGGAGACAGACCAGCGTGTGGTCCTCGATGGCCGTCTCGGCGAGTGTCGACTGGTAGCGCCGCTGTTCGAGCAGCCCGGACGCGACCAGCGGTCGGTCGACGGTGTCGGACGTCGCCATTCGCCGCGAGGTTGGGCGGCCGCGGGGTTAAGGGTTCGCCGACCGAGGTGAAAGTGTCCGCGTCGCCGGTCAGTCGATGAGTTCCATCCCTGCCTCCAGCAGCATCCCCTCGCCCCCCAGGAAGTAGACGAGAGCGAGGACGACAAGCAGGGTGACGACCCCGCCGCCGAGCAGTGCACCGAGGCCGAGTTCGACGCCCAGTACCTCTATCAGCGCGAGCGGTACCGTCATAGCATTCTCCCGTAGTCCGGTCTGCGTAAAAAAAATCTGTGGGACGAGCTACAGGACGGCGACGCCGACCGCCATCGCGGCCGCCGCCACCGGCGGGATGGTGAGGTTGTCGTCGATGACGTAGGTCCTGACGACGGGCTTGACGCCGTCGGCGAGCATCGCGCCGATACCGCCCAGCACGGCCGGGAGCACGCCGACGAACGGGTAGGCGATGACCGCACAGACTGAGAACATCGTCACCAGCACGCGCAGGCGCTTGACCGTCCGGAGTTCGCCCGATCCGAGCAGTCCGCTGATGGGGTCGCCAAGCGTGAGCATCAGCATCGCCGGCACCGCGATGTCCGGGGCAAACACCAGCGCGACGGCCGTGAGGCTGATGAAGTACAGCGCGTACCCCGCGAGGTTGTCCTGCTCGTAGCTCCGGGTGAGGTGGTCGTAGATCCACCACTCCAACCCGCCGAGCAGGCGGACGGCCTCCAGTCCGAGCGCGACGACCAGAAAGAGTATGAGCGCGCCCTGGACGACCGGCCACGTGATGGTCTCGGGGAAGAGGACGTACGCCAGCGGAACGGCGGTGCCGCTGGCGTGGACGACCCGGCGTGCGACCTCCGATTCGGTCCCGGTGATCAGTTCGCGCACGGTTAGATGTCGTCGAAGGTGAGCGCGCCGTCACGCAGGTTCCGCAGCGTCTCGGCCAGCGACTCGACGGGGACCCGACGCTGGTCGGTGCTGTCCCGTTCGCGGACCGTGACCGTCCCCTCCAGTTCGGGGTCGTCACCCTCGCCGAGCGTGTCGTAGTCGACGGTGACACAGAACGGCGTCCCGACCTCGTCCTGCCGGCGGTAGCGCCGGCCGATAGCGCCCGAGTCGTCGTAGGTGACGGCCAGTCCCGCGTCTCGGAGGTCGTCGACGACCTCGTGTGCCCGGTCGCCCATCCCGTCACGGTCCATCAGCGGGAAGACGCCGACGGTCGTCGGGGCGACGCCCGCCGGCAACGCGAGGTAGGTCCGGGACTCGCCGTCGACCTCGTCTTCCCGGTAGCAGTGGTCGAGGGCGGTGTACAGCGCGCGGTCGACGCCAAAGGAGGGTTCGACGACGTGGGGGCTGACGTGTTCGCCGCTCTCGGTGACCTCCTCGACGGCGTAGCCCGTCTGCTCTATGGGGACCTCGTAGGTCTCGCCGTCCACTTCGACGGTGACGGGGTCGCCGCTCTCGCTGGCCGCCTCGAAGGCATCGGGGTCGCGCTCGACCAGCGATTCTAGGGCCGCGGCCACGTCGGCGGCCGCCCCGCCGAACTCGGGGCCGAGGGCGCTCATATCGGGGTCGACGGTCGCTCGCTCGACGGTGACCGGATCGTCGTACTGCTTGAAGACGGTGAACTCCTCGCCGGAGTGGTCGGCGTGTTTCGAGAGGTCGTAGTCCCCGCGGTAGGCGAAGCCGGCGAGTTCGATCCAGTCGCCGTCGACCTCGGCCTCGGCGTCCCAGCAGTCCGCCGCGTAGTGGGCGAGTTCGCCCGCGAGGTGCTGGCGGAACCGAAAGCGGTCCATATCGACGCCGATGGACTCGTACCACTGGGCGGCCGCGCCGAGGTAGTAGGCGATCCACGGGTCGGCGACGGTGCCGTCGTCGACGACCTCGCCGATAGTCGCCTCGCGTATCTCGCCGTCCGCGGCTTCTTGCTCGTCGGCCGGGTAGAACGGCGCGGTCACGTCTCTGACGCGGTCGAGTGTCGGTTCGTCTTCCTCGGGATCGACAAACAACTCCAGTTCGGCTTGGGTGAACTCCCGGACCCGAAGCAGGGACTTCCGGGGGCTGATCTCGTTGCGGTAGGCCCGGCCGATCTGGGTGACGCCGAAGGGCAACTGGTTGCGGGCGTACTCGGCCAACTGGGGGAACTCCACGAAGATGCCCTGTGCGGTCTCCGGGCGGAGATAGCCCGGCGAGGCGCTGCCCGGCCCGATGTTCGTCTCGAACATCAGGTTGAAGTCGTCGATGACCTGCCCCGCGAGGCCGGTCCCGCAGTCGGGACAGACCAGTTCGTACTCGGCGATGAGTTCCTCGACTTCCGCGGCCGGCAGGGACTCGGCCTCCTCGATGTCGGTGTTGTCCTCGACGATATGGTCGGCCCGGTGGTTCGACCCACACTCGGGACACTCGACGTGCATGTCGTCGAACGTGTCGAGGTGGCCCGACGCCTCGAAGACGGCCTCGGGCATCACCGTCGGGGCGTCGACCTCCATGTTGCCCTCCTGGATGGCAAAGCGGTCCCGCCAGGTGTCCTCGACGTTCTGTTTGAGGGCCGCGCCCTGCGGGCCGAAGGTGTAAAAGCCCGAGACGCCGCCGTAGACGCCGGCAGACTGGACGAAGAAGCCGCGTCGCTTGGCGAGTTCCACCACGTCCTCGATCATAAAAGCGCCTCCAGCAGGTCGATGTCCCGGACGATGCCCACGAGGGAATCGCCCGAGAGGAGCGGTATCTGCTCGATGTAGTTGGTGATCATCTCCTGGGCGGCCTCCTGTGCGGTGCGGCGCTTGCCGACGGTGATCAGGTCGGTCGTCATAAACTGCTCGACCGGTTCGGACGGCAGCTCGACGTTCCGGGTCGGCATGTAGCTGTTGCCGACGGCCTTGACGCTCTCCCACTTCCAGTCGTCGTCGTCGTCGGCGATGGACTCGCCCGTGTCGGCCTCGCCCTCGACCACGCGGGCGACGGCGATGATGTCGACTTCGGTGAGCATCCCGCAGAGTTCCCCGTCGTCGTCGAGGGCGACGCCGTAGGGCACGTCGGCGTGAGCCAGTTCCCGTTCGGCGACCGTCAGCGGCGACCCGGCGTAGACGCAGTTGACCTGTCGGGTCGCCAGTTCGTCGACCGTCGTCGACCCGTCTATCTCGCCCTCGGCGATGGCCCGGACCACGTCGGTCACGGTGACGATACCGACGAGGGTGTCGTCGATGACCGGGACCCGGCGCTCGCCCCCCTCGACCATCAGGCGGGCGACGTCGACGATGTCGGCGTCGGGGCCGATGGTCGCTACCTCCTCGACCAGCATCGCTAGTTGGTCCTCGTCGGGGCGGTCGATCAGGGCGTCACGGGAGACGATGCCCCGGAACTGTTCGCCTTCGTCGGTCTGTTTGACGACCGGAACCGAGGAGAACAACCGCTCTTGGATGTACTCGAGGACGTCGTCACGGGTACCGGGAATCTCGACCGTCACGACCTCCTCGCGGGGCGTCATAGCGTCTGCGACGTTCATACCCGACTACTCCGGTCCCACCTACTAAGGCCTTGCACTTTCTCCGCCCCCGTCCTCGTCCGCTGACCAGTCGGTTACCTGTCCGGCGGTTCCGGCACGTTTATGTGTGCGTATGAGAGAGCATAACATATGTCGCAGGAGACGGACCAGGTCGCGGCAACGGTCTCGGACGACGCCGAGGTTATGGCGTCGGTGGACGACGCCGACACGTTCATCATCGCCGACATCACGTGTGACGACGCGTTCGTCACCGTACCGCTCGAAGACGCCGCCACACTCCCCGAGTGGCGGTAACCGTCGCCCGTCTCCCAGCGTTTTTTCTCCGTCAGTCTCCGCTCGAAGCTTCCCGTCTCGACACTCGGCCACGGACTCACGCTCGGCGTGTGAGTACTACTGGAAAAAAAAACAGTCGCCGCTCAGAGCGACGCGTCGTCGGCCCGCAGGACGGCGGCGCTCTCGACGGCCACGCCGTCGCCGTCGGCCACGTCGTCGTCGGTGAGCAGGTCGGTCGTTTCGACGCCCTCGGGGAGGGGCACCGACGCGGTGCCGGACGCGAAGTTGAGGACGACCAGAACTTGCCCGTCCTCGGCGCTGCGGGCGTAGGCGACGACGCCGTCCGGACGGTCGGACAGTTCGACGGGCGTGGTCGCGGCGGCGGTCTGGAGTTCCGGCAGGCTCTCCCGGGCGTCGACGAGTCGCTTGTAGTACGCCCGGAGGTCCTCGTCGGCGTCGCCCCAGTTCATCGTCCCGCGCTGCTGGGGGACGCCGGACTCCTGTCCGTAGTAGAGCATCGGCGCGCCGGGAAGCGTGAACGTCGCCGCGCCGGCGGCCTTCTGGGCGGCCCGGTCGGCGATAGAGAGGTACCGCTCCATGTCGTGGTTCTCGATGTAGTTGAAAAAGTGCGTGTGGTCGGGGTAGCCCTCGACCGCCCGGTCCTCGACGATGTCGTTGACGGCGGTGGCGTCCTCCTCCCCGCGCCCGACGGCCCGCAGCGTCTCGTTACCGCCGTAATCGAAGTGCGAGCCGAACTGGTTCTCGGCGAAGTCGCTGTGCCACGGGATGGTCTCGTCCAGCAGGAGGAAGTCGGGGTCGCGGGCCTTCACGCGGTCGCGGACGTCCTTCCAGAAGCTCCGCGGGACGCCCCACGCCACGTCACACCGGAAGCCGTCGACGACCTCCTGCCAGTGGTCGACGGCCGCGAGAATCCACGACCGCAGCGCAAGCGAGTCGTAGTCGTGGACGGGGGATGCCAGACCAGTAGGCGTAGGTCTTGGGAGTGTAGCTGTTCTCGTACTGGTAGAGGCTCCGGAAGAACTCCTGGTCGCCGTCGGCGACGCCCTCGCCGGTGTTGCCGGCCCGGAAGTAGGGGTGTTCCTCGGCCGAGTGGTTGATGACGAGGTCGAAGATGACCTTGATGTCCCGCTCGTGGCAGGCCTCGACCAGCGCCTCGTAGTCCTCGTTGTCGCCCAGCGCCTCGGCCGCCTCGAAGTAGTTCGTTACGTCGTAGCCGTGGGGACCGCCGGGGACGTTCGGGTTGCTGTGGCTGTGGGATTCGAGTATCGGCGTCAGCAGAGGGCGTCGGTGCCCATCTCCTCGAGGTAGTCAAGCCGGTCCTGAATCGTCTGGAAGGTCACGTCGTCGTCGAACCGCCGGACGAATATCTCGTAGATGGTGGCGTCCTCGACCCACGCCGGCGGTTCGTTCAGCGGCGTCACCGAGCCGTCGGGCTCAAGCCGGACCGCGTCGGCGACGCTGTGGCGGTCGCCCACCGCGACGGCGTGGACGCGGACCGCGTCGGTGACGGCGTCCGTCGGCACCGTCGCGGCGTGGTCCTCGACCGACAGCGACCCGTCGAGGTTCTCCCGGTCGCGGTCGTCGACGTAGAACTCCACGTCCAGATCGTCGACCGTGTTGTCGCCCTCGGGGCTCGGGCTCGCGTCGGCGTCGAGGACGAACTGGTCGCCGTCGGCCTCGCCGTGCAGCGTGACTCGCGGCTGGGGGTCCGTCTCGTCCTCCTCGGGGAACGCTCGGACGGTCAGTTCGTGGGTGTCGTCGGGGGCGTCGAGCTCCAGGCGGTACTCGCCGGGGACGTCCGGTTCGAAGTGGATCACCGAGGCGTCGTCGACGCCGGCGCTGGAACCGTCGGGCGCGTCGGCGACCGACCACTCGTAGGTCGCCTCGTGGTCGGGATTGAACGGCGCGAGGTCGCCGTCGACGCCGGAGAGTTCGACGTCCAGCGGCGAGAGGTTCGTGTTCGTCCCGGGGCCGTGGAGGACGTTCCCCAGCGCTCGCTGCCCGACGCTGGTGAACCGTGGCGGGCCGGGGTGGTGTGAGCCGCGGACCTCGGCCTGTGGCACGTCAGCGGGCGTCAGCGACCCGCTCGGTTCCGGTTCCGAGTCCGGTTCGGGCGTCGGTGTCGACTCCGCGGTCGGCGTGGCCGTCCCGTCGCCGCCCGCCGTCGTCGTCCCGTCGTCGGACGAACAGCCGGCCAGCGCGGTAAACCCCGCGATGCTCGCCGCCAGTACGCCGCGCCGCGTCCGCTCCGATCCACCAGTGAGGAACCCGTCGTCGTGTGAGTCGGTCACAGTTCCCGAGAACGTTCTGTTATATATAAGCGTTAACAATCGACCCGGCGGATATCGGGCGGCTCAGACACGCAGACACGCTATTGGTCGGCTCGTTGACCGGTCACTCCTCGCTGAGGGAGATGGGGTCGCTCTGGAACAGTTCGGTGATGAGTTGCATCAGCACGGCCGCCGATGCCGTCTGGGCGCTCCAGAGGGCTATCTCCTCTTGCCCGTCCCGTCCCCGGTCCTCGACCATCCCGAGCAACAGCGTGTCGTCGTCGACCATCAGCACCCGCGAGGTCGACCGCGGGATGTGTTCGGGCGGTTCGTAGGTCGTATACACCCGGTCGTCGTCGGCGGCGTCGAGGAACTCCTCGCTGGTGGACATCACGAACGGCGTCACGCCGTCGTCGGTGACGGCCTCCATCGCGTCCTTGATTCGCTCGTCGTAGTGGGAGTGGTTCGCCGTCCCGTACAGCACCCGGTCGTCGGCGTCGACGATCAGTTCGGCGATGCGTTCGGTTATCTCGTCGCTGCCCCTGATAGTCCACAGCGCTTCGCTGACCTCGCCGCCGCTGCCGGCCTTCCCTTGGATGTCGGACATATACGTGAACAGCCGTTCGCCGGCCGCCTCGAACTGCTCTAGCAGGCGTGTCTCGGCCGTCTCGACGTCGACCGGGTCGTACACCGTCGGCCGCGTCTGGCGGTGGTCGACCAACCCCCGGTCGGCCAGTGAGTCGGCCGCTCCGTACACCTGCGAGCGTGGAACGTCCGTCACCTCGGCCACGTCGCTCGCGGTCCCTTCCCCGAGTCGCTGGAGAGCGAGAAACACCCGCGCCTCGTAGGTCGTCAGCCCGAATCTGGTCAGCGTGTCGACGGCATCTGTGTCGTCCATTGTGTAGTCCCCGACCGGCACGGTGCCGGCCCCTGTATAGCGGCAGCGGCCCTAGCGGCATATAAATCCGGCATTTCGTGGCACTGTCAGTGCTGTAGTGACAGAGTAGCAGAACGGGGACGGCCCCACCCGTCGGCCGGGACACTTTCGCGGCGGGCAGGCGTGAAGTAAATACCGCTCCTCCTCTTATCGGCGGGTATGACTGACGAGGAGGAGTACGAGGAGTATCGGAACACGCTGAACGAGATCGTCGACGGCGGGGGCTGTGTCGAGACGATGGGCGCGGCCGCCGAGTTGCGCGACGGGAGTCCGTCCCGCCGAGACCTCCTCGGGAGCGACGCCCTCACCGCCGGCGTCGCCGAGTCCGTCGACGATGTCCTGGCGGAGGTCGACACCGACGACGCGCGCGCGGCGCTCCGGGCCGACTACGAGGACTTAGACGACGTGCGGGCGACCTTCGAGTCGACCGTCGACCCCGCGCTGTTCGACGCTATCGAGGCCGCCGGCGTCGACCTCTCCGGCGTCGACGCGATGGCACTGGACCCCGCGGTGTGTCTGAAGACGTTCACCGAGGCCGACCTCCCGGCGGCGATGACGCTGGTCCCCCACGTTGAGGAGTCGGGCGTCGCCGGTCGCATCGTCGCCCGGGAGACAGTCGGTGGACGGCCGGTCACCGTCCACGCCATCCCCTCCTCCGGGCGGTCCTACGCCGTCCTCGGCGCGGACCCCGAGCGATTGGTCCTCCCCGACGGGAGCGACCACGACTGCGTCGACGGGACCGAACAACCGACCGGCGTCGACTGCGACCCGGAGATGGCCGCCCGAACGGAGTACCTCCAGACCACGCTGTCCGTCGACGGCGAGACGTACGTCCTCGAAACTACCTGCTCGCCGGTGTAGCCGGACCGCCACACGCTTTGCTCACGGTCACGGACTGTCGGGTATGACCGCAGTGCTGTTCGATATGGACGGCGTGATCGTCGACTCCGAAGCCTACTGGGAACCGACCGAGCGGACCGACATCCTGCCGACGGTCGTCCCCGAGGCGGACGTCGACGTCGCGGAGATAACCGGCCGGCCCTACCGGGAGATATACACCTACCTCGACGAGCACTACGAGGTGGCCGTCTCGCGGGAGCACTTCCTCGAGCTGTTCGAGAGCGCCGCCCGTGAGATATACAGCGAGAGGGTGGCGTTGCTGTCGGGATTCGAGGGTCTGCGGGCGGAACTGGCCGACCGTGACGTGCCCGTGGCGCTGGTGACCTCCTCGCCGTACGAGTGGGTCGACATCGTCCGCGAGCGGTTCGGCCTGACATTCGACGCCGTCGTCAGCGCGGAAGACGTCGACGCGGGCAAGCCCGAACCGGACATCTACGAGGCCGCGGCGGCCGCCGTCGACCGCGACCCGAGCGACTGCGTCGCCGTCGAGGACTCGACCCACGGCGCGCGCGCCGCGACGGCCGCCGGCACCTACTGTATCGGGTACGTCGCGTCCACGACAGCCTCGACCGGTCGGCCGTCGCCGAGGTGGCGTCGACGCCCGTCGAACTGCGGACGGCGGTGCTACGGGCCGTCGAGAACTGAACGGAGGAGGGCCGGGGCGACTCGCTTAGCTGTTGTACTCGCGGCCGGCGACGATGGAGAGGACGTGGACGCCGACCAGCAGGAGGAAGGCCGTCAGGTACGTGCCCTGCAGACCGGTGAACAGAAGCGGCAGGTAGACGAAGGGGAGGACGACTGCGCTCCAGAAGCCCACGAACCGCACCGGCGTGGCGATGGTCGACTGGAGTACTTCGGCGTCGATATCCACGGACTCGCGGAGGCGGTCGGCACGCGTCGGGGATGCGCTTGACATTGCGGGGAGCACCTATCACTCCATAGGATGGGCCCCATCATATAACGGCCAGACGCTTCGCCACATTTTGCTCGATCAGGTCCCGTTTTCCAGACGTTTTACGCCCGCCGACAGCGAAAGGAATACCTTTCACGAGCGGTTGAGCGGGGCTTAGAAATTTCACAACCGGTTCTGCGTCCGTTTCAGGAACGTTACCACGTGTGACGATACCATACGTCACGGATTTCGGTCATTCGACCGTGACAGAGCGGCCGTCGGTGACGGGGGCGAGCGGGAGGTCCGGGAACGCCACCTCCACCTCGAAGTCGAGGCGGTCGGTGTCGCCGCCGAAGACGCCGACCGGGAGCGTCCGTTCGCGAGGTAGCAGTCGGTCGCGGTCATCTCGACGCCGTTGACGGTCACGCGGACGCCGGCCCGGGCACCGCCCCTGAGACTGCGGACCCGGACCTCGTGCATGCTGTTGTCGCCCTCGGGGATGGCGTCGGGGAAGTCGCCCCACTCGACGACGACAAGCGGGAGGTCCGCGGCGGCGTCGTGGACGCGTTCGGCGACGCTCTCGCTCAGGCCCGCGTCCGCGAGGGCCTCGACGCCGCCGCTGACCACGTCCCGCGGCGAGGTGAACCCGGCCGCGGCGAGGGTCTGCGCCCGGCCCGCGCCGACGCGTCGATGGCCGTGAGACCGACGGCGTCCTCGCTGACGCCGTGTTCGATGCGGGCCTCGGTCCGACAGCCGAGGTTGGCCGCCCGGGCACCGGCGAACCGGTCCAGAAACGCCCGCAGGGCCGCGATCAACCGGCGGGCGTTCTGCCGGATCACCCACGCGTCGCTTTTGAGCTCCGTCGCGTCGTCCCGTCCATGCTCGCCCGGAGGATGGCGTACACCTTCCGGGCACCGCCCTCTAACTCCTCACCGTCGCTCCCGAGGACCGCGTGGATGGCGTCCTGTTCGTCCTGTCGCGCGCTGACGCTGTCGAACTCGCCGGCGTCGGCCACCGTCGCCAGTATCGAATCGACGGTGACATCGCCGGACTCGGCGAGGTCCGCGAACGACCGTGCGGTGTCCAGTCTGAGGTAGTACGACGACGCCAACTGCCCCAGCGGCGTCGCCTCCACCGAGAGGTCCCCGTCCATCTCGACGAAGCCGCGGTCGAACAGGCCCCGCAGCGTCGAGGCGGCCTGTTCCCGGACGTCGGTGTCGGTGTCGCCGACCCGGACGTGGTAGAACGTCGTCGACAGCCACGAGAGGACGTCCTCTAGGTCGCCGACGGTCCCCATCGCTATCTCGGCGTTGAGGTGGGCGTCTAAGTCCGCGGCCAGCCGTGACTCTATCTCCTTGCCGTCCCGGAGCAGGCGGCGGTATTTATCGGCCTCCGAACGGTCACAGACGACGCGGGCGTACCCCTGGTCGTCGTAGCCCGGTCGGCCCGCGCGGCCGAGCATCTGCAGGAGGTCAAGCGGGCTCATATCCACCTCGCCTTCGAGGGGGTCGTGGAGCTTCGTGTCCCGGATGACGACACAGCGGGCGGGGAGGTTCACGCCCCACGCGAGCGTCGATGTCGAGAACAGCAACTCGATGTGTCCCGCCTTGAACCACTCTTCGACCAGCGACTTGTCCGCCTTCGAGAGGCCGGCGTGGTGGAAGCCGACGCCGTCGAGCACCGACTGCCGGAGGGTGTCGTCCTCCAGTTCCGCGGCGTCGGTGTGGAAGTCGTAGTCGCCGCGCGCGCCCATCGGGATGTCCCGTTCGGTCAACTCGTCGCGGGCCTTCTTTGCGGCCTGAACGGTGTCCTGGCGCGAGGAGACGAACACGAGCGCCTGCCCGTCCTCCCGGAGGTGGGGTTCGGCGACGTCGATGGCGCGGTAGAGCCGCCGGTACTTGTCGGCGAAGGCGTTGTCGCCGTGGCGGTAGGTCGCTACGTCGGCGTCAAGCGGTACGGGACGATACTCCTCGCCGAAGGCGAACGTCGTCGCCTCGGGGGCGTCCAGCCACTCGGCGACGTCCTCGACGTTGGTCATCGTCGCCGAGAGGGCGACGATACGGGGGGCACAGAGCCGGCGGAGCCGCGAGACGGTGACCTCCAGCACCGAGCCGCGCTTCTCCGAATCCAGGAGGTGGACCTCGTCGATGATACAGCAGTCGATGTCGGTGATGAAGTCGTAGCGGCTGGTGTCGTGTTTCCGGCTGGCCGAGTCGGCCTTCTCGGGGGTCATCACCAGCACGTCCGCCCGTTCTGCCTGCCGGGGATTGAGGTCACGCTCGCCGGTGACGACGTACACCGAGTACCCCAACTCCTCGAAGCGCTCCCACTCGCTCTCTTTCTCGTTGGTGAGCGCCCGCATCGGGGCCAGAAAGAGGGCGGTACCACCCTCTCGCAGCGTCTCACAGATAGCCACCTCGGCGATTGCCGTCTTGCCGCTTGCGGTCGGTGCGCTGACGACGACGTTGTCCGTCCGGTCGGTCAGCGCCGGGAGCGCTTCCGACTGCATCCGGTTGAACCGCTCGAACGGGAAGGCGTCGGCGAACTCGGGGAGGGCGTCCGAGACGGGCGTCCCCGCCTCGCTGTCCGCGTAGTGGGCCACACCGGATGGGAGGCTGCCGTCGGCTTGAGCGTTACTACCGACGCCGAACGTTCGTTTCAGCAGACAAAATCTCTAAACTCCCACCCCGTGCACGGTTGGCTATGGGATCCGGGGACAGAGTCGGGGGAAGCGAGTCGTCGCTGTCGCGCGTCGTGAGCGTTGGCGCTGTCGTCCTCGTCGGCGGGACGCTCGCGCTCTTTCACGCCGCGAGCATCGTGACCGCGAGCGGGAACGTCTGGACGGTCCTCTCGGGGGGCGTGACGTCGCTGTCGTTCTCGCTCGCCGTCGTCGCTATCGGTGTCTGGGTCGGCCGCCGCTGGGAGGCACCGACCACGGTGCGGGTCGCGGTCTGGTGTGTCGGCGGGACGGCCGCGTTCGGCGTGCTGGCTGTGTTGGCCTCCGTCCTCGTCGAGAGTCAGGGCGGTCGGCTCCCGTTCGGCCCGCGGTGGTTCGGCGGGGCCAGTTCCGTCGGCGCGCTGCTGGGCTCTGTCCTCGGTATCTACGACGCCCGGCAGGTCCGGGCCCGCCGGCGCTGGCGCGAGGTCAAGGCCCGGACCGAGCGGTTGAACACCCGCCTCCGACGCTCGAACGAGCGGCTGATGGTGCTCAACCGCGTCCTGCGACACAACGTCCGCAACGACCTCAACGTCGTCGTCGGCCGGGCGGAACTCGTCGCCGACCGCAACGACGGCGTCGACGAACGCGACGCCCGGACCATCGTCGACGTGGCCGAACGGCTGGTCGACCAGAGCGACAAGGCCCGGACCTTAGAGACGCTGATGGAGACTCAAGGCGAGGCCCAGCCCATCGACCTCACGGCCGTCGTCGAGCGGGAACTGGCCGATTTGGGACGCGAGTACCCCGCCATCGCCGTCGAGGCCGAGATGCCCGACGAGCAACCGGTCGCGGCCGCCCCCTCGCTTGACACGGCCGTCGCGAACGTACTGGACAACGCGGCCCGGCACAACGACGCCGAGGACCCGTGGCTGTCGGTGACCGTCGCCCGTGAGGACGACACCGTCGAACTCACCGTCGTCGACAACGGGCCGGGCATCCCCGACCACGAACTCGACGTCCTCGACGCCGGCGCGGAGACGAAGCTCGAACACTCGAGCGGGCTGGGGCTGTGGACGGCCGTCTGGGTCGTCGAACACTCCGACGGCGACATCGAGTTCGCCGACAACGACCCCCGCGGGACGGTCGTCACGCTGCGGTTCCCGGCCGCCGAGGACGCCGCGTCGATGGAGTTCCTCGACACCGCCGGGGTCGAGGGGCTGTCGCCGGTCTGAGAGAGGCTTTTTCACCGACCGGCGCCCACGTGATGACGATGGTAGGCTCGAACGCCAAGGGGGACCGCCGCGAACGGGAGCTGGTCAACGAACTCGACGCCGCCGGCTTCGCGGTGATGCGCGCGCGGCCAGCGGGTCGCCACCGAGCGGGAACTCCCCGACGTGCTGGCCGGCGACGGCGAGCGATTCTTCGCCATCGAGGCCAAATCCAGCGCCGGCGACCCCATCTACCTCGACGGCGAGGAGGTCGAGGCACTGCTCTTTTTCGCGCGGAACTTCGGCGCGAAACCCCGCATCGGCGTCCGCTTCGACCGCGAGGACTGGTATTTCTTCCACCCCGGCGACGATACCGTCCACGTCACCGACGGCGGCAACTACCGCGTCAAGAAGGAGACGGCGCTGTCCGACGGCACCGATATGGCCGAACTGACCGGCCACTCAGAGCGCGTCACGCTGGACGAGGTGGGCGATGCCGGCCACGACCAGGCGACACTGGATATTCTCAATGCGGTCGCGAGCGGTGACCTCGGGGTCGAGGACGCCGCCGAGATGCTATAGTGTCGGCGCCACGGGGCCGTCCTCGGTTTCGATATCCGGCGACTCCTCGCCGGGTCGTTCGAGCCGCGAGCGCGGGAACGCGTAGGTCCGGGCGTCCGGGTCCGTCGCGTCGTCGGGATAGACGCACTCGACCACCAGGTCGTCGGCCGGGTAGCCGTCGTTGGTGGGGTAGTCGGCGACGGTGCAGTCGGCGGCCGCGACGGTGACCGCGTCGGCCCGGCGGTCGGTCAGACGGTAGACGACCAGTGTGTCGTCCGTCTCGGCGTCGACGACGCGGTCACCGGGTTCGAGGGCGCAGGCCGGACAGCACACCGGCGGGTCGGCCGCGGCGTCGACGGTCGTCTCGCGGCCACAGGCGGCACACTGGACGCGGCGCCGGCCGGGCGCGAGGACGCGGCCGGCGGTCACCTCGATGGCGACGCGCCGGAGGTGTTTGCACCGCTGTTCGCGGATGCGGTGGTCGGGACAGGAACAGTCGCCGGCGGGGAGGTCGACGACGTACGTCGCGCCGCTCTCGCTGTCGACGGCGTAGCGACCCTCGCCGAGCGAACGGACGGCCATCCGCTCGGTCCAGGCGCGGGCGGCCCGGTCGGGCAACGTCGAGAGGTCCGGTGCGAGTGCGGTCTTGCGGTCGGTGGCGGGTGGGTCGATAGTGGCCATAGCGGATCGGACGCGGGTGTTTGTTCGGGGCGTCCACTCGAAACGTAGGTCCCACAGCGACCTAAACCCTACGCCGGTTCGACACGCTTTTGCCCGGCGGCATCGGAATCGGGCGTATATGGAGCGAGATGACGCGACCGAACTCACGGCCGTCGTAATCGGCGTGGCCCTGTTCATCGGTGTGCTCGCGTTCGTCGGGATGCAGTACGGGACCGAAGCGGGCAGGGCCGTGCGGAGCGGCGGCGGCCTCGCGCTGGTCGGTTCGCTCGTCTTCTTCGTGCTTATGATGGCCGGTATCGGCTTCTGGATCGCCGAGCGGAACGCCTAGCTCTCCGCGCCGGCCTGTTCGCGCCAGTCCTCGAGTTCGTCGTCGTCCGTGTCCTCCAGTTTCGCCTCGTAGTAGGCCATCGGGTGTTTGATCCGCTCACAGAGTTCGTCCTTGTTGACGCAGTCCCCGTAGGACTGCATCGTCGCACACGACGGTGTCGAGTACTCGGTGGGGCTGGTCTCGCCGCGGATGTGGTCGGTCTGGTAGCGGGTGACCTCCTCGCCGAACCCGGGGTTGACCTCGTAGAGGTCGACTATCTCGTCGGTACTCATCCCGATGGAGGCAAGGAAGGCCGTGATGGCGAACCGCGAGTGGTGTTCGAGGTGTTCGCCGGTCTGGACGTCGTCCAGAAGCGCCTGCATACACGGCGGGAACAGCTCCGGGACGACGGTGTCGATATCCCGCGTGAGGTCCAAGTCCGCGAGGACGCCCTCCAGATACTCGACGTGGTGGGCAAGCGGGTCGGCGACGGCGTCGGGCACCGACAGCGGGAGCCCCGCCTCGACGCGCTGTCTGATCGCTTCCCTGACAGCCAGCAGTAGCTCCGAGCGGTCGAGCGCGACGGCCCCGTCGGCCAACTCGCGGTTGACCAGCCGCCACTCCTCGTCGAACGCTCCCGCGGTCAGTTCGAGGTAGCGGCCGACGGCCATCTCGTAGCGGTCGGCCGACGCGAGCGGTCCGCCGACCGGTTCGACCGCCCCGAGGAGGTCGAACTCGTCGAGCAGGTCCCGCAACCGCAAGCTGTCGCCGCTGGTCGATTTCAGCTCCGTCCCCGAGGTGAGTTCCGCGGTGAACCGCTCGTGGGCGGCCGCCGCTTCGGCCTGTGCGTACCACCGGGTCAGCACCGACTGGTCGACGAGCGACACCAGCACGCGTGCGATGGGATAGGACAACAGTTCCGTCCGCGTCCGGCGGTGTGGTTCGCCCACGTCCCGGTCGGTCAGCGCCGCCTCGACGCGGTCACGGCCGCGTTCGACGGCCGGGTCCTCGCGGGCGACGACCGACGCGAGGTCAACGTCGGCCCCCGCGACGGCCTCCCGCGCCGCGTCCAGAAACGGGTACCGCGCGTGCAACGGCTCCATGGTCTGTGGGTCGGTACGGCCGCGAATAAACCCGACGGTCGCCGCTATCCGTGCCGGCTCACTCCTCGAACTCGGACTCTATCTCGCTGATGACCTGCTGGGACTCGCCGCCGTCGCCCCGCAGCGCCTGCTGGTAGCGGCGGTACTTCTCGCGGGGCACCTCGACGGTGCGGGTCTCGCCCTGCCGGGTCAGTTCCATCCGGACGGTCCCCTGCGGGTCGTTGCGGACGTGGTAGCCGGCGACGGCCGAGAACACAGACCAGAAGGCGATGGCCGACCCGAGGAAGTACGTCATCGTCGTCTCGAACGCCAGCGACGGGTCCGCCGGCGGCCACTGGCCCGGATACGCGTGGACGAACAGCGCGACGCCGGCGACGGAGACGAGCGCCCCGACGAGGACGCCGACCCCCTCCCTTCGACTGGAGGGCAACACGGCGACGACGCCGAGGAACATCGCCGGCAGTCCCAGTCCGGCGAGCGCCCCGGCGGCCTCCCGCGGCGGGAACCGGCCGGTCAGGCCGACCCACGAGGACAGCGGCGTCGTCGCCAGCAGGATGGCGACGACGACGGCGAGGACGCCGGCGACGAAGCTACCGGCCCCCAGCGCGACCCACCGCGGGTCCCGGTCCACCCACCGACGCTCGTCGTACGCCTCCCCGAGACTTGGCATACGCCCGTGTTGTCGCTACTCGTACAAAACTCTCCGTCAGACGCGCGCACGACACCGTGCCAATGAAACACATCCAGCCCCTACGACCGCCGATGGCACGACTGCTGTCGGCGCGGCTGGTCGACTTCTCCATCCTCGTGTCGGTCGTCGTCCTGCTGGCGACGGGCGTGGCGACGATGTTCGCGGCGACGGCCGCCGACGCGTGGGTGTTCGTCCTCCACGGCGTCGTCGGCGTCTCGCTGGTCGCGCTGGTGGCGATGAAGCTCTGGCGGGTCCGCAACCGCGTCCGCGCTCGACCGCCCGGCCTCCTCACGTCGCTGGCGCTCGCCGCGCTCTCCGTCGCCGCGCTGGCGACCGGTATCGGCTGGGTGCTCGGGCTCTCGCTGGATGTCGGCTTCTGGGGGCTGTTGAATATCCACATCGCCTTCGGGCTGGCCGTCGTCCCCGTCCTGCTGTTGCACCTCCGGCGGCGGTTCGTCCTCCCGCGTCGGGAGGCGGTCACCGACCGGCGCAACGCCCTCGGGGCCGGCGCGGTGTTCGTCTCGGGCGCCGTCGTCTGGCGCGCCCAGCAGTCGCTCAACCGCGCGCTGGACACCGCCGGGGCCGACCGGCGGTTCACCGGCTCTCGCCCCGCCGACGGCGACAGCGGCAACGCCTTCCCCGTGACCAGTTGGATGGCCGACGACCCCGACCCGGTCGACACCGACACCTACGAACTCAGCGTCGAGGGGCTCCGTCGAGTCGCCCCTCTCGCTCGGCGCCGGTGACCTCGACGCCGACAGCGAGCAGCGAGCCCTGCTTGACTGTACCAGCGGCTGGTACGCCGAACGGAACTGGCTGGGGCTGGACGTGGGCGAACTGCTTGCGGAAGCCGGCGTCGCCGAGGACGCCGCGTGGGTGCAGTTCCGGTCGGTGACGGGCTACCGCTGGAGCCTCCCTATCGAGGAGGCCCGCGAGGCCCTGCTGGCGACCCACGTCGACGGACAGCGCCTCAACCACGGCCACGGGTTCCCGGTGCGACTGGTCGCGCCCGACCGCCGTGGCTACCAGTGGGTGAAGTGGGTCGAGACGGTTCGCGTGAGCGAGTCCCGTGATCTGAGCGAGTCGGTCGCTATCTTCGTCAGCGGGCTCTAGGTCGTCCGGAACGCCCGGTCGCCGGCGTCGCCCAGTCCCGGGACGATGTAGCCGTCGTCGTCGAGGTGGTCGTCGATAGCGACCGTCAGCACGTCCACGTCGGGGAACTGCTCGTTCAACCGGACCAGTCCCTCCGGGGCGCTGACGGCCGCGAGGACGAGCAACCGCTCGGGGTCGCCCATCTCCTGGATAGCCTCGAGCACCGTACACATCGTCGACCCCGTGGCGAGCATCGGGTCGGCGACGACGACGGTGTCCTCGGGGGTCACCTCGGGGAGTTTCGTGTAGTCGACGGTGATGGGGAACCCGCCGTCGTCGTCCATCCCCGCCGCCTCGTCGCGGCTGGCGGAGATGACGCCCTGTCGGGCCCGCGGGAACGCCTTGAGCAGCCCCTCGACGAACGGCGTCGCCGCCCGGAGGACGTTGACGATGACCACGTCGTCCATCCCGACGACGCGTTCGCCGGTCGTCTCGGTCAGCGGCGTCGTCACCGACTCGTAGTGGGTGTCCATGATCCCGTCGATAATCTCGTAGCCACAGATGCGGCCGAGTTTGACCAGTCCCTTCCGGAAGGCGACCTGCTCGGTCTCGACGCTGCGGAGTTCGGTCAGCGTGTGCCGTGCCAGCGCGTGTGTGAGGAGTTTCGCCTCCCCGCGGTTCTCGATTGGCATACCCGGAGCGTCGGTTGGAGCGTGGAAATACCTGACGAGAGTCCCGAGTCGTCGGGACTGCGTTCACTCCCCGTCGGTGTCGGGTTCGGTGGCGATACCCTGTTCCTCGCTGGCGACGATGACGATTTGGTCGGTGACGTCCTCTATCGTGTTCGCCAACTCGTCGAAGAGGATGGCGAACTCCCGGTACAGAAGCGGTTGCTCGATGGACTTGTCGTCGAAGGCCGTCGTGATGACGCCGTTGCGGAGGTCGTCACACCGGCTCTCGGCGTCCCTGATCGATTGGATCTCTTCGGCGAACGTCTCCGAGTCCTCCGCGTGGCGGAGGCTGTCGACGAACCGGTCGACCAGCGTCGCCAGCGTGGCCGTCATCCCGACTATCTCGTCGGCCATCTCGCGCAGGCCGCGGAAACAGTCGTTGTCCCGTGCCGGTTCGATCATCTGTAGCTCCTGTGCGATGCGCTCGGTGAGGTTCGCCACGGTGTCGACGGTGCCGAACAACTCCAGCAGGGCCGACTCGTTGTGGGTGATTCTCGTGTTGAGCAGACCGATGTCCTCCGGCCCGGCCTCGGTGACGTACCCGGTTATCTCCCGGAGCATCCCGTCGCACTCGCTCTCTATCGCCTGTATCTCCTCGACAGTGGCACCGTACTCCCCGCCGGGTTCGTACTCGTCTAGCAGCGCCGGTAGGCGGTCGACGCAGTCGCTCAGGCGGTCGAGGTACTCGGTCGTCTGCGCGTGGAGGCGCTCGCCGAAGTCGATGTCTCGTGGCATGGTGACATACTCCGTCCCCGGCGCTAAAGAACGTTCGGCGGTCGGTGGGCCGTCTCCCGTCCGGCTACCGGCGCCCTCAGGCCGGTTGTTCGACGCCCAGCTCCTCCAGTAGCGTCTCGGCGGCGGCGGCCGAGGAGGGCGGTCCGCGGGCGGTGATCAGGTCGCCGTCGACGGTGACACTCGTGTCAGCGTCGAGTTCGGCGTCGAAGTCCGCGCCCGCGGCGACCACTTCGTCCTCGACCCAGTAGGGCAGTTTCCGGCCGTCGGGCATCCGGTCGTACTCGTCGACGATGCCCTCCTCCCAAGCGTTGGGGAAGCCGGTGATCGACCGGCCCTCGACGAGCAACTCGCCCTCGCTCGCTCGCGGTTCGTCACCGCTCGCGTTCTCCGAGGCGCGTCGCGCCTCGCTATCACGCGTGAAGGCCAGCACGCCGACCGCGTGACAGACCACGAGTGCGAGGCCGTCATCGCCCTCGACGGCCGTCCGGAGGGCCGCCCGGGCGTGTGTGTCCTGATTCACGTCCCACTCGGTGCCGTGGCCGCCGGGGAAGACGACGGCGTCGTACTCAGCGGGGGCGAGTGCCGCGAGCGGTTCGGGGTCGTTCAGGCGCGCGTCGTTCTCGTGGACCTCTCGCACCCGCTCTGCGACCTCGGGGTCGACCTCGTCGGTGTCGACCGAGCGCTCGTCAAGTACCGCCGGACCGCCCGACGGTGTGGCGACGGTCACGTCGACGCCCGCCGAATCGAGCGTCGTGAGCGGTTCGATACACTCCTCGCCCCAGTAGCCGTGTTCGCTGACGATGAATAGTGCCGATGGCATCGTCGACAGTTCGGCCTCGACGGGAATATATCGCCGGTAACCCCGGTGTCACCGCGCGAACTGGTACCGACCACTGACGGCGGAAACGCTTAACCTCGCCCGCACCGAGATACTGACAATGAACGCAGGTCATCCGACCGCGACGGTGACCGAACGGGACCAGTATGTCTGATATGGAAGAGAGCGTCTCCGGGTTCAAACTCCGGGGCGGATGGATGGCGGTCGTCGAACACGGCGAACGGATAACCCGCGCCCTCAGGGAAATCGCCGAGACGGACGACGTCGACGAGACCGCCCTGGACGCGTGGGACGAGTGGCGGCCCAAAAGCGACGAACGCCTCGACGAGGACGTCAACGAGAAGACGGCCGAACAGGCCAGCATCGACGAGGGCGAGGGCGAAAAAGAGGGGAAAGGACCCGACGAGGACCTCCAGACCGCCGGGGAGAAACTCACCGAGTCCTACGAGAACCTCGACGAACCGAACGAGGCCGTCGACAAGTGGGGCGAGTCGATCGACTACGTCGCGCGAGCGGCGGACTCGGCCGGACGGAAGGCGCTGCGGACCGTCGAAGGGGCCGTCTACAAGAACGTGATGACCCAGATGGCGCCGTACTACTTCGACAACGAACTCGTCAGCGCCAACCTCAAGCGGATCAGCGGCGAGGACCCGGAGTACGTCCTCGAAGTCAACGTCAACGACGACGACCTGAAGATCAAGGTGTCGAACCGACTGGCCGACTACGAGCAGTCGGTCGACCGCTGGCACGTCGACACGGCCAAGGACACCGAGGCCCCCGCCGCCGCGGAGGGCGTCGACCCGCCCGAGGACACCGACGACGTCGACGACAAGACCACTTGATCACCACTCGGTCCGTTCGATGCGGTAGCCGCCGCAGTCGGGACACACCTGCCGGCGTCGCGGGAACCCCGACCCGCAGTCACGGCACTCGTACTCCGTCCGTTCGTCCGATAGCCGACCGAGCAGCGCGGATATGACCCCCATTCTCTCGCCCCGGTGGTTGTTTGTCCGTCGCACTGGAATAAAAAATTGTGGCCGACGTGGCGAACACAGCGTCGTTTCTCACCGTTCGTCGAGGTACTGCGGCGGGACACGGTCGGTCGTGAACACGCCGGTTCCACGGCGTGTGACGGTGTGACCGTCGGCCACCATCGCGGCGGCGTCGACGGCGAAGACGATGGGGTCTGGGTCGTGTCGCCGGCCCACTGACCGGGCCGTCTCGACGTCCCCCGAGAGGTGGACCTGCTGGCGACCCATCGGCTCGAGCCCGTCCGCGCGTATCGACTCGCGGTTGTCCGGGGCCGTCCCGTGGTAGAGTATGTCTGGAACTGGCGTCGGGTCGGCGTCAAGTTCGACCGCGACCGAGTGGCCGTAAGCGGCCCTGACGCGCCCGCCGTCCGCCGACAGTTCGAAGCGGCCCTTCGGATCGGTGGCGACCAGCGCCCGGACCGCCCGGTCGTCGGCCCACTCGTACTGGGCCTCGGCGGCGTCGACCAGCGCCGACAGCGTCGTCCACCCCGCGCCGTCGAGGGTGAGGCCGGCGTCTTCGGGGAAGTGTCTGAGCGCGCCGCTGCAGTACTTCGAGAGGCGACGGCGACGCTCACCGGAGAACACGGGCGTCCCCGAGCGGTCACAGGCGGGGCAGGTTTCGCCGGCGAAAAAGCCGTGGTCGGGACAGGCGGCGACCGGGTCGGTCATCCGCCGTAGGACCGCGACCGGAGCCGGATGGTGATCGATTCGACGGTGTAGGCGAGGGTGTACAGCGTGGCCAGCGACAGCGGGACGATGGCCAGCGCGCCGAACGCGATGGTCACCACCTCGGCAGTCGGGAGCGAGAGGACCGGCGACGCGACGCCCGGAACCGTCTCGAGGGTGTCGGTCGTGGCCGTCCCGATGCCGGGCGCGGCAGCGTCGAGGCCGACGAGCGCGGCGGCGAGCGCGGCGAGACCGCTGGCCAGCGCGAACGCGCCGGTAGCGACGCCCCGACAGAGCCGCGACAACAGCACCGGCGACCCGACATCCATCGACGCTTGGAAGGTAAATACCGTCAGTAGCGCCGTCGTGCCGACCGCCAGCGGCCGCGGGAGCGCGCCCCGGCCGAGGCCGACGAACAGCGCGGCCGCCAGCGCCCCGAGACCGATGCCGAACACCAGCCACGCGTCACGCGGCAGGCCGCGCGTCTTGCGGGCCCGGACCGCCGGGACGACGAACCGTGCCGTCAGGGCCGCCGGGACGGCGACCACCAGCGCGGCCCCGAGGTAGTGGACGAGGCTGGCCGTCGTCAGCGGCGCGTCCGTGCTCGCAACGGGGACGCCGAGCGCGCCCACGACCGCTTCGTTCACGCCCGGCAGTGACGTCCGAACCAGCAACAGGACGGCCAACAGCGGGACAAGCAAGATGGTCGAGACGGGCAGCGACAGGACCCCGGTCAGCGAGACGCCACCGGCGCTTGCGAGGCTCCACCCGCCGGTCGTGCCGACGTACGACAGCGCGTCGCCGAGGCGCTGGAGCGGGGCCGGCAGCCCCATTTCGTCCAGCCGTTCGGCGACGCCCGGGCCGGTGTCGTCGGTCCGCTGGTCGGCGGGCGTGTACTCGCTGGGGAGGTCACTCGACGGCGCGCCGGAACTGGGGTGGCCGTCGATGTCCGTCGTCGTGTCCAGATCCGTCGCCGCCGAGTCCTCGACGGCCGAGTCCGCGACGCTCGTCGTCGGTGCCGCCGACGGTTCCCGGTCGCGGTCGAGGTCGGCGACGAGGGCCGCGACGTCGTCGGGGTCCTGTAGTGCCGAGCGCCAGAGATCCC
>NZ_WPCA01000219.1 GCF_009741825.1 Halapricum sp. CBA1109
TCGCCGGTGACGCGACGCTCGTTCGCTCGGGCGAGGCCGTCGACGCGGCCGACGGCGGGGACACTCGCCGCGTCCACCCGTTCCTGTTCGACTGCTCGCGCCACGCCGTCGAGGGCGGCGAGTGGGTACACGCGCCCGAGATTCGCCGCCGCGGGACAGAGCCGTGGCTGTGGAGCGCCTACGACCGCGTCCGGCCGACGGTCGAGACCATCAGCGCGGACCGCGACCACGGCGCGTCGTGGCTGTCGGTCCGGGCACTTGAGGCCCTGCGCGACGAGGCGTCGCTGGCGGCGACCCCCGAGGCGGTCTACGAGACGGCCGCGGCCCTCCGTGCGGCCCGGCCGAGTATGACGCCGCTCCGAACCCGCGTCTCGCGGGCGCTGTCAGCCGCCGAGACGACGACGGGCCGCTGCCGGCGGCGGCCGAGCGAGCCGCCAGCACGGCCATCGACGACGCCGTCGTCGCGGACGCCGAGGCCGCGGCGACGGCCGCAACACTGGACGCAGACCGGGTCGTCACGCTCTCTCGCTCGGGGACCGTCCGGCGCGCTATCGAGGCCCTCGACCCCGAGGCAGTCTTGATCGCGGCCTCTCACCCCGGCGGCGAGGGCGTCGCCGTCGCCGGCGACCTCGCGGCGACGACGGACGTAACCCTCACCAGCGACGCAGGTCTCGCGGCCGCCGTCGATGAGTTCGATCCCGACGCGGCGCTGGTCGGGGCCGACACCGTCACCGCCGACGGGGCCCTCCTGAACAAGGTCGGCACCCGCGGGCTGGCGCTTTCCGCCGACCACGAGGGCGTCCCGCTGTACGCCGTCACGGCGACGGCGAAAGTCTCGGGCCCCGGACGACCCGGCGTCGAGTCGGCGCGACCTCGACGCGGACGCGCCCGACGGCGTCGGGACGTACGACCCGCTGTTCGACCTGACGCCGGCGTCGCTGGTGGCGGGCTACTGCACGGAGGCCGGTATCGTCGACCCGGCGGATATCGGCTCGCTCGCGCCGGAGTGACGGTCAGGCCCACTGGGACCGGCCGTCGGGGCCGTAGACCACGGGGTCCTCACGGGCGGTGCAGACGGCCCACGACCGTCCGGGGTCGCTGCCGGGCGGAAAGAGGTGTTCGGGGACGAGTGGCATCGCGACCGGGGTGTACCCACCGCGGCGCATCGCCGTGACGCCGCCGAACTCCGCGACCACCTCGCCGCGTTCGGTCACCGCGAACCGACCCTCGTCCGTCCGGGCGTAGGCGTGCCGGAAGGAAGCCCGGTCCGGGGTCGCGAGCGCGTCGACGTCCGCCAGCACGGCCAGCACCTCGTCGCCGACGGACAGCTCCAGACGTGGCCGGTCGGCACCGACGGCGACCTCTCGCCACCGGAGGTCGGCGGCCGGTGCGCGGGCGCAGGCGTAGCTCCCGTCCGAGAGCGGGACCCGGTCCGGGCCGCTGTAGAACTGCCGGCCCTCGGGCGCGTCGGCGGCCAGAGCCGTCGGCGTCGACAACACCGACGCGACGACGCTGGCGACGGCGTCGTCCTCGCCGGGGTCGGGGACGACGAACAGACAGTCCCGGTCGTCTTCGAGCGCGCCGGCCAACCGCGGGACGACGCCCGCCGGGTCGACGTCCGCCTCGGTCAACGGTTCGATCGCGACGGGCCGAGGGTCGTCGACGAGGCCGGGGCTCTCGGCTCCCGGCGTCGCGACGGCGGGCGCGCGTCCGGGGTCGTCGAACGTCTCGACGGTGTAGCCCGCCGCTCGACAGAGTTCGACGCCGACGTCGCGCACCGACGGGTAGACAGTCATCGTCGGGACTACGTCGTCAGTGCAGAAATGCGCGCCGCCTCAGTCGATGATGTCGCTGGAGGCTTCGGTGTCCGCCTGAACGTCGGTGTCGAGGTCGATCCGCTTGATGAGCGAGACCAGTTCCTCCAGTCGGGGGAAAGTGTAGGCGGTCAACTCGACGTCCGTGTCGGCGGCGACGATGTCCGAATCGACGACGAAGACGATGTCCTCGTCGGGCCACCCGCCCATCTTCTCGACGATGTCGCTCGCGGGGCCGTAGACGAACGACGGCGTCGAGATGTCGATGGTCGTGTCGAGGACGTTCGCCCAGCCGTCGATGTAGCCGGAGGTCATGATGTTGCCGATCTCCTGCATCGCCGAGCGCTCCATCTCGGTGAACAGGCCGTCGCTCGGGCCGTCGCCGTCGCCCATCCCGCCGACCATCTCCCCGACCAGTTCCTTGCTGTCCTCGGGGTCCATCAGGAAGAGGACGTAGCCGTGTGGGGGGTCGACTAGCTCGACGAAGATGCCGACCTCCTTCTGGTCGCCGAGGTGGGTCTTGACGTCCTCGAGGGCCATGAAGTTGATCTTCGAGACGTCGATGCCGGCGTCGAGCCCGGCCAGCTGGCTGAGGTGGTCGGCGACGGTGTTCGACCCCTCTTTGGCCATCCGGTTGAACAGATCCAGCTTCCGCACGTCGACTTCGAGGCTCATACCCCTACCTGTGTGTCGACCCGGGTAAACACTCGGGGGAACTTCTCAAAACTGAGACTCGGCGTTATCGGATGTACCGGCTCGGGGACCCGTCGTCGGTTCGCTCGACCCACTCGGCGATGCTGCTCGCCGTGGACTCGACGGCGGCCCGGAGGTCGGCCGTCTCGACGGGCGAGTCCTCCCGGAGCGCGATGCGGGCGGCCGCGTCGGCGACCTGCTTCAGGTCGCTGGCGGCGTAGCCGTCGGTCGCCTCGACGACGGCGTCCCACTCGATGTCCTCGGCCGTCG
>NZ_WPCA01000002.1 GCF_009741825.1 Halapricum sp. CBA1109
CGTCGACGGCCGCAACGTGGTGAAATCGAAGTCGATGACCAGCGAGGAAATCGAGGTGAACGAGGCCCTACAAGCCGACGGCGCGGACGTCGTCGAGACCGACCTCGCGGAGTTCGTCCTCCAAGTCGCCGACGAGGCCCCCTCCCACATCGTCGCGCCGGCCATCCACAAGTCCCGCGAGGAGATTGCGGCGCTGTTCAACGAGGTGTTCAACCCCGACCAGCGACTCGAAACCGCCGAGGAGTTGACGCGGTTCGCCCGGGAACACCTCGCGAGCGGATAGCCGACGCCGAGGTGGGGATGACGGGCGCGAACTTCCTCACGGCCGACACCGGGACGATGGCACTGGTCACCAGCGAGGGCAACGCCCGGAAGTGCGTGCAGGCGACGGACACCCACGTCGCCGTCGCGGGCGTCGAGAAGATCATCCCGAGCGTCGAGGACCTCCAGCCGTTCGTCGAACTCATCGGCCGGTCGGGGACCGGACAGGACATCACCTCCTACGTCTCGCTGTTCACGCCGCCCGGCGACTCCCCGACCGCCGGCGACGACGGGGAACTGGCCGCCGGCGACGACCGCGAGTTCCACCTCGTGTTGATCGACAACGGCCGGATGGCGATGCGCGAGGACGACCAGTTGCGGGAGACGCTGTACTGCATCCGGTGTTCGGCGTGTGCCAACTCGTGTGCGAACTTTCAGCACGTCGGCGGACACGCCTTCGGCGGGGAGACGTACTCCGGCGGCATCGCCACCGGGTGGGAGGCCGGCGTCCACGGACAGGACAGCGCCGCCGAGTTCAACGACCTCTGTACGGGGTGTAGCCGCTGTGTGAACCAGTGCCCGGTGAACATCGACATTCCGTGGATCAACACCGTCGTCCGCGACCGCATCAACCGGGGCGAGGAAGGCAACCTCGACTTCCTCGTCGAGGGGCTCACCCCCGACGCGGAACCGGGCGGCGTCGACCTCCAGAAGCGGCTGTTCGGGAACTTCGACACGCTGGCGAGGCTCGGCTCGGCGTTCGCGCCGCTGTCGAACTGGGTCGCCCGGGCCGGCCCCGCCCGGTCGGTGATGGAGCGGACCCTCGGGGTCGACAGCCGCCGCGAACTCCCGTCGTTCGAGCGCGAATCCCTCGTCGAGTGGTTCGACGACCGCGGCCCGCGCGTCCGCCCCGAGGACGCCCGCCGGCAGGTCACGCTCTACCCCGACGCCTACACCAACTACGTGCGCACCGACCGCGGGAAAGCCGCCATCCGCGTCCTCGAAGCCCTCGATGTTCGTGTCGACGTTCCCGCGGCCGGCGAGAGCGGCCGCGCCCCGCTCTCACAGGGGATGATAGCGACCGCGCGGGAGAACGCAGAAGCCGTCTACGAGGCGCTCGCGCCCGCCGTCGCGGCCGACCACGACGTCGTCGTCATCGAGCCCTCCGACCTCGCGATGTTCCACCGGGAGTACGAACGGCTCCTTCCCGAGGACGACTTCGCCGCGCTGGAGGCCCACAGCTACGAGATCATGGAGTACGTCTACGGCCTGCTGGAGGCGGGCGCGGACGCCGACGCCCTCCCCGACGGCGACGGCGAGCGAGTCGCCTACCACAGCCACTGCCAGCAGCGTACGCTCGGCCTCGAACCCCACACCGTCGCGGTGCTCGAAGACCGCGGGTTCGACGTGGTGACCTCCGACGTGGAGTGTTGCGGGATGGCCGGGAGCTTCGGCTACAAGTCCGAATACTACGACCTCAGCGTCGACGTCGGCGAGTCCCTCGTCGAGCAGTTCCGGACCGACGACACCGCAGACCGCACCGTCGTCGCCAGCGGCACGTCCTGTCTCGAACAACTGGACGACCTGCTCTCCCGCCGGCCGGCACACCCCGTCCGACTGCTCGACAGGTAGGAGTGGCGCCGGTCCCAGTCGACCGGGACACGGTTCCGGCTGGGTAGTCAGACGAGCCCAGACACACCACAGTAAGGGTTAGGAGGGTTCACCCGTAGGATACAATAATGGGTGGCATAGAGTATCGGGAACGACTCTATGCGGTTCTCAGTGATTCGGAGGTGTCGGTCGAGAGCCGCATCGACGACGCTCTCGATATCGGTGTCGACTATCTCGGGCTACCGATCGGGTTCTTCACTCGGATCGAGGACGACACACAGACCGTCGTTCGAGCCACGGGAGAGCACGACCTGATCCAACCCGGCGAGACGTGTCCGCTCGACGACGCCTACTGCCGCCGGACGGTCGAACTAGAGAGCCCGCTTGCGATACAGGACGCCGTGGGCTCGTCGTCGGTCTCCGGGTCGGCCGTCGAGACGTTCGGTCTGGGCGCGTACATCGGCGCACGGGTCGTCGTCAAAGGCGAGACGTACGGGACCGTCTGTTTCGCCGACACCGAGACGCGCCCGGGCGGGTTCTCGGACGCCGAAAGCTACTTCGTGGAACTCGCCGCCCGACTCGTCGGCCAGATCCTCGAACAGCAGTCGTACGAACGCGAGTTGGATGACCGCGAAGCCGAGATAGACACACAGGAGGAGGTCTACCGCGCGGTCGTCGACGCCAGTTTCGATCTGGTGTTTCAGATCGACCCGGGCGGACAGATCACGTACGTCTCAGACACCGTGACGGACCTCCTCGGCTATTCCGCCTCGGAGTGCATCGGGCAGTCGTGTGCGTTCGTCCTGCCGGACCGGGAGACGAGAGGGTACGCCGCGGAGATATACGAGGCGGTGATGGCGGGCGATACGGTCGTTCGGGAGTTCTTTCCGCTCGAACACGAGAACGGTGAATCGGTGCTCGTGGACGTTCGGGTGACGCCGTTGTACTCTGGCACGGTGTCGCCGGCCGAACGCACCCCGGACGACATCGTCGGACTGCAGGGTATCGCCCGGGACGCACGGGACCGCCACCGCCGCCAGCGTATGATTCAGGTCCTCAACCGCGTGCTCCGGCACAACTTGCGGAACGATATGACCGTGATCAGGGGGTACGCGGAGATGCTCTACGAGACGCTCGACGCCGAGGGAGCGACACAGGCACGCAAAATCGTCGACAAGTCGGATCAGTTGCTGGCGCTCAGCGAGACGGCCCGCCAGTTCGAGACGACCCTCGAAGCGCCGCCGAAGATCACGACGGCGGACGTCGTCCCGGTCGTCTCCCGCGCCGCCGCCCGGATCGACGACGAGTATCCCGGGGCGACGATAACGGTGCAGACGCCGGAGACAGCGACGGCGCGGTCCTCGCCGTCGCTGGAGACGGCGATAACGGAGTTGCTGGACAACGCGGCCAAACACGCCGGCGAACGGCCGTCGATAACCGTCACTGTGCTCGTCGACGACAGTACGACGGTCCGGATCGAGGACGACGGTCCCGGACTGCCCAACAACGAACGAGCGGTGCTGTCGTCGGGGGACGAAACGCCGCTGGAACACGGGGGCGGACTCGGACTGTGGCTCACGTACTGTATCGTCGAGAGCCTCGGAGGACGGCTCACGGTGCCGGAACACGACGACGGGACGTGTATCGAGGTCACGCTTCGACGACCCGATGACGCGAAGGGCCGCTGAGAGCGCCGTCGATCCGGGCGATACCGCAGACCGTCTCGTTGTCGCCGGCGGCTGTTTCGGAGACTCACGCGAGCCGACCGCGGGGAGCGAACCCAGTCCCGATGCTCACAGCAGGCCGGCGAACACGGTGTTGAACGACACGCCCACCGTGATTCCGATGGTCACGACGGTCGTCGCGTAGACGGCCAGCAACCGGCGTTCGAAGAGTTTGTTCAGGAGTATGAGGTTCGGGATGCTGATTCCCGCGCCGCCGATGACGAAGGCGATGACCGTCCCGATTGGAATCCCGGCCTGCGTGAGCGAGTGCGCGATGGGCAACATCCCGCTGATACTCACGTACAGCGGCGCACCGGCGATTGCCGCAATCGGCGTCGCGAGCGGGTTCCCCGGCCCGGCGATGCGCTGGAGGTACTCCGCGGGCACTGCCCCGTGGATCAGCGCGCCGATAGCGATACCGACCGCGATGTACGGCAGCGTCTCCCTGAAAAACGAGAGCGCGCCGGTCCCGGCCGCACTCACGCGCTCGGTGTGCGTCCGGTTTTCGACGGCCGACCCACAGTCGCTACAGCCGCCAGTCGCGGCCGCGCCGCCGTCCGTCGCTATCTCTCGCCCGCCGGCCGTTATCCGGACGTCTTTGATGTACGGTTCGAGGTCGAACGTGCCGATTATCATCCCGCCGACGACGGCCGCGACCAGTGCAGTGGTCACGTACGCCGCGGTGACGCCCGGACCGAACAGACCGAGCAACAACAGCACCGCGATCCAGTTGACGATCGGCGAGGCGAGCAGGAACGAGAACGCCATCCCGGTCGGCGCACCGGCCCCGAGCAGCCCGGCGAGGACCGGGACGGTCGAACACGAGCAGAAGGGCGTCACCGCGCCGAGACCGGCGGCGAGAACGTTGCCGCTGCCGTGGTCGCGCGACTGCAAGAGCGCCTCGACGCGTTCCGGCGGGAGGTACTCCTGTGCGAGGCCGACGAGGAACGAGGCACCGATGAAAAGCGGCGTGAGAACTATCGCAAGGTGGAGGAAGTACTCCCACGAATCCAGCAACGCCGCTTGCGTCCCGGGCGGTATCACTCGGCATCACCCAGCGCCGCGGCCAGATCGAGCAACTGGAGACTCGCCGTGTCCGCGATGCGGTAGTACGTCCACTTGCCCTCCTTTCGCGTGTGGACGATACCCGCGTCTTTGAGTTTCCGCAAGTGCGAGGCGACGGTCGACTGTGGCGCGTCCAGCACGGTCTCTAGCTCACACGCGCAGAGTTCCCCCTGTCGAAGCGCGTGGACGACGGCCAGTCGTTTCTCGTTCGCCAGCGCTTTGAACGCCGAGAGTTCGGCCTCGACCACGTCGTCGTCGGGACGCCGCGTCTCCGGGAAGTGGCCGTCACAACAACGGTCGGGCTCCATCCGCCGGAGCGTCCCACTCGCCGACTCCGAGTCCCGCTCTGTGGCCGCGTTTGGGTCGTCAGCCATCCGTTCTCAGTCCCCCGTTTCGTCTATCGGCCCGTCGGCCGAGTCGTCCCCGTCGTCGACTTCCTCGATTTGCATATCACAACAGCTCTCGTCGCGTGACTCCGTGCCGAACAGCCGGTCGAGTATCGACATACGTATCGGTATATCTCGATTTGACTTCAGTGTTGTGCTCGCCCTATACGGCCAGAGAATGATTTCACACGTCCAACACAGTCAGCTGAGAATATCGAATCGGGAAAACCAGATGTACAGTTACCGGCCGGTCCGCCCGAATTACGATGAGGGCCCCAGCGGGTGGGCCGAAAGTGGGGGTAGCTACTCGGCGCAGGTACACGCCCGAGTGACCTGCTGTATTGCGATGTCGGCGACGTTGCCGCCGTACTCAGCCGTCCGCCGGATGCTGTCCAGCAGGAGTCCCACGACGTACGCCTCGGCGGGGTCGTCGTGCGTGTAGAGGTCGCGGTCCAGCGCCCGGAGGTCAGCCGCCAGTTCCGTCCGGGTCGCAAGCGCCGTGTGTGCCGCCTCGATGTCGGCGTCGGCGAGGACAACGTCAGCCGCCGTGTCGACGACCTGTCTGGCGTCCGACGCCACCGCGTCGATCCGGTCCTCGAACGCCGCGGGGACCGTCGCCTCCGGGTCGATGGCGAACCGGGCTATCTTCTCGGCGTGGTCTGCGATGCGTTCGAACTGCCGACTGACGTAGTAGTACTCGAACAGTTCGTCCCGGCTGTACCCCAGTTTCTCGACCTCCTGGAGGTCCGTCAGCGCCCGCCGGAAGTGCCGGGTGACCATCGCGAACAGTTTGTCCGCCTCGCTGTCCCGGTCGACGACCCGCCGGGCGAGCGTCTCGTCGCCGTCCAGCACCGCCGTCACCGCGTCCCGGTGCATCCCGAGCATCACGAGGCGAAGCCGGAGCGTCGACTTCCGGATGTCGACGTTGTCGGCGTCGATGAGGTTGGTCAGCCGGATTCGGGTGTCCCCGGCCTCCAGCAACTCGAACCCCGAGAGGTTCGAGACGGTGTCCTCGATCAGGGCGCGCGTCTCGGTAGCGTGGCCCGCTCTGTCGAGTAGCGTCACCGCGTCGAACCCGACGGCGTGGAGCGCGTGGATGCGCTGTCGGACAGCGTCGGCCGACGCCGTGGAGATGTCGATAGTCGCCGTGCGGGTGTCGGTCGACCTGTCGGCGTCCACCTCGACCAACAGCGTCCCGTCCCCGTTCGGGTACAGCGACAGCGTCGATCCGGCGTCGATGCCGTGCTCGTTCGCCCACGATTTCGGCAGCGAGACGGTGTAGGTCGTTCCCCCGGAGAGCTGGACCTTTCGTGTCTCCATACAGTCTCGCTGGGACCGGGCCCGACCTAACCGTTGGTATGACCCGTCCATACCGGTACGGAGAGATACGTATCGAGTGTGGTGAGCGGCCACGACGGCGGCGGGTCCGGACGGGTCGAGTACGGACTAGTCCGGAGTGTCTGTTGACCACACCTATGCCGGCCAGTCGAGACGGGCAGGTATGTCCCGCCAGATGTACGGGCGCTCGCTGGGCGTCGGCGGCCGCGAGGCGACGCGTGTACAGGTCGTCGAGGCCATAGACCGGACGGCACCGCAGACGAAAGCGGAACTGGCCCGCGCCGTCGGTATCTCCGAGCAGTACCTCTCGGAGTTACTCCAGGAACTGAAAGCCGAGGGGGCGGTCCGGAAGGGGTACGTCGTCGACGACGACGCCCTGTACGCCAGTGCCGACCACGTCTCGAAACTGCGCGGCGGACCCGGGGACGACAGCCCCGGAGCGGACGTGCTAGCGCTTCTGGACCGGCTGGAGTCGGTAACGACCCGACAGTACGACGCCGCGCGGGCCGCCTTCGCCGGCGAGTCGGTCGACCGCTCGGCCGAGACGCTGGAGTCGCTGACAAACGAGCGCTACGCCGCGACGCTGTCGGAACTGAAATCCTACACGCTGACGACCGACTGGCCGGGCAACCGCGTCGCCGCCGACCTCGCAACCATCGCCACGGATCTGGAGATCATCGGCGACCGGGCCTGTTTCATCGCCGACGTGGTCGACCGCGAGGACACCGACACGACGGGCATCGTCGGCGAGCGGATGGCCGACATCTTCGAGTCCGGCGCGGCCATCAACGACTACTTCTCGGCGATACTGTTCGACTGTGAACTCGCCGCCCACGAGACGCTTCGGGACGAGGAGGAGGCGGTCCACCGCGATTTGGACGAGTTGTTCGAGTTGGTGACTGCCTACGACCCCGATATGTACGGCTACCTCGTCGCCGTCACCCGGGCGCTGGAGCGGGCCATCTACTACTGGGTCGACGCCGCCGAACTAGCGGTCCGGCTCCACTCGGGCGTCCAGCCCGATCACGCCGAGATCTGAGGGTCCCGGACCGACCGCCAGCCGCGGACGCTCAGTGTCGCCCCCACGGGGAACTGGAGGAGGATAGCCGTCCACCGCAACAGCGGGTCGCCATCGTCGAGACGGTCGCTCTTCAGGACGACGTAGCCGTCGTCGGTCCGGACCACGGTCCCAACAGCGGCAAGCGGTCGCTCGCCCGTCGTCGGTCCGGACAGCGCCCGTCGAGCGGGCTCCGAGAGACTCCCGGTGCCGACGGCGATTCGCTCGAAGACCGCCCGCTCGGAGACGGGCCGGAGGGCGATCTGACCGTCCTCGTGCGTCCGTTCGTAGTACTGGCCGTCGAACGGGTAGAACTCGCCCTTGTGAAACGCGAACCGGACGTCGCTACTGCCGACGGACGCAGAGACCGTCACCGACACCGACGGCGTGGACTCGTTCGCCCGCGGTTGGCGTTCGAGCATCGACAACTCAAGCGCACAGAGGTGACTCTCCTCGTCCAGACAGTCGATGCCGTCGACGTGGTCGGGACTGTCTTCCGGGAACAACGTCGTCTCGCCGGGGGTCGCATCGACGGCCTGGTAGCGGTAGCGCTGCTCGCCCACTTCCACGAAGCCGAAGGCGACGTTGACGAGGAGAGCGGCACCGATCACGAGAACAACCGCGCCGGTCAGGCGGACAGCGCGCCGTTCAGATACGTCGTCTGGCATACGTACAGAGGGGGATATCGATCCTACAGTCGATCGCTCGGGACGAGTCAGTCCGATGCCACGGAGTTGATCGCATCGGGAGCGTGGCGATCCAGAAACGTCTCCAGATCACGGAACGACTCCAGACGGTCGGCCAGCGTCTCGTGGTCCCACTCCCACCACTCGGTCGCCTCGATGCGGGCGGCCACGTCCGCGGGAAAGCGCCGGCGGATCGGTTCGGCCGGGACGCCCGCGACGACGGTGTATGGGTCGACGTCGTCGGCGACGACTGCGCCCGCGCCGACGACGGCACCGTTACCGATGGTGACGCCCGGCAGGACGACGGCGCCGTGACCGATCCACACGTCGTGGCCGACTTCGACCGGGTGGTCGGCCCGCCACTCGAACACCGAGTCGTCGTCCTCGCCGAGGCCGTACATCCCGGCGCGGTACGTGAAGTGATGGGCAGAGGGGCGGTCGATGGGATGGTTCGTCGGCCCCAACCGCGCGTCGGCGGCGACGTTACCGAACTTCCCGACGGTCGCGTGGTCCAGTTGGACTCGCTCCATCAGGTACGTGTAGTCGCCGATTGCCGACTCGTGCAGGCGCGCGTGCTCGCGGACCTCCGTCCACGCGCCGAGTTCGCTCTCGGTGATCGAGACGGGGTCGTGCAGCGTCGGTTCGGGCCCGAGGTCGCGTGTCCGCTCGGGGCCGTACGCCTCGTAGTAGGTCATCGGTCGCGGCGGCCCATCGTCGAGGTGAGGATCTTCTTCGGCGCGTTGACGAAGGCTTCGAGGATGCCCGACTGCTCGACGTCGTCGTCCTCACGGAGCGACGAGCGGACCCGCTGGCTGATCAACTCGACCGAGGCCGCCAGCAGGAAGATCAGGATGATACAGGCCATCATATTGGTGTAGTTGAACGTCTGGCGCTGGATGTACAGCTCGAGCCCCAGACCGCCGGCCCCGATGATCCCGAGGCCGACCGCCGCGCGGACGTTGTGTTCGAGGTCGAAAGCGATCCACGCGATGAACTGCCGGAACACCTGACTCAACATCCCGAAGGAGACGATCTGTGTGCGGCTCGCGCCGGTCGAACGGATGCCCTCGATGGGGCCGTCCTCTATCTCCTCGAGTTCGTCGGTGAACAGCCGACCCAGATACCCGGTGGTGTCGACCATAATCGCCAGCGCACCGGTGAAGGGCGTGACGCCCGCCAGCGGGATCAGGATGAGGAACCACACCAGCCCCGGGATGGCGCGGATGAGGCTCATCGTCCCGCGAAAGAGGAAGTTGAACGGGTAGGGGACGACCCGTTCGCTGGACATCACGCCGAAGAAAAGCGCCAGCGGGAGGCCCAGCACCGTCCCGGCGAAGGCGACGGCCAGCGTGACGAACATCGCGCCCCAGACGATCTGTCCGCCCTCGATAGTCAGGATCAGGTTCTCCGCGATCATGAAGTCGAGGTACGCGCCGAGGTCGACGAACGGGATGCCGAAGTACGTCGTCGGCGGGAAGTACTCCAGCAGCGCATCGTAGAACTGGCCGAGTTGCCCGACCAACTCCGCGAGGTTGAACTCGATGACCAGCAGGCTGGCGTAAAACAGCGCGTAGGTGGCGACGATGCCGGCCAGCGTCCAGAGCCGCCGCCGGGTCTTCCGGCGTTTCATATCCTGCAGCTTCTGTTCGGCGTCGGAGTCGCCGATCTCGCCGTAGCCGAAGTACGTCGCTATCGAGTTATCGTCGGACGACGGCGCGCTCATGCTTCGATCTCCTGCGGGACGGTCTCCGGCGGCGCGGTGTCGTCCGGGTCGTCCCCGTCGCCGTGTAGTATCTCCTCGACCGTCTCCTCCTGATCGGCGAGGCCGACGGTCTCGACGCTGCCGTAGAGGTCGTCGATCAGTTCCGGTGTGAGTTCCTCGCGCCGGACGTCGAACAGTTTCTCGCCGTCGCGGAGGCCGATGAACCGGTCGCCGAAGTACGCGGCGATGTTCACCTGATGGAGGCTCACCAAGGCGGTCACGTCGTGTTCGCCGGCGGCCTTCCGGAGGTAGCCCATCACCGTCTCGGCGCTCGAGGGGTCGAGGCTTGCGACCGGTTCGTCCGCGAGCAACAGCCGCGGGTCCTGCACGAGAGCGCGAGCGATGCCGACCCGTTGCTGTTGGCCGCCGGACATCTGGGAGACGCGCTGGTGGCTCTCATCCAGCAACCCGACGGTCTCTAAGGCCTCGAGCGCCCGGAGTTTGTCCTCGCGGGACTGCCACTGGAGCATACTCTTGAGCATCGAGACGCGGTCGAGCGAGCCGGTGAGCGCGTTGAGATACGCCGAGACGCCGTCGACGAGGTTGTGCTGCTGGAAGATCATCCCCACGTCCGTCTGGGAGCCGCGGACCTCCTCGCCGTCGAGGGCGATGTACCCCGAGGTGGGTTCGGTCAGCCCGTTGATACACCGGAGCAGCGTCGACTTGCCGGCGCCGGACTCGCCGAGCAACACCGCGAACTCGTCCTCTATCTCGAAGGACACGTCCTCCAGCGCCGTCACGTCGCCGTACTGTTTCGAGAGGTTCTCTATTTTGAGTGTACTCATTGGAATTCCATCTCAGAACGTGGTCTGTTACGCCGCGGGGTCGATGCCGACGGCGTTCATCCGCTCGATGACTGGCTGGTAATCGTCGATAGAGGTGTCGTTCAACGTGGTGAACGGGAGTTCCTCCTCGTTGTAGTCGTCCGGATAGTGCTCCTCTATCTTGTCTTTCGTCGAGTTCCGGAGCACTTCGCCGGCCTCCGTCTTGATGTCGGATTCCCAGCTCTTGCGGGCGTACATCGGCTGTTTCGGGATCGGGAACGACCACCAGACCGCCTTGAACTGCGGCGTCTCGGTCCCCATCGTCTCGATGAACGAATCCTGTTCCTGAACGCGGTCCGGCAGGTCGTGGTCCTCCGGGAGGTGAGGAAGGCCGTTCCCGCTCCAGGTCGTCGCGCCGTCTGCCTTGCCCTGGCTGACCCGCTGGAGCGCCTGATCGTGGTCGGTCCAGCTACCGTCGAAGTCGACCGGGTCGCCCTTCGGCGCGTCGCCGATGTCGAGTCCGGCCTCTTGGAGGGCGTACAGCGCGAAGATCGAACCGCTGGTCGAGAGCCGGTCGGCGAACGCCCACGTCTTGCCCTCGACGTCCTCGGGGCCGCCGATGGTCGACTCCGGCGGCACGACCATCATCGAAAAGTAGAACGCCGACCCCCCGGTGACGGTCGTGCCGTAGATATCCATCATATCCGGCTTCGAGAGCACCGTCACGTCGTCCATTCCGATCTCGGCCTGTTCGCTCTCCATAGCCGGACGGATCGCCGAGTAGTCCGTCGGGACCGTCATCTCGAACTCCGCGCCGTCGACCTCGGCGTTGAGGAGATTCTGGACGGGCTTGTAGCGTCGCCGGGCGTCACTGGGTGTCCCGGGCGTGAGCAGCATCGTGACGGTCTCCGCGCCGGAGGAACTGCCGCCGCCGAGCACACCGCCACACCCCGCGATTCCCATCGTCGCGGCCGTCGCGGCGCTCCCGGCGAGCAACCGCCGGCGACTGATCGAGGAACTGTCGTTTGCTGCCGGTACCCCCTCGCTCCTGCTCGTGTCGTCGGACATCATCTCTGTTCTTGCAAACGGGTCGAATAACGGTTGGCTGGGTAGAGTCCACAGCGTCCCTGTCGCACGCGCTCGATAGCGGCCGGAGTACTCGGCTACCGAGCGGCGTCCGTACTCGTCCGGACGCTCGATGCCGGGAGGGGGAACGAACCACTACGTCCGGGAGAGACCAGAGAGTACCGAGCGAATTCTTATGCGGTAGTTGGGGTGTGTTTCCCCCGAGTGATGGTTGATCCACACGACAGATCGGACCGGTTCGAGCTGATTGCCGCCTGCGAGGCGGCGACGCTCGCCCGGTTCGCCAACGAGGTACTCGAGGACGACCCGCCGCTGTCGGTCCGTCAGGAACCGCGGCCGCAGTTGCTGATGCAACGCGTCGAGGAACCGGTCGAACGGCGGCCGTTCAACCTCGGCGAGGTGCTGGTCACGCCCGCGGAGGTCGAACTGGCCGGCGAGCGCGGGTTCGCAATGGTCCCCGGCAAGGCCGAACGGGCCGCGCTCTCGGGCGCTATCGTCGACGCGGCGGTGGCCGGCGGTCACGAGCGGACACCCGCTATCGTCGACGCCCTCGAGGACACAGCGACCCGCCAGCGCGAACGGCGCCGACAGTCGTGGGCCGAGAGCAAACACACCGCCGTCGAGTTCGAGACGATGGAGGACCAACAGTGAGGGCGCTCGGCATCGACCCGGTCCACGAGACGCGGCGGACCTTCGACGGCCTCCTCTCGGCGATGAGCCGACCGGGGACAGTGCAGGCGGTGCCCGCGCCCGCCGACCACGCCGTCGTCGCCACCTTCGTCGACCACGAGGTGACGATAGCGACCGACGACGATTCGCTCCGGGACGCCCTCTCGGGGCAGGGCCGCCTCGAAGCGGCCGCCGCCGAGAACGCCGATATCGTCCACGTCCGGGACCACTCCCGCGTGGACGTGCGAGCCTGCAAGCGCGGGTCGCTTGTCGAACCCAGCGAGGGCGCGACCGTCGTCTACCGCGTCGCGTCCGTCGCCGCCGGGTCCGGTGAAGGGACGACGGTGACGCTCTCGGGTCCCGGCGTCGACGGCACCGCGACGCTGTCGGTGTCCCTTCCCGAATCGGCACTGGCGGCGCTGGCCCAAGCCCAGTCCGACTACCCCCGGGGCGTCGACGCTATCTTCGCGGCCGAAAACCGGGTCGCTGCCGTCCCGCGGTCGGTGACGATGGAGGTGGCCTGAATGGGGTACGTCGCCGTCGCCGCCGGCGAGGAGATAATCCAGCGGGCGGCCGACCTCTTCGAGAAACAGCGTCTCGCCGGCGACAGCGAGGACGTGAGCGTCGACCAACTGGACGAGCAACTCGGACGGCTCACCGCTCAGGCGATGAGCGAGGGCGGCCTCTACGCCCCGCGACTGGCCGCGCTGGCGGTCAAACAGGCCCAAGGCGACACCGTCGAGGCCGCCTTCCTGTTGCGGGCCTACCGCTCGACGCTGGAGCGGTACGACGAGACGCCCGCGGTCGACCCGGGCGAGATGATCGCCTCCCGGCGGGTGTCCCCGGCGTTCAAGGACGTGCCCGGTGGGCAGATTCTCGGCGCGACGAAAGACTACACCCAGCGGCTGCTTGATTTCGACCTCGAAGCGGGCGAGCAGACCGACCCGACCGAGGCGTGGGACCTTGCGACGAGGGTGACCCCGAGCGACTCACGAACGTCACGGAACTCCTCCGGTCGGAGGGATTGCTCCACGAACCGGACGAACCCGACGTCGAGGAACCGACGGACACCACCCGGGAGTCGGTGACGCATCCGCCCGACCGGGACGCGGTGCTCCAGGAACTCGCCCGCGGCGAGACGGGCGCAGTGACCGCGCTGGGCTACTCCGCGCTCCGGGGGTACGGGCAGGTCCACCCGACGCTGGCGGAGGTTCGGGTCGGCCGCCTCCCCGTGCGCATCGAGCATCCCTACACCGACGAGGAGGTGACGGTCACCCACGCCGACGTGACCGAGTCCGAAGCCGTCGTCCCCGTCTACGAGAAGCGGGCGGACCCGCAGTTCGCGTTCGGCTACGGCCTGACGTTCGGCCGCAACGAGCGCAAGGCAATCGGGATGACAATCCTCGACGCCTCGATCCAACTGGACAGCGACGACGAACCGGCCGAGAACGCCGAGTTCGTCCTCGATACTATCGACGGGATGGACGCCTTCGGCTTCATCGAACACCTCAAACTCCCCCACTACGTCACGTTCCAGTCCATTCTGGACCGAATCCGGTCGATCCGCGAACGGAAGGGCGTGGGCGAAGCGGGAGCGGTCGATTCGGGCGGCGACGACGCCGCCGAACAGCCACCGGTCGCGGAGGCGAGCAACGATGACTGAACACACCACTACCGAGTCACGGGACGAATCGACAGGCGGCGGGACGGCGGTGCCGACAGACTCCGTCGACGCCGCGCTCTCGGCGGTCGAGACCGAGGGGTTGTCGGGGTACAACTACGCCTACCTCGACGAACACACCAAACGGGAGGTCCGACGGTCGATGCTGAAGGCCGTCGCCATCCCCGGCCACCAAGTGCCGTACGCCTCGCGGCCGATGCCGCTGGCCCGGGGGTGGGGAACCGGCGGCATCCAGGCGTCGCTGTCGCTTCTGGGACCCGAGGACACGCTCAAGGTGATCGACCAAGGCGCGGACGAGAGCGTCAACGCCGCCAACATCCGGCGACTCGCGGCAAACACCGCCGAGGTGTCGACGACGGCCGACACGACCGAGGCGGACCTGATCCAGAGCCGCCACCGCATCCCCGAGGAGGTGCTGACCGACGACCAACGCCTCGTGTTGCAGGTTCCGATCACCGACGCCCTGCGGAAGGTCGACCCCTCGGACGCCGCGAACCGGCGGCGACACGCCCACGAGAACTACGGGAAGATGTGGGTCCACCTCTACGAGAACGTCGTCGAGTACGGCGAGATAAACATCGCCTCGCGGTACCCGACGATGGTCGCGGGCCGGTACCTGATGGACCCCTCGCCCATCCCGCGGTGGGACGTGCCGAAACTCGACGACGCCGACCACCTGACGATTCTGGCGGCGGGCCGGGAGGCCCGCATCTACGCCGTGCCGCCGCATACGGCCGTCGAGCCGTTGGCCTTCGAGGACCGGGCGTTCACCGTCGAGCGCTTCGCCGAGCAGGAGTGTCACGCCTGCGGCTCGACCGACACCTATCTCGTGGAGGTCTCGGAGGAGCCCGGGTCGGCTGCGGGCGGAGCGGGTGGGGAGGGGAACGGCGGTGCGGACGACGACGCTGACGGCTTCGAGACGCGCTACGCCTGCAACGATTCGAGCTTCTGTGCAAAACGCCGCGGGGACCCTGACCTGCTCAAAGACCACCATCTCGACCGCTCCGGGGTCGACTGGGGCCCGGCGACACCGGACGCCGACGGGAACGGGGGTGGTGAGGCGTGACCCTGTTGGAGGCGTCGGGCGTCGAGACGCTGTACGGGCCGGGGTGTCCGGACTGCCGCGACGCGACCGGCGACCGCGCCGGGACCAACCAGTGTCCCCACTGCGGGACCGTCGTCGCCTGCGCCGAGGCCGACCTCGACGTCGAGGGAGGCGAAGTGCTTGGCATCGTCGGCGAGTCGGGGTCGGGCAAGTCAAGCCTCGCCGAGGCGCTGGCGCTGGAACGCGACCCGGAGGCGACCGTCGGCGGCGAGGTGTCCTACGCCGGCCACGACGGGAACCTGCTGGACGTGGACTACCAGACCCGCCACGACCTGCGGACGGGCGACATCTCTCTGGTCCACCAGCACGTCCGGGACGGCCTCGACTTGGAGTTCACCGGCGGCGGCAACGTCGCCGAGAAGCTCCTCTCGGCCGGGTGGCGCTCTTACGAGGACGTGCGAGCGCGCGTCCGGGAGTTGTTCGAGGAGACGGAGATACCGGTCGCCCGGATGGACGACCCCACGCGGACGTACTCGGGCGGGATGCAGCGCCGCGTCCAGATCGCCCGTGCGCTGGCGACCGACCCCGACCTGGTCGTCCTCGACGAACCGACGACGGGACTGGACGTCAGCGTCCAGGCCCGAGTGCTCGACACCTTCCGGCGCGTCCAACGCGAGGAGGGCGTCGCGGCAATCGTCGTCTCACACGACCTCGGTGTCGTCCGCTTGCTGGCCGACCGGACGCTGGTGATGCGCCACGGCCGCATCGTCGAGTCCGGACTCACGGATCGCGTGATGGAGGACCCCCACCACGAGTACACCCAGACCCTCATCAACTCAGTACTATGACAGCCCTATCAGTCGAAGGCTTAGAGAAGACCTTCGACGTGCACGTGCTCGACGACACGCAAGTCGTCGGGCTAGACGGCGTATCGTTCGACGTCCGCGAGGGGGAGTTCCTCGCGGTCGTCGGGGAGTCCGGCAGCGGCAAGTCCTCGCTGTTGAAGTGTCTCTACCGGACGTACGATCCGACCGCCGGGAGCGTCCGCTACTACGGTGCCGAGGACGAAGAGACGGTCGACTTAGCCTCCTGTGGCGACCGCACCGTGATGGGTCTCCGCGGGGACGCCATCGGCTACACCTCCCAGTTCCTCGACGAGATACCGCGGGTCCCCGCCGTCGACGTGGTGGCCCGACCGCTGGTCGAACAGGGGACGCCGACGGAGGCGGCCCGGGACCGCGCCCGTGAGTTGCTCGACGCCCTCTCGGTCCCCGAGGCGTTGTGGGACGCCTACCCCGCGACGTTCTCCGGCGGCGAGCGCCAGCGTGTCAACCTCGCGCAGGCGCTGGCTCCGGACCCGGACCTGCTGTTGCTGGACGAACCGACCAGCGCGCTGGACCCGGAGACGCGACGGGACGCTATCGACCTGCTGGAGACGTCCCTCGGGGACGGGACCACCGTCGTCGGCGTCTTCCACGATACGGACGTGGTCGCGGCCGTCGCCGACCGGGTGGTCGTGCTGGACGATGGCGCTCTGGAGGCGGTCCTGCCGGTCGAGGCGTTCGACGGCGAGGTGGGCCGATGAGTTCGACCGCACAGGCCGCCGAGCGTTCCGTCGCGGTCGTCGGCGGGCGACTCGTCACGCCCGAGGCAGTGATAGAGGGCGGCGTCCGCATCGAGGGCGACCGCATCGTCTCGGTCGGCGACGTGGACGCCGGCGCGGACACTGTGATAGACGCCGAGGGCCGTCTCGTCCTGCCCGGACTGATCGACCTCCACGGAGACGACATCGAGGGCCACCTCCACCCGCGCTCGGGCGCCCGGATGGACATTCCCCTCGCGCTGGCCTCGGCCGACCGCGCGAACGTCGCCGCGGGCATCACCACGAAGTTCCACGCCATCTCTTTCGAACTGGACGAGGAGGCCGACCGCTCGCCGGAACTGGCGGCGACGCTGACCGACGCCATCTCGGAAGCGACTGACCTGCTGGCCGACCACCGCCTGCACGCCCGGTGTGAGGTCACACAGACGCGGTGTGTCGAGGCCGTCCTCGACGTACTCGACAACGGCGACGCCGACTTGGTGTCCGTGATGAGTCACGTCCCCGGCAAGGGCCAGTTCCGGGACGTCGAGGCCTTCCGGGAGTACTACGAGAGCGCCGACGAGCACACCGCCGAGGAGGCCGACGAGATAATCGACGAGCGCACCGACATCCCGATGGCGACGATACGCGACCGGATCGACCGGGTCGTCGACAGGGCACACGCCGCCGGTGCGGTGACGGCCTCTCACGACGACGAGAACCCCGCGGAGGTCCGGCGACTCGCGGAGTCGGGCGTCGATATCACCGAGTATCCCATCACGCTTGAGACCGCACAAGCGGCGGCCGAGTCCGGGATGACGACGGCGATGGGCGCGCCGAACCTCGTCCGCGGCGGGAGCCAGTGGGGCAACCTCGCCACCGCCGAGGGAATCGACGCCGGCGTCGTCGATACGCTGGTCGCAGACTACCACCCGCCGTCGCTTTTGGCGTCGGTGTTCGTCGACACCGGCGAGTCCCTCCCCGAACGGGTCGCACGGGTCAGCGCGAACCCCGCCGACGCCGCGGGCGTTCCCGACCGGGGTCGGATCGAGGAGGACAAACGGGCGGACCTGATCGTCGTCGACCGGGAGCCGGCACCGACGGTCACGAGCGCGCTGGTCGCCGGGCGGCCGGTGTACCGCGCCGACGCCACCGCGGGGGGCCGGCGATGACGGACCACCGCATCGGCGCGGCGATGGACGTCCGGTTCGGGACGAGCGTCGCGGAGTTCATGGAGTACGTCACGGCCATCGGGCTGGACCACGTCGAGTTCAAGCGGGAGTATCTGGCCGGCCATCCCGACACGCCAGACCCCGAGCGCGTTCGGGAACTGGCCGACGACTACGGCGTCAGCGTCACCTACCACGCCCCGTTCCGGGACTGGAACGTCGGGAGCTACGACGAGACGGTCCGGCGGGACTCGGTCGAACGCGTCAAACAGACGTTAGACGATGCGGCCGCCGCAGGCGCCACGAGCGTCGTCGTCCACGGCGGGTCGGTCCCGAAGCGGTACCCCGAGTGGGTACGGGAGCAGGCCCGCGAGAACGCGCGCCGGTCGCTCGCCGAGTGCGCCGAGTACGCCCAGATGGTCGGCGTCTCGCTGTGTCTGGAGAACCAACCGATAGACGAGCGCAAACGGCGCTACACGACGACGCCGGCGGACTTGGCCGCGATGGTCGACTCCGTCGACGTGCCGCCACAGTACCTCAGCGTCACGCTGGACGTGGGCCACGCGAAGGCCAACGGCCACGACTGGCGGACGTTCGTCGAGCAGTTCGGCCACCGCATCCGCGTCTGTCACCTCCACGACAACGACGGCACCGCCGACCAGCACCGGCCCTTACCCGACTACGAGTCCGTCGTCGATGCCGTGCCGGCGAACTACTTCGTCTTCGAGATGAAGTCGGTCGCGGACGTGGCCCGGTGTGTCGGTGCCGACCACGCGCCGCCCGAGACGGAGGTGCCGGCCGATGACTGACACCTACGACGCCGTCGTCTTCGACTGTGACGGCGTGTTGGTCGAACCGACCGACACCGCGGTGCTGGTCGACGCCGTCGTCGACGCCTTCGACGCGTTCGGCGTCGACATCGACCGCTCGGTCGCCCGCCGGTCGGTCACCGAGGACGAGGTGCCGACCGAAACGGCCCGCGAGCACGGTATCGACCCCGAGGCGTTCTGGCACTACCGCGAGTTGACCGCCAGCCTCGCACAGCAGACCCACGTCCGGGCGGGCGGTAAGCCCGTCTACGACGACGTGGCCGCGCTGGCCGACCTGTCCTGTCCCATCGCTGGTGAGCAACAACCAGCACGCGACCATCGAGTTCCTGCTGGCGTTCCACGACCTGCCGGAGTTCGAGACGGCGCGTGGACGGCGACCCACGCTGTCGGGTGCCGCGGCGCGCAAGCCCGAACCGGAGTACGTCGAGGCCGCGGTGGCTGATCTGGGCGTCGAGGACGCCCTGTACGTCGGCGACTCCGAGAAAGACGTTGTCGCCGCACAGCGGGCCGGCATCGACGCGGCCTACCTGCGGCGCGACCACGTCGCGGACGTGACGCTCTCGGCCGAACCGACCTTCGAGGTGCCGGATCTGGAGCGGTTGGTCGAGCGAGCGACCGCGACCGAGCGGCGCGTGTGACCCCGAGTCCGGACTCTACGGACGATACATTGAGGGCTGGCCTCCTTCCAGCGGGAGTATGCACCGACGGACGTTCCTCGGGACGGCGGGAGCAGGCGCAGGGGTACTGTTGGCCGGATGCTCGCGGAACCGGGTCGACGGCGAAGTGGCGGCCAACGAGACGCCGCTGGTCTTCTCCCACGAGTACGCGACCCAAGGGACGGCGTCCGGGACCCGCGTCCTCGTCGAGGTCACCGCCGAGAACGACGGCGACGAACGGATCACGACGGAGGGGCAGGTCCCGAACGTCACCTGTAGGTTTCTCGACGACGACGGCGAGAGGCTCCACGAGGCCGGCAGACAACTGGTCCAACCGGTCGGCGTCGGGGAGTCGACGGATATGGAGTTCCCCCTCACTATCGACACCGAGGACGTCACGCGGTACGAACTCCGGAGCGTGTGGGTCAAAGCGTAGGGTGCCACCGTCTCGTGACAGTCAACCGGTCGAAACGCTCTTTGGGCGGTCACGAGTCCAGTGGGTATGTCCCCGACAGGCGACGCCGACGACCTCCCGCTGAGGAGGGTGCCGTCGCCGGCGCTGCCGCGTGGATCGTCGGCTACGTGCTCACGGCACTGATCGTCCTCGCTCGCATCGAGGACTCCGAACTGGGCGAGATAGCCGATGGCGCCGGTGATAGCGCCAGCGGCATCGACTTCGTCGGCTGGGTGTTCTTCAACGGCCACTTCGTCGACACCGTACTCGAGGGTAGCTTCCTCGGGTTCGGCGGGTCGAGTGCGGTGTCGTTCGTCGGCGGTGACGGGTTCACGCCACTCGTGTACCTGATTCCGGTGGCACTGCTTGTCGGCGCCGGGTTGGCGGTCGGGCGGTTCCACGGCGTCACCGAGGTGGGCGACGGCGCGGTCGTCGGTGGCCTCGTCGTCCCGCCGTATCTGGCGTTGTCGGTCGTCGGCGCAGTAGTGTTCCGCGTCTCGGCGGAGGGCGGGGGCGCCCGATTCAGCGGTTACCCCGAACTCCTGCCGGCGGTTCTCGTTGCCGGGGTCGTGTTCCCCGCCGTCTTCGGTGCCGTCGGCGGCATCGTCGCCGCACTCAGGAGTCCCGAGCGGTGAGCGGGATGGGGATCAGTCCTCCCGCATTTTCAGTATCGTTTTCCGCGGTGCGTTGCAGGCCAGACACCGTTCCGGCATCCCGTCCCCGACAGGCCGAACTGCGGTGGGACATCGCCCTCGTCACGAGTCTGGCGACGGTCGTCACCGCCCTCTACGACGGGTACACCGAGTGGCAGCCTCAGGCGCCGCTGGTGTCTCCCTCGAACGTGAGCGACGCCAGGATGAGCAACAGGCCGCCAGAGACGAGTGCCGCCTGGAGGAGCGCCGCCGACAGGAGCGACGTGCCGAGAACTTGATAGACGAGGCTCTCACAGATGGCGCCGACGCCGATGAACAGGAAGCCGGCGGCGACGTACCGCATCGCGTCGCGGTCGCTTCGCCGGTAGCCGTGGTACGCCAGCGAGGCGACGACGAGGCTGAGAACGAGCGTGATCAGCTTTGCGAGGAGTATCGGTGGCTGTATCATGTGCTGTCCCGGATATCCGTCCAGAGGGACGTGAAGGTATCAGCGAGTTCGTCACGTGTCGCCACCGAGAGGTCGAGGTCCCCGTCCGAGAGTTCGACGTGGAGTTCTTCGAGCGTCGTCTCGAACACCCGGCGGTGTGAGCCGTCGGCATCCACAGTCGAGTGCTCGTCGACGAGGTCGTGCTCTTCGAGTGTGGATACGCGGCGGTAAACCGTCGCCAACGATGCGTCGCAGAAACGGCTGAGCTCCTTGGCCGTCTGTGGTTCCCTATCGGCCGCCAGCAGAATCCGTCGTGCGTACTCGTCGGCGAGCAACTGAAAGATGGCCTCGGGAGCCTGCTCGCCACCGTTGCTCATAGGACACTGTCCCACGGTGGCACTGAAAGAACCGACGGTTCGTACCTCGGTTTGCCGAGCGTGCAAATCGGCAGTCGACTTTACTTCCACAGGTGTGAACGGGTGCGTGTATGCAGCAGTTCGGGAGGCGTCTCCGCAAGGCGACTGGGTTCGGCGTCGGGTCGTTCGCGTTGTTCGGTCTCGTGACGGGGCTGATACCGAACCCGGTGTACGTTCGGATGGTGCCGCGAACGGGCCTCGATTACGCGTTTCTCCTGTTGACCGCGGGCTTTCTGGGTCTGTACACCGTCCAGCGAGCGCCCGGCGGGACCGGAGCGGACACGACCGCCGGCGCGAGTACGGTTCTCGGATTTCTAGCGTTCGGCTGTCCAGTCTGTAACGCCGTCTTGCTGACACTGTTCGGCAGTTCCGCTCTTATGACGTACTTCGACCCCCTTCGCCCGCTTTTCGGAGTTGTCAGTGTGGCTCTGTTCGGGGGCTTGCTCTACGTCCGCAGGCAGCGACCCTGCGAGCAGTGTGTCGACGGCGAACCGACGGGAACCACACCCGAGTGAGTGTCCGGAGGGAGAACGATGGCATCCACGGACACGACTTCGGACGGGGACGGCGAGACGACGACTGCCCGGTGGCCACTGCTCGGGCTCGGTGGTGTCGTGAGCCTCTGCTGTCTGTTCGCAACACCGGCGGCGACTGGCGCGGCAGGCGCCACGGTCAGCGGCGGGGCGACGGCGGCGGTAGGTGGTGGGCTCGTCCGCGTGCTCGTCACGGCACTGACAGTCGGCCTCGTCGGCCTCGTGGTCCGCTATCGACTCGATACGGACTGTTCCTGTGAGGCGTGACGGCCGCTACTCGGATTCGACTGCCGACGCGACGGTACAGTGTCGCGGGTCACCGAGCCGGGAGAGATAGCCCACGAGCAAGAGCAGGCCTGCCAGCCGGAGGAGGTTCCCGTCGAACGGCAGTGTCGCGAGTGCGCTGGCAAAGCCGACCAGTCCGAGGACGCCTGCCCCACAGCTCGCACAACCGGAGGCGAGGAGCCCGGGCAACACGGCAGAGAGCCCACGCGCGTCGGGTCGACCGGCCGACCGAACACGCCCGAGTGCGCCCGTCACCGCGATACCGGTCGTGATGGCGTACACGACGACGAGCGCGAGGCCGCCCGCACCCGCAGTCCGGTAGGTGTTTCCCGTCAGCGCGATGACTGCATCGTCGACGTACCCGAGATCGGCGCCCAACAGCTGCATCGAGTAGGTCGGGAACGAGCTCAAAACGAGCAGGCAGTAGGTCACGGCCGCGACGAGGAGTGTCAGGACTGTGCGCCGGGTCGTCGTGAGCGGATAGGCGAGCGCTCCGCGGAACCGAATCACGTGGGCCCGGAGGTCGATCATACGTTTTCGACGGTCGTGATGGCCTCGTCGAACCGCTCTTTCGGCTGTGCACCGACGAGTTTCCCCGCCTCGTCGGCGTCGCGGTTGTAGAGTACGAACGCCGGCGAGCCACGGAAACCGAGCTGGCGTGCGCGCTCGATATCGGTAGCGATAGCCGCCTCGATGTCCGTCCGGTCCTCGTCCATACAGGTTTCGACGGCCGCCGCATCGACACCGTCGACTCCCCGTGTGATCTCGAGGAGGTTCGACCTGCTGGCCCACCCCGATCCCTTCTCGCCTTGGGCATCGTACACCGACGAGTGCCACGCCCAGTATCGGCGCGGGTTCTCGTCGCGAACCTGTCGCCAGACACACCGGTCCATCACTGCCGCGGTCATCGACCCCGCACTCAGATAGGGGAACTCGATGAAGACGACGCGGACGGTACCGGGAGCGACGTGGTCGTCGACGAGTGCCGGAAACGTGTTCTCCTCGAACCGACGGCAGAACGGACACTGGTAGTCCCCCCAGTAGTACATATCGAGGGGTGCGTCCATACTCCCCATAACGGGATGTCCGTCGAGTTCGATGCCGAAACCGGTCGACCCGGTGGTTCTGTGAAACGCTACGTCGTCGGCCGAGGAGGTGGTGTCCGTGTCCGTCCCCCGATTGTCGAGCGTCGCGCCTGCGTAGACGACGCCACCGGTGACGGTCGCTGCCCCGAGACCGGCCACCACAGCGCGGCGTGTCGTCGACGCGTCTGGGCGTTCCATACCCCGCAGTCGAGGCGTCATCCTAATATGCCGACTGCCGATTCGCCGGCTCTGCAAAACGGGCGATGCGATCGGCCGGACGCGACGGCGCTGCCTTCAGGGCCACAGCCCACGGGTTTCGTGTGCCTCGGCGATGCGTGAGAGTGCGACGATGTAGGCCGCATCCCGCCACGTGACGTCGCGGCGTTCGAACTCCGTCCGGACGGCCCGCCAGGCGGCCTGCATCTCCGTCTCGAGTTCGTCGTGCACCCGTTCGAGCGACCACGCCCGCCGATTGATGTCCTGTAGCCACTCGAAGTAACTCACCGTGACACCGCCGGCGTTGGCGATGATGTCGGGGATCACGACGATGTCCCGCTCCGCGAGGATCGAATCGGCCGCCGACGTCGTCGGGCCGTTCGCCCCTTCGACGACGAACTCCGCAGCTATCGCGTCGGCGTTCTGTTCGGTGATCACGTTGCCCAGCGCTGCGGGAACGAGGACGTCGACGTCGAGCGTGAGCAACTCGTCGTTCGATATCACGGTGTCCGCGTACGTCGTGACCGCCTCCGGTTCCTCGTCGTGTGACGGGACGGACGCCGTATCGATGCCCTCGGGGTCGTACATCGCCCCGTTCACGTCGCTGATCGCGACGACAGTCCCGCCCCAGTCGTCGAGCAACCGTGCGGCGTTCGCCCCGACGCTCCCGTAGCCCTGGACCGCGACCGTCGTCTCCTCGAGTGGCCGGTCGTAGTACTCACAGACCTCCCGCGTGATGATCGCGACACTGCGACCGGGGGCTTCCTCGCGGCCTTCACTACCGCCGACGACCGGCGGCTTGCCGGTGACGACCCCCGGTATCGTCTCGCCCTCCTGCATCGAGTAGGCGTCCATCAACCACGCCATCGTCTGGGGGTCAGTCCCCATATCCGGCGCTGGGATGTCCCGGTTGGGGCCGATGACGTCACGGAGTTCCTGTGCGAACCGACGAGTGAGTCGCTCTCTCTCCTCGGCGCTCAGCGCCTTGGGGTCGACGGCGACACCGCCTTTGGCCCCGCCGAACGGCAGGTCCATCACGGCGCATTTCCAGGTCATCCACATCCCGAGACCGACACACTCGTCTCTGGTCACCTCGGGGTGATACCGGAGGCCGCCCTTGTACGGCCCTCTGACGCTGTCGTGGTGGGCCCGATAGCCCGTGAACACCTCGACGGTCCCGTCGTCACGCTCTACCGGGACCGTCACCTCGTGCACTGTCTTCGGGTGTCTGAGTCGCTCGACGACGTTGGGGTCGATATCGAGGTGCTCGGCAGCGTGGTGCAGTTGGCGGCGGGCCGTTTCAAGCGCTGATTCCGACGTGGTTCGGTCCGTCGCCGACTCCGTGGACTCCTCGCCGGCGCTCCCGGGTGTGGAGGCCATCGTCATTCGAGGGGTATATGGCGATTGCGCATCGCCCCGCCACAATCCGGGCACTTATCGGGGCTGTCCGCTGCGAGGACGATGTTGCCACACTCGAAACACTCGTAAGCGGTCTCTCGGTCTTGGTTGGGTTCGACATCTCTCATAGTGAGGTCACGAGTGCCAACACTGGGTCGGGGCACTCTAGATGTGAGTAATAGGTGTATAAGGGAATAATCGGTAGTTAACAACCAAACACTGAGAGACAAAGAGGGTTCGTTATTCAACCTGCCTCGCGGAAGCGGGGAGATTGTGCTCCTCGAAGAGCGTCTCGAACAGTTTGCGCTGGACGGTCCGGGCGTGTGCGTAGAACGCAGGTGGCGAGATGCCCAGCGTCGCGGCGACGTCTTCCCCGGTGCTCTCGCGCGGTGACTCGAAGTACCCGCTGTAGTATGCGGTTTGGACGACCTCGAACTGTCGCTCGGTTAGCTTATCGAGGACTCTCGAATACAGGTCGTGTGTGGCTGTCTGGTCGAGGGTCTGTTTGGCACGGAGTTCGACCGTAGCGAACGTCTCGCGGACGAGTTGCGTGATCGTTCGGACGTCGATACTGTCCGGGATGTCGACGACGAGCGTCGTGGCGGTCGGTGTGGCCGTCGCTTCGCGGAACACGGCACCGTGGTCGGCCAGTTCCAAGGCGAGAAACGGCTGCGTGAGCCGGAGTCGCAAGACGCCACCCTCGTCACCGGTACTGATGGTCTGGACGTCGTCGATACCGACGAGTTGCGAGGCGGCGTCGACGACAGCCGACAGCGGCGCGTCCTCGACGGTGACGAACACGTAGCTCCCCTCCGCAGACTGCTGGATCCCGCCCTGATAGGAGAGCGTACAGTCGGCGTCCCGTGCGAGCCGCGAGAGGACGAACGCCGGATCGTCGACCGCGAACTCGACTCGCGTCATCGACGTCGTGAGCAGCGCGTTCTTCCGCTCGATGGCACTGAGAGCGGACGCGATCGTCTCGCCGAGTTCGGCCAAGACGGTCTTCGTCGTGTCGTCGAAGGCGTCCCGGGACGGTGTGTAGACTGTCAGAACCCCGTGGGAGAGGTCGTTGTACACGAGAGGGATACTCAGCACCGAGAGGTAATCACGGGCGAGTGCGTCTTTGCGCCACTGCTCCTCACGGAGCCCGTCGGCGACGTTCGTCACCATCGTCACGTCGCCGGTGGCCGCGGTTCGACCGGCCGGTTCCGCGGTCGTCCCGTCGACGGCGAACGATTGACTGTCCAGATACCCCTGTTCGGAACCCGCCCACGCCCGGGGCTCGACGGTGTCGGTCGTCGGGTCGACGGCGCCGATCCACGCGAACCGAAACCGGTCGTCGGCGGTCAACAGCTCACAGACCGTGTGATCTATCTCCTCCCGCGTCTCGGCTCGCACGACCGCTTGATCGATCTCTCGAATGGTCTCGTTCGTTCGGTTCAGGGCGGTGAGCTGTTCGTTTTGCTGTTGGAGTGTGCGGTCCTGCTTGCGGAGTCGAGACTCCCGTGTGACGCGGTCGAGGGCGGCCTCGGCGGTCGCGGCGAGCAGGTCGGCCAGTTCCCGGGTCACGTCGTCGAACACACCGACGTGCTCCGAACCAGCGACGAACACGCCGTGGTCCCCGAGCGGGATGTAGGCGACGCTCCGGAGGTCGGTCGCCCGGTTTTCGAGTCGGTCCGCCTCGTGGACGTCGTCGAAAAACAGCGCCTCGTCCTCGACGAAACTGTAACCTACGAGCGTCTCGCCGTCGGCGTGGACGGTCGGGAGTGGTCCGTTGAGCGCCCGCATCGCCGCCGAGTGTGCCGTCGGGCGGAGGTCGTTGGCATCGACGTCGAAGAGGTAGACCGCGCTCGCGTCGAGGTCGGGGACACCGGACGTGTCGTCGACGATGTGCTGAGCGATCTCCTGGTGGGTTTCGGCGTACAGGAAGTCCCGGGCGGTTTCCTGGAGGGTCGCGAGCGCCTCCTCGCGTTGCTTGCGTTTCGTGATATCGCGACAGCTGAACAGGAGCGTCCCGTCCTGAATCGAGACTTCGCGAACGTTGATCAGGAGCGTGTGCTCGCGACCGGCCTTGTCCGTGGCCGTGGTTTCGATGTTCTTGAGGACGCCGTCCGCCGCGAGGTCGGCACGGTCGAAGAGGTCCGCCCCGAGGAGGTCGTCGATCGTCCCTTGCTCGTGAATCTCCTCGGCTGTGTAGCCGAAGATGAAGTGAACGTTCGGACAGACGTAGGTGTACTCGCCGTCCTCGTTCGTGATGAGGACCGTGTCGGTCATGTTGTTCAGCGTCACCCGGTGGAGTTCCTCCGATTGCCGGAGGTCGCGTTCGAGGTCGACACGTTCGGTGATATCGACGCCCTCGACGACGACCGAGACCAGTTCACCGCGTTCGTTCTCGACGGGGCGAACGGAGAGGTCGACGACGCGCGGGTCGTCGGTGTCCAACGGCTGTTGGACGACTGCGTTCCCGAACGACCCGTCGAGTGCCTGCTCGACGAGACGCCGGACGTCGGCGTTCGCCGCGCCCGGTCGTGACCACCACGGGAGTGTCCAGAACGGGTCGCCGACGAGCGTGTCGACGTCCTCGGATAGCAGCTCCCGTGCAGTCTGGTTCACACGAGCGAGCGAGCCGTCCGGATCCAGTACCCACGTCGCCGCCCGGGAATCGTTGAACACCGCGTCGAACTGTCTGGCCCGCTCTCGTTGCGTGGTCGACCGCTGTGCGGACCGAACCGCGCGTTCGGTTCGGTCGAGTATCTCGTCGGTCCGCTGCTCGGCCGAGTCCGCGAGCGCGATGTAATCGGTGACGCCGGCCTCGATGGCCGTACTGGCTATGGCCTCACTCCCGGTCGTCGTACCGAGGAGAACCGGGAGCGTGGTGGTCTCGGCGCGGACCGCTCTGAGGAGGTCGATGCCGGTCGTCTCCGGCAGCGCGTACGCGCTGACGAGACAGTCGATACCCCCGTCTTCGATGATATCGATCGCCGCCGATGTGGTTTCGGCCGTCCGGACGACGGCGTTCGTCCGTGATTCGAGCGTCGCTGCAAACTGGGTGAGCCACTCGCTCTCCCCGGCGAGCAGGACGGTCGACGAATCGAGAACGGATGAGGGAGCGACCATTATTCGAAATCGGGAGCGCACTGGCGATATGGTGTGGTGGCGATTCGAGCGAGGGTCGTGTGCCGCCGTGAGACTAGTCTGAGACGCATACCCGGAGCTACTTACGTATCTAACCGCCCGGTGACATAGGCATTTGCTACGCACCCGAAACCGACCCTGTCGTTCCGCGACAGTACTCCGGCCTACCGGGTGTGCCTACGACCACCCGAAGACAGTTGATACGATCACTTTCAACATATGTGTCTCGGAGAGTGACGTGTAGACGGTTCGAGAGACCGATCGGACGCCAAGCGACGGAAACAGCCGGTTCGATGTCCCGTCAGAGGTCGGTTTCTCGTCGCCGGGATGCTCTGAGCGGACTGCTGTGGTTTCGAAGCGAGTGGCGGGTCGCTGTTCGGAGATAGTAGTCCGGCATTATCTTGTTACGGACACTCATTACAATCTCATCGAAACGTGATTGTTGTACTGCCGACACCTCGTTACCAATGAACCCGAAAACGAATCGTCGTGTGCCAACCAGCCAGTTTCTCTTCGGATCCATCGTCATTCTGGTTGGGTTGTTGCTGTTGCTGGAGACGACAGGGCTCGTCTCCACGAGTGACTTGCTGGTGTACGTTCCGGTGTTGTTCGTCGGAATCGGCGTCTGGGCGCTCGTTCAGAGTCGGTTTCGGAACGTCGTCGGCCCGATCGTACTGATCTTCGTCGCTGGGGCGTGGCAACTCGTCGCGCTTGACTATGCGACCGGTGATGAAGTTGTCGCGTTCTGGCCAGTTCTGGTTATCGCGTTTGGCCTCTCGATACTTCTCGGACAGGTTCGATCACGTGCCCGGACGACCAATACTGCCTTTACTAACGCATTCGCCGCGTTCGGCGGTGTCGAGAAACGCAACACGTCGAAGGCGTTCGAAGGTGCAGACCTGACAGCTATGTTCGGAGGGGTAGAGCTTGACCTGCGTGACGCTGGCATCGAGGACCAACCGGCACAAATAAACGTGATTGCTCTATTCGGCGGTGTCGAGGTCGTCGTCCCCCGTGACTGGAACGTCCAGATGGATGTCCTGCCGGTTCTGGGTGGTGCCTCCGACGACCGCCCACGCCACGAGAACACTACTGACGAGACTGACCTCGTCGTAACCGGTTTCGCCGCCTTCGGCGGTGTCTCGATCACCGATTGACACCGAAGTTGAAATGCCGATGCTTCGAACGAAGATGCAGCTAAAGTAGTGCGTAGGGGCTCTGTCGAAATATATTTTCATCTGTATTCTCGGCTGAAAAATGTTCGATAGCAGTCGATTGTTCCGGAACTGTGTAGCTGAATCGACGGAGATCGCGCTTGTGAATACTCACCGGAGCCCGTCTTTCCACGCTCGTCACCACCGACTATGGACTGGACAACGCTTTCGCTATCGGACTGTTCGCTTTCGCTTGGCTTCCAATGAGATACCAATCGCAGAAAGACGACTGGGATACAACTCAGTCTGTTCGGTAGGGATCGGAGTTTACATACTCGTCCTTGACCTCCTCCTCCGCGTGAACGCGGAGGAATCCCGACCGCACCGCAAGCGTTGGGATATTAGGGTTTACGCGTCACTCGGCGGGTGCTCGCGGTTGGAATCCGCGAGTCCGGCTGAACTGAATGACGCGAGGCTGGGCCAAACAGCCGTTACCGCTATCCCCTAATGGGGGAGTCACGGGTAGCGTTTTCTGTCTGATATTATCGGCTCCATTCACATCACCGTGCGCAACCACACCACAGCGGTCGCACTTCCACAGGCCACGTTCAATACGACTTTCACCGTCTTTATGCCCGCACACACTACATTTCGAGGACGTACCGCGTTCGTCCGGCATCTCCACCTCGATACCACGTTCACGGGCCTTGTAGTCGAGCAGATTCATCAGCCGCTTGTACGCCCAATTATCCAAGCGTTTGTTGCCGTGCCGACCCCAATCATCTTCATCGACACCACTGGGGTCGCCCACAACGAGCGTTCCCACGTCGTGGGCAACACACCGTTCTACGATGTCTTTCGACAGGGCGTGCAGGAAGTGGTCTTTCCGCTGTGACACCTTCTCACGCGCCCACTGTGCCGTCTGACTGGGCCCGTGGGGCCCTTCTGTCTGGTATTCTTCGCGCTGGAAGTAATGCTTGTCTTCACGCAACGTGTTGCCCGGATACAGCAGAGCGTCATAAGGGAACGCGACAGCGGCTGGATTACAGATACCGAGGTCAACGCCTGCGGTTTTCTCACCGGGCGACTCTGCGGTGATTTCCGTTTCACAGACGACGTGTAACTCCCACCGTTGTTTGGTGTTACACCAGACAGCACGCACCTGCTGCATATTCTCCAGTTCGACCGCTGGTGGTGCTTGGTACTCGCAGAGGATGAAGTCGTGTCCGTCTTTGTGGTTTTTGCCTTTGCTCAGACGGATTCTGTCGTGTTTAGTGTCATGGCGGATGCCCTTCTGTTTCCACGTCACCGTCGAGCGTGGGTGTTCTTCGTGAACTCTGTTGCCGTCGCTATCGTAGTAGTTGGTTTTGCGGTAGCCCGGTGGGTTGTCTCGGTCGTCGTTGGAGCCAAACCACGAACTGAAGGCTTCAGAAAGTTCTTCGAGAACGTTCTGACTGGACTGGCTATGCAGTCCTTTGTACTTAGGATGGGTTTTCAGCTCGCGTTTGAGTTGTTTTTCGTCGGGGATTTCACCGGTTTCGTCCCACTGTTGACGGGCGTAGTAGTTGGCAACATTCCAGAGTTTGGATGCCGACCAGCCGTGCCTGTCTAGCGCACCAGCCACTTGTGAGTGGTTCTGGATACGGCAGACGTAGGTGCGGCGTGTTGTCGGCATCCGTCACATATTGTTATGAGTTTCTTATTTTTAAATACTCTAGAATATCCTGCCATGGTATAACCAGTGAATTGTTTCACGGAATGACGGCGCGTATCCACGGCCTGAAGGCCGTGGTATTGCGCCTGTTCCACCTATAATCGACGGTGCGATATCCTGTCGAGTATATTTATTCGATGTCCGGGTCTGCTTCTTCTTCCTCCCCTTCGAGAACCCGAGAGAGCACGACCCAGAGCGTGACGAACATCAGGACGAACACCGCCGCGCCCTGCAGGAACGTCGTGAAACTGGACTTCGATGCGTGCTCTTCGGCTGATTCGGTCTCGTGGAATTCGTGGTCGAACGAGTCCTCGCCGTGGCCTGTGGGCGTCTCGAGGGAGGCTGGACCGAACTGTGCGCCGTCGAAGTGGGCTTCGAAGATGGTGATCTTAGAGACCATACAAAGAGTGATGATTGGAATATATTTATAGATATCTTACACCGCACGCTTGTCTACCGATCGTTGTGTCCCGACATCCATAGGCCGCCCGGATACAACGTCCGTTCGCTCGAGGGGGTCTCAGACTATCAAAGCAGCCGATCGCCGCACAGCGACCGCTCGGGAACAGCTACAAACGGGCGTGTGCTATGACAGCTCCTGTCAGTACGACTTTATTATCTCGTTCGTTGTATTATATGACGAAAATGGCTTCGACAAACACGTCCACAGAGTCGATGGTACAGCACGGCGACCGCACGTCCGAACCGCTGAGCGAACTCGTCGATTGGTTCGTCGCGGCCTTTCTCGTCCTGGGCGGGGTACTCGCGATGGCTGCCGGGGCCCTCTTCTACAGTTGGGCTGACCTCGGACTGATCACCGACTTCGTCGCCGAGGGCCGACTCCAGTCGACCGAACTCACTGACCCCGAGTTGATAGATGTGACGTACGGCCTCCTCTGGTGGGGTGGCCTCGGTCTGGTCGGTACGGGCTTGTTGCTCGTACTCGCCGGCGTGGCCTTCGTGGCTTACAGAACCCGCGCCCGGCGTCGCCGGGAGGAGTCGGGCGTCGTCACGCCTGACACCGCTGCTATCGCCATCGCCGGTGGCGTCGTGAGCCTCGTCACCTCGTTCGTCCCACTCTCGCCGATCATCGGCGGGATCGTCTCGGGCCATCTCCGTGGCGGCGCCGGGCGCGACGGTGTCCGGATCGGTGCGTACGCCGGTCTCGTGGCCGCGCTCCCCCTAACCCTCGTCGTGCTGATCGCCCTCGGAGGCTTCGCGGTTGTCGCGTCCGAGGTCGGACTCGCCGCGTCGATCTCGGTCTTCGTCGGCGTGGCCATCCTGTTCAGCGCCCTCGTGGGCGTCGCATATATGATCGGTCTCAGTGCTCTGGGCGGATACATCGGTGTCTCCCTCTCCGAGGACGAGGCCCCGACCGCTCGCGAGCAGAACCGACCTGTCTGAGTCCGCTGTTTTCACGGGTGATCGTTTCCGAGTCGATCTGCTCTCTGTCCCGACTGTCCGGTCTCCGAGAGTGTCACGTCTACTGAACGGTTGCGCCGTGCTACTACTGTTCAGTATATATTTATATATTAACAAGTCGTCTATCTGGTATGGCTTCTGCTATCGAGCTCAGTGGATTGACGAAACACTTCGACGAAGTGGTCGCCCTCGACGGTGTCGACCTCACGGTCGAGGACGGAGAGATATTCGGCTTCCTCGGGCCGAACGGCGCCGGCAAGTCCACGACTATCGATACGTTGCTCGACTTCGTCCGCCCCAACTCGGGGACCGTTCGCGTTCTGGGTATGGACGCTCAGGCTGACAGCCTCGAGATCCGACGCCGAACGGGCGTATTGCCGGACGCCTACCAAGTGTACGGTCGACTGACCGGTCGCCAGCACGTGCAGTTCGCGATCGACTCCAAGGATAGCGACGACGACCCGCTCTACCTACTAGAGCGCGTCGCATCGCTGACGCGGCCGACCGCAAGGCCGGCGGTTACTCGAAAGGGATGCGCCAGCGCCTCGTCCTCGCGATGGCGCTGGTTGGCGACCCCGACATCCTGATTCTCGACGAACCCTCGACGGGACTGGACCCGAACGGGGCCCGTGAGATGCGCCGGATCATACGCGAGGAGAACGAACGCGGCACGACCGTGTTCTTCTCCAGCCACATCCTCGAACAGGTCGAGGCTATCTGTGACCGTGTGGCTATCATCGATCAGGGGCGAATCGTCACCGTCGACACGATAGACGGGCTACGGGAGGCGGCCGGGACGGGCACCCAACTGACGATCACCGTCGACGCCGTGCCCGAGGCCGCGCTGGCTACCATCGCGTCCATCGACGGCGTCCGCGAGGTGAGCGCGACCGACCGGACCGTCGCGGTCCACACTGAGGACGGCGGCAAAACCGCCATCCTCCACGCGCTGGAATCGGCGGGCGCCGAGATCCTTGATTTCACGACCAGCGAGATGTCCTTAGAAGAACTGTTCGCGGCCTACACCGGAGACGGTGCTATCGGGGCCGGAGAACAGGCTGAATCGGAAGACGCCGTCGAGGCTGGCAGCGACACCGAAAGCGAAGAACCGCTCGCTCCAGACACCTCAACCGAATCCGTGGAGGTGGCGCGATGAGCTGGGCCGTCGTCGCGCGCAAGGACTTCAACGACGCTCGTCGGTCGCGGTCGCTGTGGGGACTCTCGGGAGCGTTCTTGCTGCTTGCGGTCCTGTTCGCGGGACTGTACGCCTTCGTCCCGGAAGTTTCGGCCGAGGCCGAACTCACGTCACTCGGTCTGATGGCATTCCTCGCAGCGCCGGTCGCGATATTCGTGGCCGTCGCCGCGCTCGTGACAGCCTACAAGTCCGTCGCCGGGGAGACCGAGTCCGGGTCGGGTAAACTCCTGTTGAGTCTGCCACACACCCGCCGTGACGTCGTCCTCGGGAAGATCGTCGGTCGTACGCTCGTCCTCACGCTCCCGGTCCTCGTCGGACTGGTCGCGATGCTGGCCGTGATCTTCGTGGCCGACGTCTCCTTCGCCGCAAGCGAATACGCGCTGTTCACCGCCGTCACGATGCTGTTCGTTCTGGTCTATATGGCCCTGTTCGTCGGCATCTCGGCCAGCACGTCCTCGACGGCTCGTGCCGCTACGATCAGCGTGCTCGTGCTCGTGCTCGTGGAGTTCGCCTGGGACATCGTCCCGCTCGGCGCCTGGCTGATCGCCAACGGCTTCGTGGTCCCCGAGGGACTGCTCACCGGCAACCTCGCGGCGATGCCGAACTGGGTCGCCTTCCTGGCGAACGTGCCGCCGAGTGCGGCCTACCAGAACGCCGTCGGTGGCGTCCTCTCGGGAACGCTCAGCGGCGCGGGCCCGTGGTATCTCTCACAGGGCTTCAGCCTCGTCGTGCTGGCCCTCTGGGCGGTCATCCCCGTCGCCATCGGCTACCGGCGCTACGGCCGGTCGGACCTCTGAACGTATCTGTTCGATACGATCTGAGCGGCGTTTTTCGACACCTCCAACCCCCGAATCATTTCACAACCGAAGCTCGCACACCGGATGTATAATCGGACGAGAGCCGAACAGGGGCCGCCAGATCACTTTTCACTCTCGCTGTGCAACCGGAACCGAGTGAACTCGGAGCGAAGAGCGTCTCGCTTCAAGATACCGAACCCGACGAGAATCAGCACGAACCCAACCACAGTGTAGGCCGTCGGCGTCTCACCGAGGAACAGCAGCCCCGTTACTGCCGCCACGACGGGCGCAGCATAGGAAACTAGATTGATCTCTATCGGCCCGAGGCGATCGAGAAGATCAAAGTAGATCAGGAATCCCAGTGCACTCGCTACGACGACGAGGTAGAGCAGCGCCAAGATGGCCTCTCCTGTCCATCGCACGTCGCTCACGGATTCAGCTAAGGCCACACTCGCTCCGTGCATCAACACCGCTCCGAGGAGCATCGACCACGCTTCCATCGTCTCTATCGGGAGGTCGCCATCGACGCGGCGGGTCAGAACGCTCCCGAGCGCGAACGAAGCGGCGGCCAAGAATATCAGAAACAGCGAGACTGTCCGCGTGTCGAAGAGGTTGTTCGGGTCGGGATTGCTCAACACACCGACCCCAGCGAATCCGATGAGGAGCCCGACGGTTCCAACAATCGTGAGTCGTTCGTCCGGCAGGAACGCCCGTGCGAACCCCGTCGTGAGGATCGGCGAGAGGCTGACGATGATGGCGGCGGCAGCACTCGTCGTGCCCTGTTCCCCGACGAAGAGGAACGCGTGGTAGGCGGCTATCATAAGCGTGCCACCGATACCGACTAGAGCCCATTCGTTCCGAGTTCGGGGTATCCAGCGATCGGTAACAAATATTGCGTATCCAAGCATCAGCACGCCCGCCAAGTCGTACCTGAACGCCGCGAAGAGAACCGGTGGGAAGAACTCCAAGCCCGCCTTGATGGCGGTGAAGGCACTACCCCACGCGACGGCCAACGCCACGAAGAGGATCGCATTTCTGAATCTCATTTGTTCCTCAAACACTCTTCTGTACGTGCTCAGTCACACGGTTCACTCGGAGTGAACCAGTCGGTTACGGTTCGAGAGTGAACAGCAGTAGGCTGTGGGCTCACAGAGAGTGGGTCGGGGCACCCATCGATCCAGTGGACCGCCGCTGGGACGCCACGGTTCGTCGGAGCCCACGCTGGGCCCGGATGCTAGTGGTATCTGGTCTGCTGATTCCGAATCGTCGGGTGTGTTCTGAGGGGCCTCGAATGGCTGGTCGGAATCGCGCGTCCCGCCACGGGTGGTCGCGTCACCAGTATCGCCACTGGGACATCCCGCGACGCCGGTGACTGTCAGCCCACCGAGCGTGAGAACGACCCGACGACATACTTCCAGTGGTTCGCCCTGTTCTCAATCACAAAATTCTGCTGGACAGTGGGGTGAAAGCCTGTACAGAAAGACGAATTCTTGGCTTCGACACGCGATCAGGCCACGACGAACTCGGTACCGAGGACGACGAGGCCGACGAGCGCAAACACGACGCCGAGGCCGGTCTCCATCAGTTCGCTCGGGACGTACTTCCCGGCCCGTGTCCCGACGGTGCCGCCGACGACGACGCCGGGAATCGACCACGCGACCACGTACCAGACCGGGGTGGCAGTCAGTGCGTGGACCAGTGCGCCGGCCGTGGCCGCGATGGCGAGGACGAACACGCTCGTCGCGACGGCGACCCGCGGGGGGATCCGACACCGGACGATGAGTTGTGTGGTCACGATCTCCGGGAGGCCGGCGCTGATCAGTCCCGTGACGAACCCGCCGACGGTCGAGAGGGTCACGCCCGGCGGCCGCCAGCACGTGTCGTAGGTGAACGTCTCGCCGTCGGCTGCCTCCACCGTCGTCGTCCCGCGCCCGGAGTTTTTCTCCCGGAGGAACTCGCCCTCGCACTCGCCGGGTTCACACTGCTCGGGCGACTCGTAGTAGACCAGGAACCCGCCGAGGACCAGCAACCCGACGCCGAAGATTCCCTTCAGGACCCGCGTCGGGACGTAGTGGGTGGCGAGTGCGCCGGCGACCACGGCCGGGACCGCGCCCGCGAGGAGCCACTTCGCCGTCCGGAAGTCGACGACGCGCTGTTTGACGTACGATCGCAGGCCGTTCCCCATCCCGAACACCTCGGTGAGGAGTCCGGCCCCGATGGCCTGAGACGGCGTCAGCCCGACGACGAGCATGAAGAAGGGACTGAAAAACAGCGCACCGGAGACGCCCGACGCCAGCGCGACCGCCGAGAACAGGATCGAGACCGGGAACACCCACCAGTGGTTCACAAACTGCGCCGTGAACGCGGGGCCGAAGACGCTGTCGAGCTGTGCGACCACGGCCGACGGGAGCCCGAGGCCGGCGGTAGCCGACTGGCTCGCACCGACGGCCGGGTCGACCAGCACGAACGTCCCGAGCGTAGCCAGGAGGACACCGGCGACCGTCCGTCTCATTCGAACAGCGCGGAGACGGTCTCGTCGTCGGGCGTCCAGCCGACGAACGCCCCGCCCTCGAAGGGGAGGTCGACGGACGCGACGTAGTTACAGAGCCCGACGTAGAAGTCGACGAGCAGTCCGACCGCGACGATTTCCGCCGGCGCGTACACCGCCGCCAGCGCGGCGTGAATCTGGTCGGTCACCGCACCAGTCGCGACCGCCTCGGCGTACTGCAGCAGGACGAACTCCTCGTCGTCGAATCCGGAGAAGTCCCACCCGCCGATGGCCCGCATCTCGTCGGTCCCGACGCCCTTCTCGCGGGCGATGTCCACGTGCTGGTGCCACTCGTAGCGCGCCCCGCGAACCCGGGCAACCGTCAGAATGACCAGTTCCTTCCGTCGCGGCGTCAACTGGTCGTACAGCGTCTCTAAGTACTCCAGGGTGCTTCGAGCACCTCGGGATTGTGGGCCCACACCCGGAAGATGTGCCGGTCGCCCAAGTAGTCGTCCGTGAAGAGATAGTGGTACTGTTCGGGTATCTCGTCTTTTTCGAGGCGGTCCAATCGGGTCACGTCGGTAGGTCGGGCGAGGAGGTCATTAACTGTCTCTCACGCGCGGGTAACCGGCTGCAGTAGCCGTGCCCGACTCAGAGCGCGTCGAGTTCGATCCAGTACTCGTCCGCGAACGGACTCGCGTAGGGAATATCCAGCGCGTCGTAGACGCCGGCGGGAATCGCGATGTCTGCGAGAAACAGGTCCGCGTCGAGGCCCGCCAGTCCGGTCTTCGGGAGCGCGAGCGTGACCACGCGGTCCGGACGGACGACCGGGCCGGAGCGGTCGCCGGTCGTCGCGTCTAGTCCCGACGGCACGTCCAGCGAGACGGTCGGGGCGTCGCCGATGGCGTCGGCGAGCGACGCCGCAGTGCCGCGCAGGGCCCCTTCCAGACCGTAGCCCACGAGCGCGTCCACGACCGTGCCCGGGCGGTCGTCGAGTGTGTCCGGACCGCTTTCGACCGGGACACCCATCGCGCGAAGCGTCTCGTACTGCGTGCGAGCGGCGCCGTCGAGGGCCTCCGGATCGCGATCCAGTACGACGGAGACCCGAACGCCCCGATTCGCGAGATGCCGCGCACAACAGAGCCCGCCGCCGCCGTTGCCGCCGCTCCCGGCCAGCACCGTGACGGGGCCCGCCCCGAGGTCCCGAACGTGCCAGGCCAGGTTCCGGCCGGCGTTCTCCATCATCTGGAGGAGCCCAAGGCCGAACTCCCCGACGGCGACGCGGTCGACCGCTCGCATCTCCGCGGCCGTCACGGCCGTGACCGAATCTCCGTTTGGCGTCTGAAACGTGTCCGTTTGCATGCGTTCGATTACCGTCCCGAGACGGGAGACGAGTCTTGATAGGACGGTCGTTGGCCGGGTCGTTAAAACTGCGCCGTGTGTGCGTTCCTAGCTGACAGTTACCCGGACGTGAGGTGGCCTTATTCTGTCTGGACTCGATCGTACTGTTGTGACTTGTTATGAGTGACGAAGAACTGGATCTCAGCGCCCCCGAACTGACGCCCGAGGACGTCCTCACCATCGACGACCCGTACTTCCACGCGGACACCGTCGCGGTCGTGACGGGCGCGGCCTCCGGTATCGGGCGTGCGACGGCCGTCGCGCTCGCGGCGAACGGCCTCACCGTCGTCGGAGCCGACATCGACGAGGACGGACTGGCCGAGACCGAGGAGATGGTCGAGGACTTCGACCTCGACGGGCGGTTCGTGGGATCGCTGACCGACCTCATGGACGACGACGACGTCGAGGCGGTCGTCGCGGCGGCGGCCGAGGAGGGCGACCTCCGGTTCGTCGCCAACATCGCCGGGATGCAACACATCGCGAGCATCCCCGAGTTCCCGATGGAGAAGTACGACCTCCTGTCGGACATCATGCTCCGCTCGCCGTTCAAAATGTCCCAGGCCGCGATGCCGCACATCCGAGAGACCGACGACGGGGTGGGCGCTATCGCCAATATGTCCTCCGTGCACGGCCACTACGCGACGAAGGACAAGCCTGCGTACATCACCGCCAAGCACGGGTTGACCGGCCTCACCCGCGCTATCGCCGCCGAGGGCGAGGGGTCCCTGCGGAGCTTCACCGTCAGCGTCGGCTACGTGTTGACGCCGCTGATGGTCAACCAGATCGAGGACACCGCCGAAGAGCGCGGCCTCTCGAAACGGCAGGTCGTCGAGAACGTGATGCTCGGCCAGGCCCGCACGAAGGAGATGATGACGCCCGCGGAGGTCGCGAACCTCTTCGTCTTCGGCTTCTCCAGCCACGCCACACACCTCAACGGCGCGGACCTGCTGTTCGACGGCGGGTACACCCACACGTATGAGTGAGTCCTCCTCGGACGGCGGAAGCGACGCCGAGGAACCTACCAAGGTCGCCATCGCCTGCCAGGGCGGCGGGAGCCACACCGCGTTCACCTGCGGCGTCCTCCGGGAACTGCTCGACGACTGGGACGACCAGTACGAACTGGTCGGCATCAGCGGCACCTCCGGCGGCGCGTTCAACGCCCTCGCGGTGTGGTACGGCCTCGTCACCGAGGGGCCGGAGACGGCCAGACGGATCGTCGGCGAGTTGTGGGACGACCTGGCCGTCGATGGCGTCCAAGACCGCTGGCTCAACACGATGGTCACGACCCTCAACCGGATGGAGAGCGCCGGCTACCCCCTGCCGTCGGTCAGTCCCTACCAGATTCCCGGCCCGGAGGTCGGCAAGCGACGGATCCGGACCATCCTCGAACGCCACATCGACTTCGACGCGGTCCCCGACCTCTGTGGGACGACCGCGCCCGAACTGGTCGTCGGGACCGTCGACATCAACGCGGGCGTCTTCGAGACGTTCACCAACGAGGACGTCACCGTCGACGCCGTCCTCGCGTCGGCGGCCGTGCCGAACCTCTTCGAGGCCGTCGAGATCAACGGCCACCTCCACTGGGACGGCCTGTTCTCCCAGAACCCGCCGGTGAGCGACCTGATGCACCAGCCACCGGAGCGCAAACCCGAGGAGCTGTGGGTGATCCAGATCAACGCCCAGGAGTTCGAGGGCGAACCCACCACCAACGAGGTCATCGCCGACCGGCGCAACGAACTGTCGGGCAACATCTCGCTGAACCAGGAGCTCAACTTCATCGAGCAGGTCAACGAGTGGGTCGAGACCGGCAAACTCCCCGCCGACGAGTTCGAACACACCGAGGTCCGCCGGATCCAGATGAGCGACCGGTTCCACTGCTCGACGAAGGTAGACCGGGACCCGGAGTTCCTCGACGAACTGCGGGAGCTTGGTGCCGAGCGCGCACGAGCGTTTCTGGGCTGACGGATCACCCGAAACGCGACGGCAGGGAGACGCCGGTGTCGTCGGCGTGATCGGTCCGGACTGTGGACGAGGCGACGGCAAACACCTAGGCGCCGCCGATCCGCTCCTGCAGTTCGTTGGCCTGGTCGATCGCGTCGATCACCTTGCTCGCGAGGCCGTCGACATCGTCCGCGAACGCCTGCGTCGTGTCGGCCACCTCGTCGACGCTCCGGGAGGTCTCGACGGCGCTGTCGGCGATCCCATCGAGGTCCGTGACGGTCTCGGTGATCGAGTCGGCCGCGACCGCGGTCTTCTCGTCGACCGCTTCGATCTCGGCGATGGTGTCCTCGGCGTCGGACTGGACCTCCGCGACGATGGTCTCGATTTCGGTCGCCTGCTGTTGGGCCTGTTCGGCGAGGGTCTTGACCTCGTCGGCGACGACGGCGAACCCGTCGCCCTCCGCACCGACGCGAGCGGCCTCGATCGAAGCGTTCAGCGCCAGCATGTTCGTCTGGTCGGCGATCTCGTTCAGGATCGCGGTGATCTCGTCGATCTCGCTGACGGTCTGCTGGAGGGTTTCGAGACGGTCACGGGCCTCGGTCGCGGCCTCGTTGGCTTCGCCGACGGCGTCGTGGGCCTGTTGGGCCGAGTCCTGTGCCGTCTCCGCACGCTCGACCGTCTCCGTGCTCGACTGGTTGGCCTCGGCGGCGTTGCGGGACAGCGTCGCGATCACCTCGCTGGACTCGCTTAGTTCCGTCCCGATGACCGAGAGCAACTCGGCGTGGTTCAGCGTCAACTGTTCGACCTGCTCGTTCGCCGATTGTCCGGATTCGTGCTCACTCATTGGTGCTTGCCGTGGGATTTCGTTTCGACGTGCGCATATGTGTCCCTTGTACACGCACGACAGAGGTATTTGAGGACAGGTCCCAGAGTATCGGACGCAATGTCAGACGAAGATATCCACGCCTGTGACTGCGGGGCGACGTTCGACACGCTCGACCAACTGAAAGCACACGCCAAGGAGAACCACCCCGACGCCTACGAGGAGAACTTCGAAGACTGAACCGCCCCTGCGCGATGACTCTTTTACAGTGAGACATCCTCGAAGGCGTACTGCACCACCTTGTTGAGCGTCGGGTGCGCGTGGATGGTGTCGGTGATGTCCGAGACGTGGCCCGACCCCGCCCGCATCGCCACGACGACTTCGTGGATCATCGTCGACGCCTCGTAGCCGAGCATATGACACCCCAGTATCTCGCCGTCCGGGGACGCGAGCATCTTCACGAAGCCGTGATCGAGTTTCTTCGCCCGGCCCATCGGCGTCCCGGGGAGGTCCTCGCGCCCGACGACGTACTCGGTGCCCGCCTCCTCCAGTTCGGCCTCGGTCTCGCCGACGCCGGCCATCTGCGGTTCGGTGAAGATAGCGTGGGGCATCGCGGTGAAGTCGGCCGCGGCGTCCCCGCCGTGGACGACGTTCTCGACAGTGACCTGTGTCTCGTAGTCGCCGGAGTGTTTGAACATCGCGTTGTCCGCGATGTCCCCCTGCGCCCAGACGCCCTCAGCGGAGGTCTGCAGGCGGTCGTCGGTCACGACGAACCCCCTGTCGTCGGTCTCGATACCCGCCGCCGCGACGTCCAGCGTGTCGGTGTTGGGCCGCCGGCCGAGCGCGACCAGCACGTCCTCGCCCCGGACGGCGACCGTGTCGCCGTTTTCGGCCTCCGCGTGGACGACGACGCCGTCGCCGTCCTCCTCGACGCGCGTCGCCCGGTAGCCCGTGTACACCTCGTGGCGCTCGCTCGCGATGTCGGTGAACGCTTCGGCCACGTCCGGGTCCTCGCGGGGCACCAGCGAATCCATCATCTCGACGATGGTCACGTCCGTCCCCAGCGACTCGAAGAAGTAGCCCAGTTCGACCGCGATGTAGCCGCCGCCGAGGATCACCAGCGAGTCGGGCTGTTCGCGCTGGTACAGCGCCTCGGTGCTGGTTATGTAGTCGACCTCGTCTAGGCCGTCGATGGGCGGCACCAGCGGACGGGACCCCGCGGCGACGACGACCTTGTCCGCGCTGACTCGCTCCCCGCCCACCTCGACGGTTCGCTCGTCCACGAAGACGGCCTCGTCTTTGTACATCGTCAGGTGCTCCTTCCTGCGGTATCTGTCCTCTATCCCCGCCGCCAGCGGCGAGAGCGTCTCGTCCATGTCGTCGATGATCGCCGCGTAGTCGACGTCTTCGAGGCTCGCGTCGAGGAAGAACCGGTCCGCGTCGCGGACGTGGTTGGCGGCGGTCGCCGCTTGAATCAGCATCTTCGAGGGGTTACAGCCGCGGTTGAGACAGGTCCCGCCGAGGGGCCCATTCTCGACGAGCGCCGTGTCGAGGCCGGCGTCGGCCGCGGCGGCGGCGACGTTGTTCCCGGTGCCGCCGCCGACCACGAGGACGTCGTGGTGGGGCATCTACTCGCCCTCCGCCGGTCCGTACTCGGTCCCCCAGTGCACCACCGACGAGACGACTGGCTCGAGTGCCCGACCGCGCTCGGTCAGCGAGTACTCGACGCGCACGGGCTGGTCGTTGACGATAGTCCGGTCGACGATGCCGTCCGCCTCCAGCGTGGTCAGGCTCTCCGAGAGCATCTTCGAGGACACGTCGACCAGTTCGGACTTGAGCGCGCTGAACCCCATCGGGCCGTGCTCCAGCAGTCGGTAGACGATCCGTAGGTGCCACTTCCGGCCGAGGATATCCTGCACGTCGTCGAACAGTTCACTCGGGTTCGTGAACAGCGATTGTCCGTCGGCCACACCACGGCTCCGCGAGAGTGGTTCCGAACTCATACAGCCACAGACACACCGACCGGTAATCAAGCACAAACGGACGCGCGGCTCGAACCCCCGTCCCCGAAACCGTTATATACGAGAACGTCCCGCGGCGTCGCGATATCTGAGCGCCCCAGTTCACGAAGGGGGGTTCAGGAGTCCTCTCGCGCCTCGAAGCGCTCCCAGAACACCTCGTTGAGTCCGTCCTCGTACTCGCCGTCCCGATAGTCCTCCTTGGTGAGATTCGCCTCCTCGATGAGCGAGGCCGCCTCTCCCGCCCAGGCGTAGAACCCAACCAACGTCTCCTCGCGCATCTCGTCCAGATCGATAGAGTGGTAGACGTTGACGAACCCGCCGGACTCGCGGTTCAGCTGTGACTTCTGTAGGAGGCCGAACTCGACGAGTTCGTTCAGGTACTGCCGGACGGTGGTCTCGTCGTACTCCAGCCGCTCGGCGAGTTCGCTCGGGGAGAGCGGTCCCTCACCGATGACACAGAGACAGACGTCCAGCCCCGCCTTGGGCAGGCCGAAGGCGTCGAGCAGGACCTGCCGGACGTCCGGCGGCCGAATGTCCAGCGCGCACTCCTCGACGCGCTCCATCGGTTCGTCGTGACAGGTCATCCCGCCGTCGCAGTCCTGCATCGTCAGGACGACGTTGTTGCAGTCGGTACACCGGTAGATTGCGTACTCCCGGTCCGCGAGACTGACCGACGACGCCGTCTCGTCGGCCTCGGTGGACCGGAGCGAGAGCGACGGCTCGCGCGCGGACTCGTCGTCAGTCATCGGTCGGTACACCGCCCCTCTGGTGGTCCATAGTCGACGGAAGGTACACGTGTCGGTGCATTAAATTTGAGCCCGTCTCAGTCGTCGACGACATCGAGCACGAGGACGTCGTCGGCGTCGACGTCGAGCGCCAGCAGTTCGTGTGCGGTGACCGTCGGACGATACCCGTCGCCGGTGGCCTCGAGTAGGTCGTGGCCCCGAAGCGACCGACACTGCGGCTCGACAGTCTGATGATCGAGGGACGCGGCGACGGCCCTCGCCGTGACCGGGTCCCCGGACTGTCGGTACAGGTCGACAAGCGTTTCGAGGACGGTGTACAGTGACGGGGACATACGTGAGTCGTGGGGGTGCCGAGGACGGTCGCCGATGTGGAGAGTGTTCGTGGCCGACCGAATAGGACTTACTCACCGCCGCGAGACCGTGTTACTTCGGCCTCACGCGTCGTCTTCCCGTGGCGTAACCCGGTCACGCCGGCCTCAGATCAACACTATACGCTCCGGCGACGACTTGGTAACTAGAGGTAACCGAACTCGGGCGCGGAGCCCGGAGACACAACAATGGCTGACGTAAGCATCATCAACGGACTCGCAGGTGGATTGCTCGCAACTATCGTTATGACCGTGTTTATGATGGCTCTCGGCGACGACTCGCCGCCACCGACGGCCGCGCTCTGGGCGAAATACGTGGGCGACGGTCCCCCCGAGGAGTATATGATGCAGGGGATGGCGCTGCACATACTGTACGGGATCAGCGCCGGCGCTGCGTTCGCGGTGTTGTTCACGGTGCTCGAATTCGGACTCTCGGTGGTGACGGCGGTCGGTCTCGGACTCGGGTACGGGGTCGTCCTGACGGTGGTCGGTGCCGTGTTCTGGATGAACGTCGTCCTCGATATGGACCCGGACCCGGCGATGGTCGGTACGTTCGCGCTGTTCCATCTCGTCTACGGGGCCGTGCTCGGCGGTTGGATCTCGCAGGGACTGCTGTGATCGGGACTCGACGGCTTGTCCGCGGCTAACGCCGGTGTTACCGCACTTATTGATGATGACGGCCCTCCGCGCCGACGGGACGATTTGGAACCCCGCGGCGGGCGAGAGCGAGGAGGGGCGGGCACTCGACCGGATGCCTGCGCGGCGGTTGTTCGCGTTCGCCTGGCAGGACGACCACGGGCCGGACGCGCTCTACCGGCCCGAGAGTGATGTTTTACTGATAGGTTAGCTCGGTTTCAAGGAGACAGTCCGTGACAGTCCTGCTATGGACGAGTTCGACTTTCTGGTCATCGGCTCCGGATCCGGCCTAGACGTGGCGAACGTCGCGACGAACCGAGGGCAGTCGGTCGCCGTCGTCGAGAAGGGGCACCTCGGCGGGACCTGTCTCAACCGCGGGTGCATCCCATCGAAACTGCTACTGTATCACGCGGACGTGCTGGAGACGGTCGAGCGCGCCGGGGAGTTCGACATCGACGCGACCGTCGAGAGCGTCGACTTCGCCGAGATCGTCCGCGAGGTCAACGAGGAAGTCAACAGCGACGCCGAGTCCATCCGGCGCGGACTGACCGCCTCGCCCGACCACGAACTGTACGACGGCGAGGCTCGCTTCGTCGACGACCGGACAGTCGAAGTCTCGGGCGGCGCGGACGACGGGGCCCGTCTCCGGGCCGAAACCGTCCTGATCGCGGCCGGGACGCGGCCGGCGGTCCCGGACGTCGACGGTATCGAGTCCGTCGACTATCTGACCAGCACGGAGGCGTTGCAGTTAGAGACGCCGCCAGAGCACCTCCTGATCGTCGGCGGGGGCTACATCGCCGCCGAACTCGGGCACTTCTTCGGGACCTTCGGGAGCGACGTGACCATCGTCGGCCGGCGACCGAACCTCCTGCCCGAGGCCGACGAGGAGGTGGCGGCGGCGTTTACCGACCGCTACGCCGACCGGTTCACCGTCCACACCGGGCACGCGGCCACGGCCGTCTCCCAAGACGGCGACGAGATTACGCTCGAGGCACAGCCCTACGAGTACGGGGACAGCGGGGGCGTCGGCGATGCCGAGGCCGGCGAGAGCGCAGGCATCGTCGAGGGCGCGGACGGCGTACGCGCTACCGGCGACGCACTGCTCGTCGCGGCTGGACGGGTCTCCAACGCCGACACGCTGAACCTCGAAGCGACGGGTGTCGAGACCGACGAGCGCGGTTTCGTCGAGACCGACGGGTACCTGCGGACGGACGCCGACGGCGTCTGGGCGCTGGGCGACATCGTCGGCGAGTACCTGCTCAAACACAGCGCCAACCACGAAGCCAAGGCGGCGGTCCGGAACATCTTTGGCGACGACCCACAGCCCGTCGACTACAGCGCGATGCCGTTTGCCGTCTTTGCCTCGCCCGAAGTGGCCGGCGTCGGCGCGAAGGAAGCGGACCTGCGAGCGGCCAGTGAAGAGTACGCCACGAACACCTACCGATACGAGGACACCGCCCGCGGCGACGCGATGAAAGCCGAGGGCTTCGTGAAGGCCATCGTCGACCTCGACGGCGAGATCCGCGGCTGTCACGTGATCGGCCCCGACGCCTCGACGCTGATACAAGAGGTCGTCGTCGCGATGAGGTCCGGGACGGGTTCGGTCCAGGACATCCGGAACGCCGTCCACATCCACCCGGCGCTGCCCGAAGTCGTCGACCGGGCGTTCTCCGGGCAGTTCAGCCGCGGCGGGACCCACGAACACCGCCACTGATCGTCCTGCCGCGCTCCGCGTGACGGGTCGGGACGACCGGGGACCCGCCGTCCGCGTGACTCACTGGCGAGTGATGGAACTACTCGTAACACGACTGTCACCGGCTTACGTTGACGTTCGCGCGGCCTTATCCCCCTGACCCGGCTACAGAGGAGTGGAATGACCAAAGCAGCAGTCGTAATCCTCGCCGGTACGGAATCGCACGCGGACCACGGTCGCCTCGCCAACGGCCTCGAAGCGGCCAAGGAGTTCGCCGAGACCGAAGGCGACGAACTCGAACTGATCTTCGACGGCGCCGGGACACAGTGGATCCCGGAGCTCGAGGACGAGGACAGCGACTACCACGAGCTCTACCGGACGGTCAAGGCCGACTCCTCGGTCTGTGACTTCTGTTCGGGTGCCTTCGGCGTGACGGACGCCGTCGCCGACTCGGGCGTCCAACTGGTGGACGACCACGACGGCCACCCGAGCATCCGCTCGCTCGTCGACGACGACTACGAGATCATCACGTTCTAGCCGGACGACCCGGAGCGAGGCCGGTCGAGCGGGAACGGCCGCAACCACCGCGGGTTTCTGGCTTCGCTGTGTCGCGTTCACCCGCCTGCCGTGTTCGAGCCGGATGGCGGCGGTGATCGTTGCAACCCCCGCGTTCGGGACGACACGTCATTCACCGATAGAGATGTCCGCCTCCTCACCGGGCAACCGCGGGGCGAGAACCTCGACCAGCGAATCCATATCGCGCGTCTGGTACCACGCTGTTCCCGGACCGGTGAACTCGAAGACGAGTCCCTCACCGCTCAGTAGCGTCGATTTGAGGTCACCGACCCGGCGAGTCGAATACTCGATTTCGTCGTCCCAAGCGATCAGGTGTTCGTTGTCCAGAACGTACGACTCGCCGCAGCCAACTCGAGTTTTTCGAGGCCGCCGTACGCGTCGATGAACACCGTCCCGGTGCCTTTTAACGCAAGCGGGGTCAAGCCGGCTTCTCCCAGCACTGACTTGAGGCCGCCTATCTCGGAATCGATGTCGATACCATCTGTTCCCGCGATGAACGCACCGTCGGTGGAGTACAGCGTCTCACCCTCTAGCTCGTGGGACATAATGTCCCCGGGCGTCGGGGGCGCGAGGGTCACAGTTCCCGGCCCATCTTCGGCAGTGAACTCGTTGGTGAACATCGATTCACCGCCGAGCATCGACTTTGCGGAACTGAGAAGGCCGTCGCGGCTCGTTCCGGTGTCTATCGAGATAGTCGTCGAGTGACCGACCATCGCGCCGGGTTCGGCAACGATCGATTCGCCACGGTCTAGTGTTATTTGTAGGTGAGTGTACGACGGTCGGTGTGAGAACTCGTAGTCCATTGGTGGGTAGTCGGTGTCGGTCAGTCAGCGGCGGGGCGTTCCTGTTCGGCGGTGAACGCTCGTTCGTCTGTGCTGTCGGAAGCGTTACGCCATCTGGAGAGGCTGTACGCTGCGACGACTGCCACGGCCGTGACACCTGCAACGTACGTTCTGTTGAGTTTCATCTACGACCGAGACAACGTACCGAAGGGGAATAAAACGGGAATCAGTGTTTCAGACGGAGAAACACTGCTGAGGGATGGGTGGAGTAGCCCCACGGGTGTGTCATAGATGCTGTCAAGTGTGGGCGAGATTACTGCCGAGGAGTCGACCGTGTACGCCGAGAGTACCGGTGAAGGGAACCGCACGTGGGGCGACGACCGCGACAACAATCGCTCCTCTCAGTAGCTACTGCGTGGCGGTACGTAGCTCGAACAGTGTTCTCCCGTGGTATTAATGTGGCTCACGACAATCAAACGAGTGTTCGTATGAGCGAGAGCCGCGGGAGGCCTGAGCTCGAAGTGCTGGTGGTCACGGAGGACCGGTCGTTCGGCAGTGGGGTGGTTGATGCGATCGAAAGAACGGAAGGTGCGCCGAGCGGGGTGCGGGTCGAACCAGCGGTCGAGGAGGCGATACAGCGCGACACCAGCAGCCTCGGCGGGGCTGTTGTTGACGGGCAGATAGCCGAGCCGGTAGCCGTCATCGAACGGTTCATCGAAGAGGCGGGTCTGCCGGTTGTCGTCCTCAGTGAGTCGGGCTGGGACGACGAGACGATTGCCCGCGTCATCGAGGCGGGAGCGACCGACGTGTTTCCCCGGACGACAGCGAACGCACAGTACGAATCGCCGTCGAACGGCTCGTTACCGATAGCTCCCCCGCGAATACGCAAAAGGGAGGGTCGCCTTATGGGGAGGCATATGAGGCGCTGTTCGAGAAAATCTCCGAGGGGTTAGTCGTCCACGAGCCCGAAACCGGCGTGATCGTGGACGTGAACGAGCGATTCTGCGAGATGAACGGGTACGAGCAGTCGGAACTGATCGGTGAACCGATCGGGATCGTGATGACTGACGACGAGGCCTACGGACCCCAAGCAGCCACGGAGATGATGCAGCAGGCGCGCACAGAGGGGCCACAGCGGTTCGAGTGGCGCAATCGGCGCAGAGATGGAAAAACGTTTCCGGTAGAAGTCGATCTGACGGTGATCGAACTGGATGGTGAGGAACGGGTCCTCGCGAGCGTCCAAGATATCACCGAGCGAAAGCGCAGGGAGCAGGAGTACGAACAGATCTTCAACGGGGTCGAAGATCCGATAGCGGTGTTCGATCCCGATACCGGCGACATCACGGAGGTCAACGAGCCGTATCGTGATATGATCGGATACGACGACCTCGAGACGATTCAAGAATTGGGTATCGAGGGGATGAGCCCAAGCGAAGGGGAGTACACCGCCGAGCGGGGTACGGCACTCATCCGAGAGGTGAGTACCACCAGTGAGCCGAAAACCGTCGAATGGGAAGCCGAGACGGCCGGTGGTGACCGCCGGTATCTGGATATAACGCTATCGCCGGCCGTTATCCGGGGCGAGAAACGGGTGTTGAGCATCCAGCGAGACGTCACCGAGCGAAAGCGGCGGGAACAGGAGTACGAACAGATATTCAACGGAGTCCAAGACGCGATAGCCGTGTTCGATCCGGGGACATTGGAGTTCCTCGATGCCAACGAAGCCTATCTGGAGATGTTCGATCACGAGAGCCTCGGCGAACTTCGCGAGCGAGGGGTTTCCGGACTCAGTGTCACCAAGGAAGGGTACACGGAACAGCGGGGTCGAGAGGTCCACCAACGGGTCGTAGAGAGCGACGAGCCCGAAATAGTCGAGTGGCAGGGAGAGACCAGTAGTGGCGAACGCGTCTGGCTTGAGGTCAAGGTCGCTCCGGCCGTTATTGGTGGCGAGCAGCGTACCGTCTCGATTCAGCGGGACATCACAGAGCGCAAGCGCCGCAAACAACGGTTAGAGGTTTTCAACCGGATTTTGCGCCACAACCTCCGAAACCGCCTCGACGTGATCCAGAGCCACGCCGAAGAGTTGCAAAGCCGGACGACTGGCGACCACGCAGAGCGCATCGTCGCTGCTGTCGACGACCTAGCCGGGGTCGGGAGACGCGCACGCCAAGTCGACCAGATCTTATCAAAAGAGGATAATTTTACCGAAATAGACATCACCCAGCGGTTACGTGAGATCGTCGAGACGATGGAAGCGATAGATAGTGACATCGTCGTGAGGACTGACTTCCCGAAAGAAGCGCGTCTGCAAACGGACGAGGAGAGCATAACGATGGCTGTCGAGAGCGCGCTGGAGAATGCACTCGGGCACGCAGCATCGGCGGTGGCCGTTGCCGTCGATGACAGACCGACCGAACACGTGATTACGATTGCCGACGACGGCCCCGGTATTCCGGAGGAAGAACTCAGACCGATCGAAGCCCAGACCGAGACGCGCCTCCAGCACGGGAGAGGCCTCGGTCTCTGGCAACTCCGATGGTGTGTAGATAACCTCAACGGCGAACTGACAATCGAAACCGACACTGGCACAACCGTCCGCATTACGGTTCCCAAACGACGCAATCCGGGTCAGTCAGTCTGACAGCACCCCGGCCTCGATTTCGCAAGACAATAGCAGACCGGCTATGACTATCACGATGCGCAAAATCAGGTTTGGACCGAATACCTGCACTTCGAGTTTCCCCGATATCCTGACCGGAAAGAGCATTCGTCTTTAGATAAGACTCACATCCCGGTTGCGTAGCGGTAGCGAGCGTCTCCTGTAAGATCGGTCGTTGCTGGTGGATCTTCTGTACGTCGTCGATCAGTCGCTCCAACGGCGGCGGTGGCGAGTATCCGAGGTACTCACCGAGTTCGTGGAGGATGAGCCGAGCGTGCGACCGGAAGGTCGCCGCCCAGCGTTCCGGCGGAAACACGATCACATCGTCAGCCTGCTCCTCGTGGCGGGCCTGGAACTCATCAGCGAGGAACTCGTGCAACCGCAACACCGTTCCATCAGTGATCATCACGTCTCGGAGCCGGTCGATATCAGCGTCAACAGCGTCAGGAACAGCGACCTCGCCGAGCGCGGTCTCGGGAGTTCGCACGGCGTAGGTCTCAGGGGGTCCAGTGCTTCCATCAGATTCGTTCGTATGGGTGTCGGTCAAGGAATCCATACCCTGTTCCCACGGGTTACTTTTCAGCTCACGCAGTAGGCGGTCGTATGTGGATATCCCTCCGCACAGTACTGTCAACGGGCGGCCTCCACCAGTACAACGTGCCGGTCGTCGGCCTCGAACTGAGCCAGACGGCAGTCACCGTGATCGGTATCGGCTTGATTCTGCTTCTCCTGGTAGGGTCGGGATTCTTCTCGTCGTCGGAGATTGCGCTGTTCTCTCTACCGTCCCACCAAGTCGATGCGATGGTCGAGCAAGGCTTGCGCGGCGCACGGGCGGTTGCGTCTCTCAAGGAGGACCCCCACCGCCTGCTCGTAACGATTCTCGTGGGGAACAATATGGTCAACATCACGATGTCCTCGATATCGACGACGATCGTTGGCTTCTACTTCGACGCGGGCACGGCAGTTATCGTCTCGTCGCTCGGCATCACATCGGTAGTGTTGATATTCGGCGAGAGCGCACCCAAATCCTACGCTGTGGAGAACACCGAACTACACGCACGGCGTGTCGCTCGGGGGCTGAAAATCGTCGAGAAGCCACTGTGGCCGCTTATCACCGTGTTTCACTATCTGACGGGCGTCGTGAACAGACTTACTGGCGGCAGCCCGTCCATCGAGTCGACCTACGTCAGCCGGGACGAGATTCGGAATATGATCCAGACGGGCGAGCGCGAGGGCGTCCTCGACGAGGAGGAACACCAGCGGCTCCAACGCGCCCTGCGATTCACCAATGCCACTGCCAAGGAGGTGATGACCCCCCGACTCGATATGGCGGCTATCTCCAGTGATGCGACCGTCGAAGCGGCAATTCGAAAATGTATCTCAAGTGGTCACGCGGACCTCCCAGTCTACGATGGGTCGCTGGACAACGTGATCGGCGTCTTCGACATCCGTGACCTGCAGGATGCAGACTACGACACGTTCGATGACCTCGACGTAGAGGACGTGATCACTCCGACGCTCCACATCCCCGAGTCGAAGAACGTCGACGATCTCCTCTCGGAGATGCGCGAGAAACGGATGCAGATGGCTATCGTCGTCGACGAGTTCGGTGCTACTGAGGGCCTCATCACCATAGAGGATATGACCGAGGAAATCGTCGGCGAAATACTGGCGGGTGATGAAGAGGATCCGATCGAGTTCGTCGATGACGACACCGTCCTCGTGAACGGGGAGGTTAATATCGAGGAAATCAACGAGGCGCTCGACATTGTCCTGCCGGAAGGCGAGGAGTTCGAGAGTATCGCGGGCTTCGTCTTCAACCTCTCTGGCCGCCTCGTCGAGCAGAACGAGGAGTTCGAGTACGAGAACGTCACGCTGCGGGCCGAACAGGTCGAAAACACACGGATCCAGAAGGTCCGGGTAACCGTCGACCGTGACCTCGCCGAATCGCTCGAAGAGGAGACACCGGGAAGCGAGGGCAATTCCGAGTGACCGGCAATATCCTGAGTGTCCGAGCTACAGGACGTGGTGTTTCTGGGGGGCTGTTCAGCAGTGGAGACAAAGATTAGAGGGTCACGGCACTACGCTCCCAACTTGTCCATCCGATATATTTGACGTAGCACAGCAAATATAACGATTATAAATACGGCACCTAATACGAACCCCAATTGACCTGCGTAGGGAATATCGAATGGTGAAAGTCGTGACCCGACGATTTGTCCTGAACGGATCATTGCTATACTCAACCCTAAGATCAGAATAGATTTCACAATGAAATCAGAGACCGTCGATCTGTTCACCATACCGCGATTTATTTTCGAACAGTGATATATGTACCCCAGATATATCGAGTAACAATCATCTGTACTGAGCGGCTTTTTTACCCCAAAATCAAAAAACACCGCAATGTGAGGTGTAGGTTCGGCCAGTACAGATGTCATATTTATTGACAGATACAGGAGTTGAAACTGGTCGTCTCAATGCATACGGCTCACACCGTGGACCCAAACGTTTACTGTTCCGAGTTTCGTAACTCTATTGTCGATTACACCTGCGCTGGTGGCTGTACTGAGCCACCGAGACGAATACCCCGTCATCGACCGCGTCCTCGAAGAGCACGGCCTGCTGACCTTCGCTCTCGCACACGACCTCGTGATGGATCACAACGATGGGGACGTTCCGATACGCCAGATCAGTGACCTCACAGGTCTCTCCTCCGGGATGACCTACGATCTCGTCGACGCGATCTACGCGATTCGAGACTTTGATACGACTGCGTCCAGCCCAGAGACGTACACCCCATCCAACGTCGACAGTGATCAGTACGACGTCGACGTGACTGAGGAATGAGTGCGGGTGAACAAAGGCGGATGTTCACGGCCAACATCGTCGATACAGTTGTCTTTCGGAGTCTTGGGAAACACCCGAACCCGCATCTCGACAGACCCGAAGACGCCGTCGAGCAAGCACAGACTGAGATTTGGGTTCCAGAACTCATCTACGAGGAACTGGCAGACCACGGACCAGACGGCACGACGAACCCGTATCTGGATCACGGAATCGACGACGAGTGGATTCGAGTTGTATCGTTACCAGACTCAGAGCGTAACTCGGCCGACGGTGAGTCCGATCCCGCTACGGAGGCGTGGCAGGAGGCAAACCACTTCCTCGACCAGCACAGCAAGTACCCCACGACGAACAACCGGCGAGATGCGGCGATTGTAGCTCTCGCAGTTCGCCTCTTCGAGCAGAATACACGGATTCGCGTCATCACCCATACCGCGGACGAACTGCTGGCAAGAGCCTGTGCGATCATCCCGCCGGAGTTCGGCTACCACGAGGTTGCATCACGATACTACCATCCGCCTGCGACTGCGAAAGAGCAATTCCTCACAATCGCCAGTCTCACGTGGGAAAAGTAGTCGACGAAGAGGAACTCCTAGAGGGAGCCATCGACCCAGAGGAGGTCGATACGGAGGAACACCGACGACGGGATCTCTATCGCCGGCAGCGTGATCGCGACGGAACCGATCTGCCCGAAGAATCAGAGGAGCAATCGTCCAGTACCCGTGGCAGTCACCAGCTCTTCGTTGCTGCTACACAGTACTACGTCCCCGAACACGTCTAGGTCAGTCTGGTGTAGAGATCCAGAGTCTCCACACCGCGTGACGGGCGTTCGATTGTGAGCGTGGAGCGTTGCTGGAAAGCCTCACTCACACAGATTCGTAGTCGTCGAGAGGGATGTTCCACGAGAAAGACGGCTTCCACCATATCAGTAACGCCAAACCGGATTTGAAGAGGCCGCCATTGGTGGCCTGTCGGTACAGTACCAGCCGGTCTCCGATTGTTTCTGCCTCCTCAGTAGTTACTGACTGGCAATCGATCGGTTTGAGCTACTCTGGAACCGGACCACAGGGCATTCCAAGGTCATCTCGTCGCATAGGCGGTGTGACTGCTCTGTTCACAGCCACGATGGGAGTGAACGTGAGCAAATGGTCGGAGATCAGCTGATCACACTGGTGTGTCGATCCGTACTCTGGCGGTGGCCCTGAATAGCGGCATACCCGGAAGAGTCATTGCCGGAATTTCCGAAAAGCTCGCTCGGCAGTTCCCCGACAAAAGAAAACAAGAGCAGAGAACGACTCACCCTGCCTATGATGTTCCTTACTTCCCTCTGATAGAATTGCTACTGCATCACGCAGTCGATCCCGAGCAGTACTAGATTTGTCGAGATGTGTCAGTTTCCGTTTGATTTGTAGAATCTCATCTGCCGAAACTCTGGAACAGCGAGCGATTTTCTGTATAGCAATATATAATTTATAATCTCTGTCTTTCCGGTTAAGAGGGCTCAGATAGGCGTTAATCGCGGTATCCGGGAAATAGCAATGTGGACGTGATTACTCCAATAATCACGATCACTTTGAAGTACCACGCCGCCGTCGGTGAAGCACGAATGCTGCAATCGGCTCAGAACGGTGCTTTCCCCGGAGTAGAGCCGCCGAAACCGAACGCACGGAGGCGAGGGGGCCGATAGATGGCTGACCGGACGCTTTCGACGCCGCTCGACGGGACGTTCGAACAGTACCTCCAGGACAAGGGCAAAGGTCGCGGCGGCGACGGCGGGAACTACCGACGGAACGCGGCGCGGGAACTCGACCGGTTCGTGGAATGGGCCGCCGGCGACCGCGGTGCCGACGACTGGCACGGAATCGTGCCGGACGGCGCGGACCGCGAACCCTCCTTCGAAGACCTCGACGAGCGGGTCTTCCGGGAGTACGCCCGACATCTCGCCGGCGACCGCGGCCTCAAGCAGAACACCGTGCAAACCTACTACCGCTATATTTCCGCGTGGTGTGGCTGGTGTGTCAACGAGGGGTACCTCGGGGCGCACTACGCCCAGCGGGCGAGTGCGATGGCACCGCTGCCGGAGGACGACGGCCGCAAGCCCGGCGACCAGCAGGCCTGGACGTCCGACCAGCGCCACGCCCTGACCCGGTACGTCGACGAACAGGCCCGCGACGCCATCGAGGCGTACACCACACGTCCGGAGGGGACCGAGCCCATCGACGGACAGCGGGCGCGCTACGCGGCGCTGAAGGCGGCGCGGGACCGGGCGCTCGTGTTCGTCCTCGCGTACAGCGCCGTCCGCGTGGGTGAGCTCCTCCGGGACCCGGACGACCCGCGTCGGCGTGGCGTCCGCTGGGAGGACATCGACCTCGAAGACGGGCGGATGGACGTCTACCGGAAGAAACAGCAGTGGGACGCCGCGAGCCTGCCCGATCCGGTGATCGCTCCGCTGAGAAGCTATCGCCAGTTGATGGCCCCGCCGTCCGAGCGGTGGCCCGTGTTTCCGACGTTCGACCGGCGGACGCTCGCGGGACTCCTCGAAGAGGGGCTAGCCGACCGAGGGAAGCGCCCGGACGCAATCGCCGAGCGACGCGACGAGTACGCCCGTGACCTCCTGTTGGCGCTCGACGCGGACGTTCGGCCGCCGTCGCTCACGACGGACGGCGCGCGGTCGGTACTCCGGCGGCTCTCGGCGGCGTCGCCGGTCGACATCGACCACCCGAAACACGACTATCTCGCGCCCCACGGCGGCCGCCGCGGGATGGGCGAGGTGCTCGTCCGGGCGTTCGGGTACACGGTCGCGGCCCGATACCTCGACAACTCCGAGGAGATGGTCCGGGAGCGATACTCGCATATCGAGGCCGGCGAACTCGGTGACGTCGCAACGGAGGCGCTCGCAGAGGTAGACGGCTCGCTGGCTCCGGAGTGAGGTGCACTCGCGTCGAACTACCCCGAGACGAACACAGAGACTACTGTCGGTTGTTGTCGGGGACGAACCTCGAAGTCGACGGGTCGGCGCTGACCGGCGAGTCCGCACCGGTCCTGAATGACCCCGATTGGCAGGATGCGGAGAACGCCCACTGAGGGATCGCCGTGACTCCGCCGGATTTCTTCATCGGCTCGCTTCACGGTTACCGCCCCTAGTCTTCGGTTCTGTCAAGATAGGCTTTCGCTCGTTCGTCGGAAACCTGCTCGAACGACTCGTAGAACTGGCCCACTGCGCCAAAGTGGGGCGGGGATTCGACACAGATTACGTCGTCGGCTTCTGACCGGAGTTTTTCAATCGTCTCAGGAGGCGCGACCGGGATGGCGAGAATCACGCGTTCGGCACCCGCGTTGTTGATTTGCCTGATGCACGCGATAGTTGTCGCCCCCGTTGCAACACCGTCATCGACGATAAGTACCGTTTTTCCACTGTACTCCAGTGGCGGTCGTTCTCCACGGTATCGCTTTATTTTGTCGAGGGCGGCTTGGCGCTGGTGTTCGATCTGGTCTTCGAGGTATGTGTCCTCGATCGCCAACTCGCCGATCAACGGCTCGTTTCGCCACACCGTTCCGTCACTAGCGACCGCACCGACGGCGAGTTCCGGATTTTGCGGCGCTCCGATTTTTCGGGCAGATACGATATCGAGCGGGATCTGAAGGCTGTTCGCAACAACTCGTCCCACCGGGAGTCCGCCGCGAGGGATCGCCAGAACGACGTCTGCCTCGACATCGTAGTCGTCGAGGAGACGAGCGAGTTGCCGGCCGGCCTCGGTGCGAGTTTGGAACATAGGGGTCCTGTTCTCGGAGCCGTTCCCAGTGAACCGCTTGCTCGGTCAGTCGAGCGCACTGTTTGACGGGCGGGACCGACTGTCATCGTCTCTCCGACCATCGGCCCGTTCCGGGGACGAGAGATGGGATCCGACTACGTTCCCTCGATCTCGATGTTGCGGGCCGCTTCAGTCGCGAGTTTCGGAAGTGTCACAGTCAGCACACCGTTTTTCATATGAGCTTTCACACCGTCTTTGTCGACTTCTTCGGGGAGCCGAATCGACCGCTTCGTCGACTCGTGGCGGCGTTCGTGTCGAATGAATCGCTCTTCCTCTTCGTCGAGTGTCTCCTCGTGTTCGGCCTCGATTCGGAGCGTATGGTCCGTGATCTGAATGTCGATATCGTCGCGTTCGAAGCCGGGGAGGTCGACCGTCGCGACGAACTCGTCGTCCCGGTCGACCAGATCGATCGCCATCGCCTCGGCCGCCGATGTCCACCGACCGAAGGGACCATCCGACTCCCACATACGGGACGTGTCGTCGAATTGTCTGCTCATACGCTCGAAGAGCTGTTCTAATTCCGTGAAGGGGTTGCCGCGAGTGCTCATCGTTTGGATCACCCACTACGTCCACGGCGCCCGTCACGGATTAGTATGCGTACCCTTACCACGAGTTGGAGTGAACATCCCCTCGCTACGCTCGGCCCCCTGTAGCTAGTACCCGGTGTAGACGGAACGGAAACGCCGAACTACCGTCGAGGGGCGGCCCCATCGTTCTCACATAAACATACTGTCTTCCGGGTAGTCCCGCGTCGCGAGTGACTGTTCCCCTTCGGCGAGAGACTCCATCCGTTGGGTTAGCTCCTGGTAGTATTGTTTCAGTTCCTCAGAGCGCGCTCGTAGTTCCGCTTCGTCGACAGTGAACCCGTAGATCTGCTGGATAGTATCCAACAACAGGAGCGAGGCGTCGATGTCCGGCCCCGGCGGGTGGGTGGGAGTAATGTATACACCGACGGGCGGTGCATCCGCATCGAGCCCTTGGGTTACGAGTTCGCCGACCACGCCGTCGAGGAAGCCGCCTTGGAGCGGTTCGATGTCGGCGTCGACGAGGCGCCGTTCCCGATAGTCTGGGGTTGCGACGCTGAACGCAGCGTGCTCTTCCGGTCCGTGTGGGAACGGGACGCCGTGGAGAATCGCGATCTCCTCGACGTCAACGGACGACACCCACTCGATAAGTGCATCGGTGAAGGAGTGAGCAGCCCACACCGGCACGAACAGTTCACCGAGCAGCACCGATAACTCCGTGCCCGCGAGGTTGTAGAGGCGCGTGGGGTGGCGTGGCTCCCCGTTTTGAAACGGCGTGATAGCCGGGAAGTTGTGAGCCGATACGTGCCCGATCTGTTCGGAATCAGCGTGTCTGACGAGGTAGTCTGCCGCCGTCACCCCGGCCATACCCAGATGGGAGAGTCCGACGAGGAGCGTTTTTCCGGGATCCGTCTCGGTCGGTACACGCACCTCAAACGTCGGATCTGCGGCCATATCGGTACGTTACAAAGAGAGGACATAAAATGATTTCTCAGAGTAGAGGGTGGGGCGGGCAGGGGCCGGTCGCTGTTGGGGCCTGTGAGCGGTCCGGATACGTCCCGTCAGCGCTGCCGGGAACGGGCCGTTGGGGGTTCCACTGGCGAAGTCGAGACGCGGTACTGTGATCACCGTCGCCGGACACCGACGAAAAAGGCAGGGTTCCGGCTCCACTGTCGTTCGAATATCGTCTCGAACGCAAAGATGATCTCCCATCCCCCGGCGCGTCCGAATCGCTGCCGGAGTTCACGCGGGGAAATGCCGTAGGCAGACCGCTCGTCCCGACGAGCATCGCCGAGCACACAGTAGAGCCCGCCGCTCGGGATGACATCGGCGAGGCCGGCGACGAACCGGTCCCGTTCGGCGTCGCTGAAAATATGGAACATCGCCGAATCGACCACGGTCCGGAACGTGAATCCGCGTTCACGGAGTCCGGAGAGATCGAGCGCGTCCCAGACGAGAAACTGTGCGGCGATCCGTCGCCAGCGAGCTTTCTCCGTCGCTTGTCGGATCGCAAGCGGGGACAGGTCGATCCCGAGTACTTCGTGTCCGTGCCGGGCAAGAAACAGCGACAGTTCGCCCGTTCCGCAGCCGACATCGAGGACGGGACTCCGAACGAGACCTGCCTCGAGACTCCGGACGAACGCCCGCTGGGGGCGGCCGATATCCCAGTTCGGAACACCGGCGTACGCCGCGTCATAAACGTGGGCGATCGGCCGCAGTCTGGAGGGGATCGAAACGGTCGGCGTATCTCCGAACCGATCTCCCGGATGCTGTGCACGCCGGGTTCGGTCGGCCCTCGCGGCGCCTCGGTCCGGGTTGCCGGCTTGCCCGACTCGCGGATCCTCGTTAGTCCGCCACATCAGTCGAGTCAGATCCCACACGCCGGTTCCCGATAGCGCCGGCGACGAATGCGACTATCGGGACCGCGACCACCACGTGATACAGCACGAGGACCCCTTGGCCGGTTGGAGTAACGCCCATCGAGGGGGTGACGGACACGACCGGTACGAGCATAACAGCGAAGACAGCGACGGCGACGACGAGGAAATTCCGAACGGGCCTGTCAGTGACCGTGATCAGAGCGCCGTACACGACGGCGGCGCCGATTCCGGCGGCAATGGTCGTTGCGACCAGCGGAACCGCCGCGAACGGCGACGCCGGCCCGGACGCGCCGACGTCGACGGCGAGTGCGTCGACCAGCGTCTGGGAGAGTAGGACGCCGACGAGTGCGACGACGACGCCGACTGTGGTACGGCGCGCGAGCGATCCCCCGGTCCGGGGGACTGAAAACCGAAGCGTCGTCTGTTCCATCCGCACAGTAGGTACGCCGGACGTAAAGAAAAGCGGCAGATATTCAGAGTAACACCGTCCTACGGCCGGATAAGCTCCTTCGTTTGGGAGGCAATGCGACGCCGGTGCCCCGAGTGACGGGCTAGCGTGACCGGGACGGCGGCGATTGCCCGCTCACCTCGTCGGCACGGATCACAAATACGACCCGCTGCTATCCACTCGGCCCGGGGTAGCGTCGGCCAGTCCGTCGAGATAGTCCCGCGCTCCGTCCTCGCGCCGTTCGATTACCTCGCCACGGATCGAGAGGTACCGATACGGGTTCTCCGGGTCAGCTATCGCCAGTGCGAGGCGAGGGTCCTTCCGGACGTTCCTGTCCTTTCGGTTGTCTCGAACAGTGTTGACGAGCACGTGTTCGCCGTCGAAATCGACCCAGGAGGATGTCAGCGCCGCAACAACAGCGCGACCGGCACCAACAGGAGTGCCCCGACGACGAACGGTGACCAGTAGACCACGACGTAGGCGACGGCGGCGAGCGGTGGCCCGACAGTCCGCCCGAGGCTCCCCGCGCCTTGGGTGACGCCGAAGGCAGCACCCTGAGCGTTCTCGGTGGCTCCTTCCGACACGAGTGCCGCGAGGCCGACCGTTATCGCACCGTTGCCGAACGAAGCTAATGCGCCGAACACCACCAACACGAGGAATCCCCCAGTCACCCATCCGGGACCACTACCGAGGAGAGGAGCCGTTCCCGCCAGCGGGGACACCGCGAGCAGGACGAGCGCGAGGAACAGCGCCACGACGCCCCCTCTGACGACGGACCGCAGACCGACGTTCCGCGAGAGCCAGCCGACGAGTACCCCCTGATTGACGATCCCCAACACACCGATGTAGGCGAGAAATATCGCCGCCGCAGTGGCATCGTACCCGAAGAGATCGGCCAAGAACGGGACGAACATCACGGTCATACCAGCGAACGAGAGCGAGGTCAGAAAGAACGCGACGACCAGCGGACGGAGGGTCGGATCGGCGAGGGCCGTCCGGAACTGAGCGACGAACGTGACACGCGCCGTGGGACTGCGGTGTCGGTCCGGTTCCTCCAGTACGACGACCGTTGCGGCGAGCGCGAGAAACGAGAAGCCCGCTGCGGCGAAACTCGGCAGCGAGAAACGAGTCACCGGGACGAACGAGGGGAAGACGGCGCTGACGGTCGATACCACCGCGTCACTGGCGAGGAGACCACCGATCGCCGGGCCGAACACGAACCCCAGACCGAAGGCTGCGCCGACGAGGCCGAGCGCGCCGGGTCGCTCTTCGCGGGTCGTCACGTCGGCGATGTACGCCTGAGCGGTGGCGATGTTCCCGCCGGCTGCCCCGGCGAGCAACCGGGCGCTGAACAGGACGACGAGTCCGAACGTCAGCCCGAGAGCCGCACCGATCTCGGCGGCGATGCCGAACAGAAGCCAGGCAACGCCCGAGACCCCGACCGAGAGCATCAACACCGGCCGCCGGCCGCGCTCGTCTGAGAGCCGACCCAGCACCGGCGCCGCTCCGAACTGGGCAAGCGAGTACGAGGCGGCCAACAGTCCGATGAACACGTCGCTGACGCCGAACGAGCGGACGTAGAACGGAAGGATCGGGATGATGATTCCGAAGCCGAGCAGATCGATGAAGACGATGCCGACAACGACTGCGATCCGGCGCCGGGTTCCCGACGGGGGGGCTGACGCCGCCTGCGAACTCGCCGCCGCTCTACTGGAGGCCACGTGAAACAGAAACCCTGATGGGCGGAGAGACGGGTGTCGCAACTCCACCTGTCCCGCGTTCGAATTGGTCTGTGATCGGAACCACTGCTTGGACGCTGAGCATAGGGCTGGATTCCCCGAGTTCGTCGCTGACGGTTCAGGCGGCGGAGCGAGTCGACTTGAACGCGTCGATTTTCGAGGGATGCGACGCGAGGTCGTTCGGGCCGATGCCGTACGATTCGGCGTCGGCCATCGGGTTCGACCCGTAGCCGATGTCCTCGAACCAGTTGTACGTCTCGGCCGTCTCCTCGCCGGCCACCTCGCGGTAGAGACCAGTTCGGGCCCGTACTACGTCGATGGGTCCGAGACTTCGGCTGGATAGCAATATGACCCGTATATTTAAGTTCTTTATACGAGTGGTTCGTTATGTTATGTCATCCCAAGAGGTTCGGCTCGAGAGTACGATCGGCGGCTTCACGGCGAGCGGGCAACTGCACACACTGAGCGTCTGGTTCATCCTCGCGCTCCGGTTGATGATGGGGATCGCGTTCTTCCAGAGCGGCCTCGATAAGGTACTGTCGGGGAGTTTCAGCGCCGCGGGCTACCTGCAGAACGCGCCGCCGGCCAACGGGAGTCCGGCCGCGGACCTCTTCGTCGCGATGGGCGAGACAGGCTGGTTCGTCGACTTCGTGAACATCGCCGTCCCGTGGGGCGAAGTTCTCATCGGGTTAGGCCTAATCGTCGGTTGTCTGACCCGGCTGGCGGCCTTCTGGGGCGCGTTCCTGATGTTGCTGTTCTACCTCGGCAACTGGGACGTTACCCACGGGTACATCAACGGCGACTTCGCGTACATGCTCGTGTTCCTCGCCGTCGCCGCGTTCGGCGCCGGACGGATCCTCGGCCTCGACGCCTACATCGAGCAGTACGACGTGGGCGGCCAACCGCTCGTCGAACGGTTCCCGTTGAGCCGGTATCTCCTCGGGTGAGCCACTCGCTACTTTGATAGCGCTGGCCGGCGAGCCAGCCGGTATGACCGTCTACGAGAGCGACCTTCCCGGCGTCGGGAAGAAGTTCGAGATCGAACTGGACGACGGGGAACGGCTCGTCGTCGTCATCCACAACACCGGCAAGCGAGAACTGTTCCACAAGTCCGCCCCCGACGCGACGGCGAGAAGGTCGTCGAACTCTCCGACCGCCTCGCACAGACGGTCGGGTCGATCATCGAGGGCGGACACTTCCAACCGGTCGAGAGCGACAGCGTCCGAACGATGCTGGCCGAGGGAACGCTACTGGAGTGGTACAACGTCGACGCAGACACGGACTTGGTCGGTCGGACGCTCGCCGACGCCCGGGTGCGCGAGCGGACCGGCGTCTCCGTCGTCGCGATCCAGCGCGACGACGAACTCCTCCCCTCGCCGGGGCCTGACTCGACGATCGAGGCCGGGGACACGCTGGTCGTCATCGGGAGTCAGGAGGACATCCGCGCGTTCGACGCGGTGGTCTCGGCCGACGGCGACGAGCAATGACGGGAGTGAGCGGCCGTGGCGAGTGAGACGGCCCTGCTGGAGATCGGACTGCTGTTCGCGGCAGTCGCGACGGTCGGAGCGGTCGCACGACGCGTCCGCCAGTCCGTCATCCCCTTCTACATCGCCGCGGGCATCGCGCTCGGCCCCTACGTCACCGGTCGCCTCGCGCCGTTCTCGCTGACGGAGACGGAGTTCGTCGCCGTCGGGGCCGAACTCGGTATCGTCCTCCTGTTGCTCTTTCTCGGACTGGAGTTCAACCTGTCCCGGCTGGCCGCTGACCGCGACCGGATCGGCAAGGCAGGGACGCTGGATCTGTTCGTCAACTTCGGCGTCGGGTTCGCCCTCGGCTATCTCCTGTTCGGTGCCGTCCTCCCGGCGTTTCTGGTCGCCGGCGCCGTCTACATCTCCTCGTCGGCGATCATCTCGAAGTCGCTGATCGACCTCGGCTGGATCGCGAACGACGAGGCGGGGCCGATGCTCGGCATCCTCGTCTACGAGGACCTCGTCATCGCCGTCTATCTCGTCGTCGCGTCCACGCTGGTGCTCGGCGGCGGTGACCTCGAATCAGCGGCCCAGTCGATGGCCGTCGCCGTCGGGTTCATCCTCGCGTTGCTGGTGCTCGTCGCCAAGGGGACGCCGCTGTTCCAGCGGCTATTGTCCACCGATTCGCGGGAGTCGCTCGTCCTCCGAGCGGTCGGGATCACCGTCCCCGTCGCCGGGCTCGCGCTCTATCTCGGCGTCAGCGAGGCCGTTGCGGCCTTCTTCGTCGGGATGGCCGTCTCCTCGACCGACCACGTCCACGACATCGAGGGCCTGCTTGAACCGCTCCGGGACGTCTTCGCGGCCGTGTTCTTCTTCTGGATCGGACTGGTGACCGACCCGCTGCTGTTCGTCGACGTGGCCGGTCTGATCCTCGCGGCCGTGGTCGTGACGACGCCGACGAAACTGCTCAGCGGCTATCTGGGCGGCCGCGTCTACGGCCTCGACGCCCGCCGCTCGACGCGGGTCGGCCTCGGGATGACTACCCGCGGGGAGTTCTCGCTCATCATCGCGTCGCTGGCGCTGTCGGGCGCCGGCACGACGCTCACCGGCGGCGTCGGAGAGACCATCTACGCCTTCGCCGTCGGCTACGTCCTCGTGATGAGCGTCCTCGGGACGACACTGATGCAGTTCTCCGGAGCGGTCGAGCGGGTCGTCGTCCCGCGGCTCGAACGCGGTTAGTCGGCCGCGAACAGCCTGTCGCCGATGGTCTCGGCGACGCCCGTGAGATGGGCCTGTCCGAACACCGCGACCAGCACCGCCCCGAGGGAGTTAAACAGCAGGTCCTTGACGGTGTCTTCGAGGCCGAACTGCGCCAGCGGCATCGTCACGCCCGTTAGATCGGTCACCACGTCGAGACCGAACTCGAACAGCTCCCAAATGACGCCGAACGCGAGAACGACGACGAGAGTGTAGACGAAAAACAGCCGTCGCGGGACGTGGATTGCGTCGCTGTGGAGGTCGATGGACCGGGCGGCGGTGTATCCGACGGCCGCGACCAGCGACGCCGACATCGCGTGAGTGATGCTGTCCCACCAGCCGAGCTGTGCGTACAGTCCCGCCGAGCCGAGGGTGTGGAGGAACACGGCGGTCGTGATCCACAGCGCCAACCACGGGTCGAGCGTGAGGCTGTAGTTCCGTTCGATCAGCGGCGGCAGGAGTGTGATCCCGAACGCGATAGCGCCGTTGGTGATCGCTTTCGGCTGGCCCGCCAGCAGGCCGTAGCCGACGATAGCGAGCAACAGAACCTGCATCCCACGGGTGAGTCGGCGCTGGTTTCTCACCGACGGCCGAGGTAACAGCGTCATCGTCGGATCCTCCTGATCGAGCGCCAGAGGGCGCGGTCGCGCCGCCGGAAGTAGCCGTCAAAGAGCAGTCCCGCGACGACGCCGGCCAGCGTGACGTACAGCCACTCCATCATCAGGGCCTCGTTGTCCGAGAGAAACGCCGTGCCGAGGACGCTGTCGGCGCCGTAACGGAAGATGGTCCACACCGCCACCGCCGCCAGCGTCGTCAGGACGACCAGCACGACGGCGAAGACGTGCGTGACCTGCAACTCCGTGAACATGTGGAGTTCGACGATGACGAGCAGGGCCAGCGCCGCCAGCGACAGATACGTCGCGAACGTTCCGAGAGTCCCGCCGACGAGTCCGCGGACCAGAATCGGCAACAGGGCAACCACGAGCAACTCCCACGGGAGCATCACCCGCCAATCGCGGTAGGCGACCGGCGGGAGGAGGACGATGGCCCCGACGACGCCGACGAGCAGTATCCAGCGGTAGTCGACGCCGACGACGCTCTCGACGAACACCACGGCCAGCACACCGACCAGCGCCCACGCGAGGCCGGCGTTCGTCCGCCCGTCGCGGAACAGGCGCTCGATGGCCTCGGCCACCGCTTCACCGTCGCCGTCGCCGCCGGCGGTCATACCCGACAGAACGGACCTACCCGAGATAAACCCGGCGACGTGTTTATACGGCCCACGGCCGTCCGTACGGCCGTATGATGCTGCCGACGCACGCCGTGGTGGGCCTCGCCGTGACGGCACCGTTCCTCGTCGTCGCGCCCGATGCCGCGACGGCGGCGATGGCCGGTGCTCTCCTCGGGAGTGTCTTCCCCGACCTCGACCTCTACTCGGGCCACCGGCGCTCGCTGCACTTCCCGACGGGCTATACGCTGTTCGCCGTCCCGGCGATAGCCGTCGCGTTCCTCGTCCAGACCTCACTGACCACCGCGCTGGCCGCCTTCGCCGTCGGCGCGGCGCTCCACTGCCGGATGGACCGCTACGGGGGCGGCCTCGAACTCCGGCCGTGGGAGGGCAACTCCGAGCGCGCGGTGTACGACCACGTCCGCGGGACGTGGCGACAGCCCAAGCGCTGGATCCGGTACGACGGCGCTCCCGAAGACACCGCGCTGCTGGGCGTCCTCGGCGTTCCCCTCGCGGCGACCCTCGCGCCACCGTTCCGGTGGGTCGTCGTCGCCGCACTGGTCGTCGGCATCACCTACGGCCTGCTCCGGCGACGCCTCGCGTCGCTCGCCCCCGTCGTGTTCGGGACCGTTCCGGACGTTCTCGCTGGCTACGTCCCCGAGCGCTACCGACAGTAGCGGCCGCGTCAGGACATATCCGCCAGCGGCCCGAAGTCGTCGACCGGCAGCACCGAGTAGTCGATGGTGAGCGTGTCTTTGGTCGCCCGGATCTTGCCGACGAACGTCGATATCTCCTCCAGTGACCCCTCGAGGACGAACAGTTCCATACAGTGGTGGCCACCGACGTGACTGTGGAAGTTCGACGCGACGATACCCTCGTGTTCGTGTCTGAGGTGCATCATCTTCTCCTCGACGCTCGTCGTCTCGTAGTCGAAGACGACCGTCACGACACCCATCAGGTCCCGCCCCTCCAGTTTCTTGTCCTCGAACTCCCCAAGGAGGTTCCGACTGGCCTCCCGGATCACTTCGCTCCGACCGGTGTAGCCGTGGTCTTCGGAAAACTGGTCGATCCGTTCGAGCAACTCCTCGGGCATCGAGACGCTGACGACGCTCATATGCTAACTGAGCGGGTGCAAAATATTAAATATTGCCAAGACTCGGCGGCCGCGGGGCTACCAGCCGTACCCCCACTCCTCTAGGGTCTCCCGGACGAGTTCGGGATGCTCCTGTGCGACGACCATCGCCGCCTCCGTCACGTCCGTCTTGTAGACGTCCTCGCCCAGTTCCGACTCCATCTCCGCCAAGAGGTCGTCGATGCCGGCCTCGACATCGTCCCGGAGGAAGACCGGCCGCTGCGTCCGGCCGTCCTTGACACCGTCTCGGGCGTGAATGTACGGGAGCGAGCGCCGTCCGTCGTCGTCACCGCCGTCGTCGCGTTCGGCGTCCGGGAGTTCAGCGTCCGCCGTCTGTGCGGCGTCGTCCGCCTCGTCGCCGTCCGTCCCATCCGCAAATGGGTCCTCGGCGAACGGGTCGTCCGTCGATCCCTGCTTCATGCTTCCACCGCCTTCGTCTCGCGGATGCGACGGGCCAGCGACTCGATTTTCTCCAGGGTCTCGAGTTCGTGATCGCGTTCGCGGTCCCGGTGGACCTCGTTGTACGTGAAGGCGGTACACTGCTCGGCCCAGCAGCCCTCCAGCATCGAGGACCGCTCGCGAAGCCGAATCGGAACGTCCCAGCCGTCGGCCGAAAGCTGTTCGAGAAAGCGATCCTGATCGTTCATCCCCTTGTACCGGTTCGGGACGACCGCCAACACGCCGACTTCGATACCGAGTTGCTCCTCCAGCCCCCCGACGAGTTGGTCCAACCCCCGAACGGATTCGTACCCCTTCCCGCTGGGCTCGAACGGGATGACGAGGTGCCGGGTCGCGTGGATGGCGTTGTGGAGTTTGACATCCGCCGTCGCCGGCGGGTCGACGATCAGCGTGTCGTAGCGCTCGTGAACACCCGCCTCCCGCAGGACCCGGAGCAGTTGCTTGTTCGGGTTCCAGGACTCCCCGAAGTCCGCCGCCTCCTCCTCGCGCCGCCGAAGGTGCTTCTCCGCGTACTCGAGGATGTTGTGCGCCGGAACGACGTCGATGCCTTCGCTCGTCTCGATCAGCCCCGAGAACTCTCCCCCGAGGCCGGTCGATCATATGCCGCAGGAGGCTGTCCGCCTGATCGTCGTCGCGGTTCCCGTCGACGTCGAGCAGGTGTGACAGCGATGCCTCCTGCGTGTCGAGGTCGACGACCAGTACGTCCCGCCCGGCCTCGACCTCAGCTTTCGCCAAGTTCGCGGCGAGGGTCGTCTTGCCGACGCCGCCCGCCTCGGAGTACACCGTGTAGGCCAGCATAGTAACTCAGTCGAGCTACGCAGATATAAAACTCAGTCAGACGGTATAGCTATGTAGCTTAGCTAAGTCAGCCAGCTAATCCGAGTGACTACTCCGAATAGCTACTAGAACCACCCGACTCAGCCAGTGAGACCAGCGGGTACAACGGCTCGATGCGGGTATCGGGTCGAGAGTCACCGTAAACCGATTTACGTGCCTATCCCCATCGACTCGGACGTGACCCGGAACGACGACGGCACCACCGACCACGAACCGCATATGCGTCGAGCGCTGGCCCTCGCCCGCGAGGCCGCCGCCCGCGGCGACGAACCGTTCGGGAGCGTCCTCGTCCGCGACGACACGGAGATTATGGCTGAATCGAACCGCATCAACACCGCGGACGATATCCGCCGACATCCGGAACTGCATCTGGCCTATCGGGCGTGCCGGGAGCTATCCCCCGAAGACCGCGCCGACGCCGTGATGTACACCAGCACCGAACCGTGTCCGATGTGCGCCGGCGGGATGGTCCGAGCCGGATTCGACTCGGTCGTCTACAGCGTCGGGGGCGACGAGATCGAGGCGTTCACCGGGAGCCCCGCGGCCACGCGGGCCACCGACATCCTCGACGGCGTCACTGACGTCGTCGGCCCCGTGCTGAACGAGGCGGGACGGGGCGTTCACCGAGAGTACGACTGGTAATCGGGAGCAGAACGGGTGCTGTCGCTGGCGGTATGTAAATACGAAAACCCCCACACAGCGGGTGCTGTGTGAGGGTTG
>NZ_WPCA01000110.1 GCF_009741825.1 Halapricum sp. CBA1109
CATGCGAGGATAACTGTAATCGACAACCATCAGGATCACGCCGATGACCGGACTGACTGCGTCGTCGTTCTGTGAATAGCTGTTTCATGTTTCATGGTGTTCACCGTTCGCGCAGCCATCGAACGGCGGGACATGTTTTATGCCCAACCGGTCCGTACGGAGAAGCGGCGTGGGAGAGGGGTGGAATCTTATCCCCCGCGCCGTCCGCTTTCGGCCGCGCGTTCGTACTCTACGCAAGCGCCCAGCGTACATAAATGCTGGTGGGCGATTACAGCTTGCAATAACGCCAGCCGTGTGGTACTGTTAGTCCCCTCCTACGGCCGTATTAGGCGACCTGTAACAGGACGACGAGTATCCCGACGAGCACCAGCGCCACGAGGACGACGCTTGTGCTGATGCCCGTCGGCACCGTGATTCGTTCGCGTCCGGCCACGCGCCCGAGGAACGCCTCCGTGTCGCCGACGGCGTTCTGGGACCCCTCGGCCAGTCGGACGGCCGCCCGGTCGGCGGCGGCGTACGTCTCGGTGACGCCGACGACGACTGCCCGCCCGCCGTACAGCGCCAGCGGGTTGTACACCCTGTCGACGTCGGGCATCCGACCGAGTTTCTTCAGCGGTTTCTTCACGAGGACGAACCCGATCAGACCGGCCACGGCCAGCACCACGCCCTCGACCACGTGGTCGAACGTGTACGTGGTGTAGACGTGGCCGACGGCCGACGACGAGGTCACGTCGAAGGGCAGGACGGCGAACAGCGCCGAGTCGAAGACGCCGAAGAGGATACACAGCGCCGCGACGGTCACCATCGCCACGGTCTGCCCGCGGTTGGCGTCCGGGACGCTCCCCTCGTACTCGCCGTGGAAGAACGCGTAGTAGCCGAACTTGATGAACGACATAAAGGTCCCGATGCCACCGACCAACAGCAGTATCTCTAGGGTGTGGAAGCCGCCGACGTACAGCGGTCCTTTCGGGAACTCGTAGTGACTCGCCGAGATGATGATCCCCTTGCTGACGAACCCGTTGAACAGCGGGAATCCGGCGATAGACAGCGCCGCGACGCTGAACGTCGCCGCCGTCACCGGCATCTCACGGGCCAGTCCGCCGAGTTTCTTCAGGTTCGCCTCTTGGGTCCGGTAGATGACGACGCCGGCGGTCATAAAGAGCAGGCCCTTGTAGAGGATGTGGTTGAACACGTGGGCCATCGCGCCCGACTGGGACAGCGTCGTCCCGATGCCGACGCCGGCGACCATATAGCCGACCTGCGACTGGATGTGATAGGACAGCAGGCGGCGCATATCGTTCTGGAACAGCGCGAACGTCGCGCCGAAGACGGCCATCAGTCCGCCCATATAGGCGATGGCTATCTGGCCGTCCGGGAACGCCCGGTACATCCCGTAGACGCCGGTCTTGGTGGTGTAGACACAGAGGAAGACGCTCGCCGCGACGTGCGGGCGCGGGTAGGTGTCCGGGAGCCACGCGTGCAGGCCGATGAACCCGACGTTGACGCCGATACCGATAGCGGCCAGCACCGGCGCGACGCCGCCGGCCATCCCGCCTTCCGCGGCGCTGAACAGGAACGACCCGACCTCGACGTAGTGCCAGACCACCGCGCCAAGCAGGAGTGTCCCGCCGATGCCGTGTAGCAGGGCATACCGGAAGCCAGCGCGGACCGCCCGGCCGCCGTAGTGCCACACCAGAAGCGTCGAGGTGACGGCCATCAGCTCCCAGAAGAAGATCAGGGTCAGCCAGTCGCCGCCGAAGACGGCTCCGAGGCTCGTCCCGACGTACGTCAGCGCGATGGCTGTCTGGGTCGACTCGGCCTCGGTGTAGTACGAATACAGTACCGCGGCCGCGGCGATGAACCCGAATATCAGGCCCATCAGCACGCTGAAAGAGTCGACGTTGAATAGGACGGCGTCGAAGCCGAACAACTGGACCGACCAGTGGGCGCCATCCTCGACCAGCCAGACGTACGGCACCACCGCACCCGTGGCGAGGACGCCGATGGCGTGGCCGATTCGACGCCCGACAAACGGGATGACCAGCGCCGCCGCCAGCACGATGGCGAACGGCGGGACGATTGGGTCGACCATCAGACGGCCACCCCCGTCACGTTCTCGACGACGAGACGGACGACTTCGAGGAAGACGCCCGTGTCGGGAACGATACCGAGGACGACCGATCCGGTCGCCGCGAACAGGATGGGACCGAGCATGAACCACGTCGACTCCTCGCCGGTCCAGCGCCGGTGCTCCCACTCGGGGTCACCGTCGTGGCCGTGTTCGTGGTCGATGTGTTCGGCCGCCTCCAGTTGGTCGACCGGTCCCTGCCCCTCGTGGTCGTCGGCGTAGCCGTGGTCGTCGCGTTCTATCTCCTCGTCGTCGTGATCCCGACTCGCGTCGTCCTCGTCGTCGTGGCCGCCGTCGGCCCGGACGTCACGGCCGCCGTCGGTCGCCGCTTCGTCCCCGCCGAAGTAACCGCCGAGGACGTTCTCGACCAGCGGTTTGTCGTCGGCCTCGAACGGGTCCTCGAAGAAGGCCGCGTAGACGATGGGCCAGAAGTACGCGATGTTGAGGACGCCCGAGACGAGCAACGCGGCCGTGAACACGACCTGACCGGCCGTGACCGTCCCGATGAGCAGGAAGTACTTGCTGACGAACCCGGCGACCAAGGGGATGCCTGCCATCCCGAGAGCGGCGACGCCGAAGGCCGTCATCGTCAGCGGCATCCGGTGGCCGATACCGGCCATGTTCGAGATGTCGTCGGTGTGGGTCTCGACGTGGATAGCGCCGGCACAGAAGAACAGGGTGAGTTTCATGAACGCGTGAGCGGGGATGTGCAACAGCCCCCCGACCAGCGACGCGGGGTTCAACACCGCCAGTCCGAGGACGATGTAGGATAGCTGGCTGATCGTCGAGAACGCCAGCCGCCGCTTGAGGTTGTCCTGTCGCAGGGCGATGATACTCGCCGTGACGAGGGTGAACGCCGCGACGCTCGCCAGGACGATGCCCATCCCGAGGTCGGCCACCAAGTCCGGGCCGAACACGTCGAGGATGACGCGTGCGATGCCGAAGACGCCGGATTTGACGACGGCGACGGCGTGGAGCAGACCCGAGACGGGCGTCGGCGCGACCATCGCGTCCGGCAGCCACGAGTGGGCCGGCATCAGCGCCGCCTTCACGCCGAACCCGGCGACGAGCAGGCCGAACGCCGCCCGCGCCACGTTCGGGTCGGCCTCCGTGAGCGCGGCGATGCCGCCGGCGCTGAACGACGTGGTCGCCGCGCCGACGTTGCCCGTCGCCCAGAAGACCAGCACCGTCCCGGCCAGCACCGCGACCCCGCCCCCGAAGGTGTAGGTGAGGTACTTTCGGCCGGCCGCGCGGGCCTCGTCCGTCTCGTCGTGGGCGACCAGCGGGTAGGTCGCCACGGTCAGCAACTCGTAGAAGACGAACAACACCAGCAGGTTCGAGGCGAACGCGATGCCGATTGCCGCGGCGACGCTGCCCGCGAACGCCGCGAAGTACCGCGTCTGGGCGTGTTCGTCCAGTCCGCGCATGTAGCCGATGCTGTAGAAACTCGTGACCAGCCACAGCAGACTCGCCAGCAGACCGAAGAGGATGCCGAGCGTGTCAGCCCGGAGCGCGAACTCGACGCCCGGGACGAACGCCCCGAGGTCCGTGACGTAGACGTCCCCGGCCAGCACGCCGGGCACCATACTGGCGACGATGCCGAGTTTGCTCCCGGCCGCCAGCAGCGTCCAGAACTCACGGAGGTTCGGCCGGCCGCGGGAGGCGAGTATCGGGACGATGGCGACTGCCGAGACGAGCACTGCAGCGAGCGGTCTGAGCGACGTTATCTCTGTCATGATAGGAGCCTCTCGATTGTCGGTTCCAGAAGCTGTCCGTACTCGACGGCGACGGCACCGAGCGCCACCGCCGCGACGGCCGCGAGAAGCACCGTCGCCCGCATTCCGAACGAGACGGTCGACGGCGTGAACCCGCCGCCGTCGGCCACGACGTCACTGGTTATCTCGCCGGTGCCGTCGGTGTCGTCGGCGGGGCCGTCGTACTCCCGGAAGTAGATCCGTTCGATCACGCGGGCGAAGTACGCAAGCGTCAACAGCGTGCTGGCGAAGATGACCACCGCGATGGGCCACGCCTCGGCCTCGACGGCCCCCAGCGCGATGTACCACTTCCCGACGAAGCCGATTGCCGGCGGGACGCCGACCATCGCCAGCGCGAGGACGCCGAACGCGCCCGCACCGATGGGGAGGCGTTCGGCGATACCCTCGTAGTCCTCGACGGTCTCCGCGCCGGTCTTGCGCCTGATGATCCCCGTCGCGAGGAACAGGCCGCCCTTCATGATCGCGTGGCCGACGAGGTGGATGACCGCGCCGGTCAGCGCGGTGACGTTCGCGACGCCGATGGCCGCGACGACGAGACCGAACTGCGAGATGGAGGAGTACGCGAGGACGCGTTTTGATCTCCGTCTGTGCGACCGCGATGACGCTCCCGAGGACGATGCTCGTCGCGGCCCCGGTCAGCAGGACGGTCCGCGCGAACTCGTTGGCTTCCAGGAACTCCACGGTGTAGACGGTGAAGACGATGCGGATCAGCGCGTAGGCCGCGACGGTCGAGACCAGCGCCGAGATGAACGCGCTCACCGAGTCCGGCGAACTGGCGTATGCCGAGGGCTGCCACGTGTGGACCGGGAAGACAGCCACCTTGACGAACAGGCCCGCGACCAGCAGCGCGAACGACGCCTGTACCAGCGGGTCGGTGTAGCCCACCGCCGCCAACTGGCTGGCGAGGTCTGCCATGTTGAGCGTCCCCGTCGCCACGAAGGCGTAGCCGATACCAAGCAGGAACAGCGACGCGCCGACGGTGCCGACGAGCAGGTACTTCAGCGCCGCCAGCGCCGCCTCGCCGCCGTCGCCGCTGGCCACCAGCGCGTACGCGGCCAGCCCGGTAATCTCGAGGAAGACGTACATGTTGAACACGTCCCCGGTGATGCTCATCCCGGTCAGCCCGGTGACCAACAGCAGGTACGTCGCGTAGAAGGCGTTGGTCCGCGGCCCGGCGACGCGGGCGTAGCCGAGGACGCCGAGGGCGACGACGGCCACGAGCAGCGCCATCGTCGCCGAGAGGCCGTCGACGACGAGTTCGATACCGAACGGCGCGGTGAACCCGCCGACGACGTACCGGACCGGTTCGTCGCCAAAGGCCCGCGTCGCAGCACGCCCGCCGCGAGGACTTGGACGGCCGTGGTGGCGACGGCTATCGGCCACCCCGTCTCCGAACGGACGAGGCTGGCCAGAAACGCCACGATAGAGCCGAAGATGGGCAGCGCGACCAACAGCGCGACGAGGTCACTCATCGCCCATCACCTTCTGGATGGTCTCCTCGTTCAGCGTCCCGTACTCGTCGTAGATGCGGACGATCAGTCCCAGCGCGACGGCCGTGAGACTCACCCCGACGACGATGGCGGTGAGGATGAGGACGTGCGGCAGGGGACTGACGTACGGGCCCGCGGCGCTCAAAAGCGGCGGGCTGGCCCCGTCGACGAAGGCCGAGGCGATGAAAAACAGGAAGATGCCCGTCTGGAAGATGTTCATCCCGATGACCTTCTTCACGAGGTTGTCGTTGCCGATCATCATGTACGTCCCGATACCCAGCAACAGGAAGGTTGCGAGGTAGAATACCCTGTCTCCGAGAGCCTCTATCATGCGTTGTCACCTCCGTCCTCCGCCATCCCCGCGGCAATGACGAAGAACAGGCCGGTCACGATGCCGGCCACGATCAGCCCGATTGCGAGTTCGACCAACTCGATACCGTACTTGACGCCGTGGCTGATGCGTAGGCGGCGTACTCGAGGAACCCGCCGCCGACCACCACCGATCCGGTGCCGATCAGCAGGAACGATAGCACGCCGACGCCGATGACGGCGATCGGTAGCTGTGGGCCGATCCACTCTCTGGTCGTCTCGATGCCGAAGGCGATGCCGAGCATCAGGACGACGGTGCCGACGATGACCCCGCCCTGGAACCCGCCGCCGGAGGAGTCCGCCCCGTGGAACATCACGAACAACCCGAGCGTGAACACGAACGGCGCGATGACCCGCACCGTCGTCATAATGATGGGACTCTCGACGTAGGGGCCCTGTGGCTTCTGGACGGTGTCGTCGTCTTCCGGGTCGCTCTGTTCTCCCTGCCGGTCGCTCATCTAAACACCTCCCTTCGAAGCACGACGAGCAAACTCACACCGGCGGCGTAGACGACGACCGCCTCGCCCAGCGTGTCGAATCCGCGGTAGGCCGCGAGCACGGCCGTCACGGCGTTTTTTGACCTCCGTCTCCTCGTACGCGTTGTCGAGGTAGTAGTTCGTCACGTCGTCGGTAGCGACCGCGGACCCGCCGTCGCCGACCGCCGGCAGCGCGAACACCGTCGTCGACAGCGCCGCGACCAGCGCGACCGAGACGACCAGCGCACGCCCGTCGACCCCTTCGAACGTCTTCTCGATGGACGGCCGGACCGTCTTGGCGATGGTCACGAGGAACAGTATCGTCATAATGCCGGCCCCGACGGCGGCCTCTGTGAGGCCTACGTCGGGGGCTCTAAAGAGCACCCAGATGATGGCGATACCGAGGCTGTAGGCGCTGAAGGCGATGACCGCGGCGAGGACGTCCCGCAGCGCCGCCGCCGCGACGGCACAGGACAGGACGAACACCAACAGCGCGGCTTCGAGCAACCCCGTCATGGGTCGTCGTCCTCCGTCGTCCACGGTTCGATTCCCTGTTCGGCCGACGCCCGCGTGATGGCGTGTGCGGCCGTCGGGTTCGTGAGGAACATAAAGACCAATAGCAGGACTGCCTTGATCGTCGAGAGCTGTGTCCCGAAGGCGATGGCGACGGCCGCAAGCGCCAGCACGGCACCGAGGGTCTCGCTTTTGGAACTGCTGTGTGCCCGCGTGTACAGGTCCGGCATCCGGACCAGACCGACGGCGGCGACGAGCGAGAAGAACACGCCGCCGGCAGCCAGCACGAGGACGAGAATCTCCGTGGGCGTCATAGCACACCTCCGCGCTCGACCGAGAACTTCGAGATGGCGATGCTCAACAGGAAGTTCAGGAGTGCGTACACCAGCGCGATGTCCAGCGCGCCGGGTTCGCCGATGGCGGCCGCGAGCAGGGCGATGACGATGACGACGTTCGACCCGACGACGTTGATGGCGATGACGCGGTCGGGCATCGTCGGTCCGGCGGCGATGCGGTAGACGCCGACCAGCGAGGTGCCGACGAACGCCGCCGCCGCGACCAGCAGTATCTGGTCGATCACGTCTCTTCTCCCTCCTCGCCGGACCGTTCTCTCGGACTCGGGATGCGGGCGGCCGCCCGGCCGTAGAACACGAACCGGACCGCGCGTTCGAGCGCACCGCCGAACAGCCCCTCGCGTGAGCTCTCGGTCAACGAGTGGACCATAAACTGCCGCTTGGACACGTCGACGGTCAGCGTCCCCGGCGTCAGCGTGATGCTGTTCGCCAGCGTCGTGATGGGCAGCGGCGACCAGACCGCGGCGTCGAACTCCACCATCTTTGGGTCGATGGGGAGGTCCGGGTGGAGGACCACGTACGCGACCTGGAGGTTCGCCTTCGCAATCTCCCACAGGAGATACGGGATGTACAGCAACAACCGCAGGAACTGCATCACCGTCCGGCCGGGCCGCAGCGGCGTCGTCAGCGAGACGCCCCACAGGACGACGGCGACGATGCCGGCGCTGATCGCGCCCGTGACCAACTCGAACGTCGCCAGCGACCCCGCGAGGACGAGGTAGAAGCCGAACGACGCCGCGAACAGCGCCAGAAACTGCGCGACGGTCCCGCGCTGTACCAACAGCGGACTCCGTCGACTCCGCTGGACCGGCGCGTCCTCGACATCTAAGCCCGCGCGCCGCATCTCGTTCTCCAGCGGCGGGAGCAGCGGCGTCGTCCCGAGCGGATTGAACTCGGGGTCGAACACCGCCCGGTCGAGGCTGTGTGCCTCGGCGTAGCGGACCAACACGTCCGCGTAGTCGCCGGGACTGAAGAGGTACTCTTCGGTGCCGACCAGCGCGGTCTCTATCTCGACGGCGTCGGCGTTGTCGCCGAGGTCCTCCTCGGCCCACACCGCGACCCGGTCGAGCAGCGACTGCGCCTCGTCGGCCGCTTGCGGTTCGGTCCCGTAGGTGTAGCGCTCGGAGAGCGGGAAGACGAAGTGGATCGACGCCGCCCGGTCGCTCTCACCCGCGCTCTCGAACGCCTGTTCGACGGCGTACGCGACGGTGTTTCGGAGCGTCGAGGACTCCGACACCGGCACGAGGAGGCGCCCGGCGCTCACCGGGACCACCTCACCGGTACAGGCACCACTCTCTCGGAGGGATGTACGGGCATCGATTTATCACCTGAACGTTGTCCCACGCGTTTTAAAAGATTTCTTTCGAGATACCGGCGAACTGTTCGATTCTCCGTTACAGTTCCGACCCGAGACGGTCGGCGACGGCCGCCCCGAGCGCCGACTTCTCGCCCGTGACGGTCGTCGGGTCGGGCCCGTCGTCGACCAACAGCGCCCGCGTCTCGCTGTCGCCCATCACGCTCGCGTTGTTGGCGACGACGAACGCGAGGTCGACGCGGTCACGCAGCGTCCGCGCCCGTCCGATTATCGCCGCGTCGTCGCCCTCGCTCTCGGCTTTGAACCCCACCATCGGCAAGTCGGGGTAGGCCTCCCGGACGGTGTCGAGTAGTTTCGGCGTCGGCGACAACTCGATGGTCAGCGACTCCCGGCCGGACCTGAGCTTCTCGTCGGCCGTCTCGACGGTGTAGTCCCCGATGGCGGCCGCCGAGACCAGCGCGTCGGCCGTCTCGGCGGCGTCCATCGCCGCCGCCGTCATCTCCGCGGCGCTCTCGACCCTTTCGACGTCCGCGTAGTGAACGTCCAGCCCGTCGTGGATCAGTGTCACCTCGGCCCCACGGACGTGGCAGGCCCGCGCGACCGCTCGCCCCGTCTTCCCGGAGGCGCGGTTCGACAGCGTCCGTATCGGGTCGATTGACTCCGTCGTCGCACCGCTGGTGACGACGACGTGTCTCCCTTCCAGCGGCCGCTCGGACACCGCTCGCGCGACGCCGGTGACGATGGCCTCGTCGCTGGCTATCTTCGCTTTCCCCTCCTCGACTCTGGGGTCGACGAACTCGACGCCCCACGACTCGACGCGGTCGATGGCGTCGGCGACGCGGGGTGGTCGTACATCGGTTCGTGCATCGCCGGGACGACGACCGTCGGCACGCCGGCCCCGAGCGCCGTCGTCGCGCACGTCGTCACCGGCGTGTCGTCTATCGCGGCCGCTATCTTCCCGA
>NZ_WPCA01000135.1 GCF_009741825.1 Halapricum sp. CBA1109
CGGTCGCTGACCTGTCGCTGAGCCACGCCGGACATCTCGCTCATCGCCTCGCGGACTGCACGCGTGTTGATGTCGCCCGGCATCGCCCGCCGCAGTCCGGCGGCGGCCTTCATCGCGCTCCGGCTGGCGACGCCCGCCGCCGCGCCGGCCAGCGCACCGCGCACGCCGCGGTAGGCGTTGAGCACCGTCGCCGCGCTGTCGGAGGCCTCCTCGATGACGCGCGTCGCTCGCGTCGCGCCCTTCGTCCCGATGACTGCCTCGAACAGCAGCGCACCGGCGTACCCGCCGTACCAGTGCAGCGCGTAGTCCGCGTAGTCGAGGTCCTCGCCGCTCAGTTCACCACCGAGCGAGTCGAGGAAACTCGCGCCGTTGCGCTCGATGTACTCGACGAGCCCGTAGTTCGGCGCGCCCCGCGAAACGCTGATCGCCGAGTACGGGTTGTTTCGGTTCTGGGCGTCGGCCAGTCCGTCGAGGGTGCTGACGATGATCTGACCGATGGTCTCAAGCGGCGCCTCGAACAGCATCCCGACGATGTCGAAGACGCCGAGGATCTGTGCGGGATTCTTCAGCAGGTCGACGATGCCCTTGATCGTCGTCCCGACACCCTGCGTGAACCCGGAGAGGATCGCCGCCGCTTGGGTCGGACTCAGCGTCCCCGGGAAGACCGAGACCACCTCGCTCGGGAGTGTGTCGTCGATACCGAGTTCTTCGAGACCGCCGGCGACCTCACCGAAGAAGTTGCTGTCCTGACCGCGGATCGTCCGGTTGTTGCCGTGGAAGTCGAACGGCCGGATGACGATCTTCTCGCCGATCAATGATTCGATGGCCCCGTCGAGGGCGCTCGGATCGGTGAGCTGGACGTTGAGGTTGTGGGTCGTGATGCCGTCGCCGTCGGTCGGCTCTCCCGGGTGGCGGATTTTGACGTCCTCGTCGTCACCGGGCGTGCTGTCCACCTCGGCGTCGGGCCGACGGACGATCACCGTGTCGACGCCACTGGGGTCTTTCACTCGGAAGCCGACGTTGTACGTCGAGGACGTCACCGCGGCGGCGCCACACAGCACCGCGCCGACGGGCGAGGTGTAGCAGGCGACCGACGACGCGCTACCGACCGCGCGCCCTGATTCGGTAGCGGGCGAGCGGTTACTCGCGCCCATCGCGGGTGCCAGCGTCGCCGTGCCGACCGGCGTCTCGTCCGTCTCGGTCGTACCGTTCGGCGCCGTCGTGTTGGCTATCGTTCCGTTCGACGCCGTCGCGTGCGCGGTAGTGCCATTCGGCGCCGTCGTGTTCGGCGTCGTACCGTTCGGAGGCGTCGCAGTCGTCGTGCCGCCGTCCGTCATCAGCGTCGCGTTGGACGCGTCGGCCGTCCCGGTGGTCGCGGCGGCCGTCCCGTTGGCCTGCTGGGAGGTGATGATACCGATAAGCCCGTCGAGGAAGTCCTCGAACGCGCTGATTCCGCCCTCCACTGCGTCGACACCCTCGCCGGCAGCGTCGGTGATCTTGTCGGCACCCTTGCTGCCGAGGTCGGAGATACCGCCGGCGGACCAACTGGTGAACGCGCCGATCTGGTCGGCCGACCACGAACCGAGCGCACCGATCTTGTCCGCGCCGAGGTTGGCTATCTCCTCGACCTTACCGGGATCGAGGGTGTTTAGCTTCCGGATCTGGTCGCCGGACCACTCACCGATCTTGTTGATCGCGTCCGCACCGCCGCTGACGATCCGACCGAGGCGCTCCTCGGTGACGTCCGCGAGGGCACCGATCTGGTCGGACCCCCAGTCGGCGAACTTGTTGAACTCACTCTGGCCCCAACTCGCGATCTCGCCGATCTTCTCCGTACCGAGGTCGGCGAACTCCCTGAACTTCTCCATACTGCCGTCGGCCCAGTCGCCGATCTTACGGAGGCTCTGCTCGGAGAAGTCGTCGAGTTTGGCCAGTTTGTCCTCGCCCCACGCGTAGAGGTTGTCGAACTGCTCGCCCGTCCACGAGGAGATACCGGCCAGCGTGTCCGCGCCGAGGTCGACGAGTTGGTCGACCTTCTCGTCGGTCCAGGCGGCGATGTCCGCGGCGACCGCGGCGCTGTAGTCGGCGAAGGCCTCGAGTTTCTCGACGGCCAATTCACCGTACTCCTTCAGCGTCTGGACCAACTCCGTCGGGAGGTCGACCGCGAGGCTCGCGCTGATGTAACTGATCGTGACCTCCGGCGGCGAGAAGTCGTGCAGCGACGGGTCCTCACCGACGTTTGCCTCCGCACCGTCGAAGATACCGTCACCGTCGCTGTCCTCGTCGGTCGGGTCCAGACGGTTCTCGAACTCCTCGCGGTCGTCCATTCCGTCGTTGTCGGTGTCGGCCCGTTTCGGGTTCGAGGACACCTCGCGGGTCGTCGTCGGCCCGTCGTACGCCGAGAGCGTCTCGTTCGCCGCCGCCTGACTAGCGTACTTCGGATCGTTCACCGTCGTCGCCGTCCAGGTCTCCCCGGTCTCCCAGCGGTCGGATAGTCCGTCATCGTCAGTGTCGACCTCCGTCGGATCGCTGTCCCACGCGTAGCCGAGGAACGTCAACTCCGGTGCGCCAGATCCCGAAGTCAAGTACGTGTGTCTCTTGTCAGTGATATCGACCTCCTCGCCGTCCGGGATGCCGTCGTTGTCTGTGTCCGCGTCGTACGGATCCGTGGTCACCGTGTCGTCTCCGTTCAGCGGGATCCCGTTGCGCTCTATCTTGTCCGGAATACCGTCGCCGTCTGAGTCCAGAGCGGCCGTCGCGCCGCCGTCACCGCCGGTTCCGTTCGACGGCGCGATGTACCCCTCCGTGTCGTTGCCGAGCCCCTTCGAACTGGTATCGGCGAAGAGGTCGATCCGTCGCGGCGTCCCGTCGGCGGTCTGTGGCGTCTCGTACGCGATGCGGTACCGACTCGTCAGTTCCGACTGGATGTCATCGAGGAAGGCATCGAAGTCCGAGTCGTAGATATCCGTCCAGATGCCGCCGACCCGGTCGGCCAACGTCTTCGTCTTCACGTCAGAGGGCGAGGACGTGTAGTAGGCCACACCCTCCGTCCGGATCGTCTCCTCCAGGTCCCCGATGGTGTTGCTCGTCCGACTGGCGCTGTGGGAATCGGCGTCCGTGATGTGGACCACGACCTTCTGGGCCCCGTCACGGAAGTCCAGCGACAGTCCCGTGTCGATGGCGTCGAGGCTGTCTTCGGGGTAGTCGCCGCCGCCGTAGGCGTTCAGGTCGTCGACCGCCGACTTGAACGCGTCGACATCGCCGGTCAGCGACTGATCGATCTGGTTGCCGTCCTTGAACGAGACCAGCCCGTACCGGGCGTCGATCCCCGCGTCCTCGATGTTCTGGGCGAGGCTGCGGGCGTTGGACTGCATCGAGTTGATCTCCCCGCCCATCGACCCACTGTCGTCGAAGACGAACACCACGTCCGCTTGGGTCCCCTCGGTGAACTCGGCGGTCGAGATGGTCGCCTCCGACCCGTTCTCGAAGACGCGGAAGTCACCGTTGGTCAGCGACCCGGCGTCACCATCGGAGGCGTTCACCGTCGCGTAGATGGATATCGTCGGGTACTCCGTCGGGTCGACGCTCTGGATGTCCACGAACGACCCGTCCGCGGTGGGGAGCGTCGCGTCGTCATCCAGCCCCGTCTCGTAGTCGTACTCGGTCCGGCTGTCGAGGTACTCGGTCCACTCGCGCTCGTCGAAGACTGTGTACGTCGAGAAGTGCGGTGTCGTCGCCGTCACCGTGTTACTCGACGTATCGACCGTCGAGGGGACCGGCTCGTAGTTGTTCAGCGTCTCGTTGTACCGGTAGACCGTGAGGTTCGACTCGTCGTCGACCTTCTCGGGGTCGTAGTCGAAGGCTATCTCCGCGGACTCGAAGGACTCGTCGCTCTCGAACTCCACGACTGGCCCCACTCGGGCCGTCTCCGCGCCGGGCGTGTACTGGTACCCGCGGTCGGACTCCGATATCGTGACGCTCGACGCCACGTCGCCCTCGCCGGTCACCGCGACGCTCGCCCCGAGCGTTTCGTTTTCGGTCTCGGTCTCGAACGTTTCGTTGCCGTCGAGCGTTCCATCGCCGTCCGTGTCCGGGTCCAGCGGGTCGGTCCCGATACGGATCTCCGCGCCGTCGTCGAGTCCGTCGTTGTCCGTGTCCGCGCTGACGGGATCGGTGCCGTAGGTCCCCTCCTCGGCGTCGTCGAGTCCGTCACCGTCCGTGTCGGCGATGAACGGGGCCGTCCCGTTGATGACCTCCTGTCGCGTCGTCAACCCGTCGCCGTCCGGGTCGTCTAGCCCGTCGATGCGACCGTTTCTGTTCGCGTCAGGGTCGATAGGATCGAGTTCCGAGAACAGGATTTCCACGTTGTCACCCAGCAAGTCGTCGTCCGTGTCGGCGCTGAGTGGGTCCGTACGTTGCTTGTACTCCTCGCGGTTCGAGATGCCGTCCCGGTCGAAGTCCTCTTGTCCGTCGGTGAGGTTGTTGGCCGAGGCGTCGTACGCGGTCTTGTTCGTGTCGCTGTTGGGGTCGTTCGGGTCCGTCCCCGTCACCGTCCGCTCGTAGAAGTCCGGCAGTCCGTCGCCGTCGCTGTCGGTCACGTTTCCGAGAGTGACACTCTCGGCGTCCCGGTAGTCGGGGATATTGTTCCCGTTCCGGTCTTTCGTCCCCTCGTAGGCGTCCGGAAGACCGTCACTGTCGCTGTCCCAGTCGAGGGCGTCTATCGTGCCGTCGACATCGGTGTCGATGGGTTTCCCGGCACGGGTCTCCTCGAAGTCGTCTATCCCGTCGCCGTCCGTGTCCGCGTCGTTCGGATCGGTCCCGAGTCGCTGCTCAGTGCTGGTGTCCAATCTGTCTCCGTCCGGATCGTTCGTCTCCGTCCCGTCGTCGGTCCCCGGTTCCGCGGGGTCAAGGAACGCCGGAACACCGTTGTCGTTCCGGTCTTCCGTCCCTTCCTCGGCGTCGGGAACCCCGTCGTCGTCGCTGTCTAAGTCCAAGTAGTTCGCGTCGCCGCTCCCGTCGGCGTCACCCGCACCCTCGACGCTGTCGGGGATGCCGTCGTCGTCGCTGTCCAGATCACGGAAGTTGTACACCCCGTCGCCGTCGCGGTCCTGATAGGGGTTGGTGAAGTTCCTCCCCCCATTCCACTCCGTGCTGTCGTTGATTCCATCACCGTCGCTATCGAGGTCCAGCGCGTCGATAGTCCCGTCGCCGTCCGTGTCTATCGGCTTCCCGCCGTTGGTCTCGGTGTAGTCGTTGATCCCGTCCCCGTCGCTGTCACTGCTGTTGGGGTCGGTCCCCAGTTCTCGCTCGAGAGTGTCGTTCAGGCCGTCGCCGTCGCTGTCGACCCCGCTGGGACCGTCACCCGGCACCTCGGGGTCGAGGTAGTCGGGGACGCCGTCGCCGTCACTGTCGGTCGTCCCCTCCTCGGCGTCGGGCACGCCGTCGCCGTCGCTGTCGGTGTCGCGGTAGTTCGGGACCCTGTCACCGTCGGTGTCGTTCGTCCCCTCGACGATGTCCGGGATGTCGTCGCCGTCGCTGTCGGGGTCCAGCGCGTCGATAGTCCCGTCGCCGTCCGTGTCTATCGGCTCCCCGCCGTTCGTCTCGGTCGCGTCGTCGATGCCGTCGCCGTCGCTGTCCGAGAGCGACGCGTTCGTCCCCAACTCGGCCTCGACATCGTCTGTCAGGCCGTCACTGTCCGTGTCGACCGGCCCCGAGTCCGGTTCCTGACTCTCCTCGTAGAGAGCGATGGCGTCGAACAGCGTCACCTCCCCGTCACCGTCGCGGTCGAACCGGGCGACGTTGTCCGTCACGGTCTGACTCGCCCGGTACTGGTACAGCGTCAAGGCGTCGAAAAGATTCACCGTCCCGTCGCCGTTGACGTCCTCGAACACCCCGTCACCGTCCGTGTCCGTCGGCGTCCCCATCTCGACCGACAGTGGCGACACCGTCCCGTTTTCCGTCTCGTTTTCTGCCGTCGTGAACCGATCCATCCACGCCGGTTGGGCTAACGTGTCCGACACCGTCTCCCCATCGGGTGTCGCCGTTGCGACCCCCAGTGGCCCGGAGATAGGTGCAATCGTCAGTAGCAGTACGACTCCCAAGACCCCCCACACGGATCTCATTGTGTTATCATCTACTGAGTTCTAATAAATATTTTTCGAATGAAGACTTAGTGCATACGGGTATTAATAGTATTAAATACTCGCCGCCGAACGTCGAGAGCCCTCACCGACGGTAGCCGTGGCCGACGAGCAACGCGAACGCGTTCGCTAGCAGGAGGGCAGCAATCACGTCGACACCGGCCGCCGTCCCGAGGTCCGTCGCCAGCAGCGACAGCTGGACGAACGGGAGCGTGATGGCAGCCCAGAACGCGCCAGCACGGAGTGGATAGAGGAGGCCACGCTGGCCGTCCCCCTCACCCGTCGCCGCGTCCGGTAGCTGTCTGCGTCGAGTCACGGCGTCCACCCACGAGAGCCCCCACTCCCGTTAGTACAGCGATAGGTTCGATCGATAAAAATAGTTTCGGCTCGGGGGCCGAGGAACGGAACGCCCGGAAACGGTAAGCCGGTCGTACCATTTCGAACCAGTATGGGGAGCCAACGGCTGTTGCGGTGGGGCGTCGGCCTCACGCTACTCGCAGGGTACGTCGGTGCTGGTGCGGGCGTGTACTTGCTCTTGCGGTCGTTGCTCACGCCGCCGCCGGACCTACTGGAAGCGCTGGCGGCCATCGCCGTCGTCACCGTCGTCGGCGCGTACGCGAGTTACCGGTTCGGGACCCGGCAGTTGCTCGCCGGCCTCGAAGCGAAGGCCGTCGGCCCGCGGGAGTTGCCGCGGTTCTTCCGGCGTCTGGAATCCCTCACCGAACGGATGGACGCCGGGCGGCCCGAGGTGTACGTCGCGCGCCTCGGCGCGCCGAACGCGCTGGCGCTGGGCGGCGTCCGGTCCGGGCGTCTCGTCGTCGACGACGACCGTCGCGTCCTCGATGCGGGACCCTGTCGTCCCGAGGCGGAGCCCCGAGACGTTGTTGTTCAGGTAGGTGCCACCGACGACGCGGACGCGGCCGCGTTGCCGTCCCGGGCCCCGGGGGCCCGGACGCGTACAGCCCGTTGTCCGAGAACCGTTCGAGCGTACACTCCTCCAGCAGCAGGTCACCG
>NZ_WPCA01000078.1 GCF_009741825.1 Halapricum sp. CBA1109
GTCAGTGACTGCGAGCGGTTCGGCGTCGGGGGTCCTCGGGCGTCGGTTCGTCGTCACGGACGTCGTCGGCCCCGTCGATGACGTCGACGGGGGCGGTCAGCGGTGCCTCGAACAGTTCTTCCAGTTTCGCGGCCACCTCGACGGAGGCGTCCATCCCGTCCTCGTACTTCGAGACGGTCCGGCGGGAGACGCCCAGTTCGTTGGCGAGTTTCCCGAGGCTCCACTCGCGGTCCTCGCGGGCGTCGGCGAGAATTTCGCTGTCGATGTTGACGTACAGGCCGCCGGGGGCGGCGTAGATGAGCGGCGGCACCTCCTCGACGAACAGGTCCATCGCGGTGTCAGGCGAGAGGACGGGCACGCCGTGACGGAAGTAGACGACGCCCGGTTTCAACTCCTCGTCACGGGTCCGGAGGCCGATGACCATCGGCGTCGCCCGGAGGTACTCGCCGAGTCGGCGCATCTCCGCGCCGGTCTGGCCGTCGAAGGCGTCGATGTTCCCGAGTATCTTCACGAGTATCGTGTCCCGCCCTCGCCGGGCGGCGACATCGAAACTCTTCGGTCGGATCGCACACCGTTCGCTGACGGCGAAGCCTGCGTCCGACAGCATCGCGGTCACGTTCTCGACCAGTGCGGATCGGGACATCGCGGTATCACGTCCAACGTAAGTAGTTCACCGTATATATGTGTTGTGGCGGCCGTAACGCCTGCCTCTGGCGGTTTTGCACGCACCGACCCTGTGGATTGATATAGAAGCGCTGTGCTACTCTCTGCGGTACCACTCGACGATCAGCAGCGTCACGAGCGCGAAGATGATCATCGTGTACGCCGCCGCCGCGAGCAAGGCGTCGGTCGTACTGGCGTACTCCCCGGTCCGGAAGATGATCACCTTCCGTATCATCGCGATGACGCCGGTGAAGATGACCAACCGGACGATCTCCTGTCGTTCACTACGGGTCGTGTACGCGATGACCGTCTGGTACACCTCGACGATGATCAACAGCAACAGTCCGGTGTCGATGAAGCTGATGACGACGAGCGGATCGGTGATGCTGCCGTCCAGCGACGCCGTGACGATCTGTGCGATCAGGTCGAGGACGCCGATGGCGAACAGGGCCGCGAACACCGCCGCCGCGACCAACTCGACGTAGTTGATGAACACCTCGGTGTAGTGGGCGAACTGCTCGGCCCCGGGAACGGACACGCTCACCTCGTCCGACCCCGGCGGCCGTTCGTCGGTGTCCTCGGCCGTATCAGACATCTGTCGGCAACATTTGTCCCGGATCCGGAAATACGTATGGCCCGACCGAAACCCGTTAGTCCGACAGCGGGCTACTGGCTGCCGTGACACTCGTCGGCCTCGACGACACCGACTCCCGGGAACTCGGGATGTGTACGACCTACGCCGCCGCCACCCTCGCCGACCGGCTCCGGGCAGCCGGCCACGGCGTCGCGCGGGTCCTCCTCGTGCGGTGTAACCCCGCCGTCGAACACAAGACACGGGGCAACGCCGCGCTGGCGGTCCACACCGACGCCCCGGCGCCGACGGCCCGCGACCACGCCCGGGCGGTGCTTGCTATGGCCGCGACCGAGGGCCGCGGACCAACCCCGGCGCGGTGGTCGCCGACTGCTCGCCCGAGGCCGTCCCCGACGCCGTCGCCGCGTTCACCGACCGGGCGGTCCGGGACCACTGCGCTGTCGAGACGGCTCGCCGACTCGCTGCTGACGCCGGCTTCGAGACACTCAGCGACGGCAACGGTCGCGGCCTCATCGGTGCGCTGGCGGCCGTCGGCGCGTGGCGCGCCCACGACGACTGGACCTACGAGCACATCGCCTACCGCGAGCGCGACCGCTGGGGGACCGAACGGGAGGTCGACCGCGACTCGGTGTTCACCGCTGCCGAGGACGCCTACCCCGGCGTCTGGGACACCGTCGACCGCGTCGAGGGGACGGCGGTCTGTGTCCCGCGGACGCCCTGCCCCATCCTGTACGGCATCCGGGGGGACGACCCCGACGCCTGCCGGGCGGTCGCCGCCGCAATCGAGGGCGAACCCGTCGCCGACTCGCAGTTGTTTCTCACCAACCAGGGGACCGACGCCCACGTCCGGGACGGAACGGTCGGGGAAGCCACCGACGGCCGCTCGTACCGCCTCGACGCCACCGTCCGCGAGTCGCCGGCGACCCGCGCCGGCGGCCACGTCTTCCTGACCGTCGGCGACGGCGAGGCGACAATCGAGGTGGCGGCGTTCGAACCCACAAAGCGCTTCCGTGACCGCGTCCGGGCGCTCCGGGTCGGCGACGACCTGACCCTCTGTGGGGAGGTGAGCGACGGGACGCTCAAACTGGAGAAGTTCGCCGTCCGCGCCCTCGTGCGGACCGAACGGGTGACGCCCGACTGCCCCGACTGCGGGCGGTCGATGGAGAGCGCCGGGGCCGACCAAGGGTATCGCTGTCGGGACTGTTCGACGACCGCGCCGGGGAAAGTCGACCGGCCACTCGACCGCGACATAGAGCGGGGTTGGTACGAGGTGCCGCCGGTCGCTCGCCGCCACGTCGCGAAACCGTTGGTTCGTGGCGGCTTCGACGCGCCGACACACCCAGAGCGGTAAGCCCCGCCCTCCGGGGTGAATGACGACGTTTTATCGGTACTGCCCACAGAGTGGTCACCGATGGCCGACTCCGAGGACGACGTATCGCTCCGAGAGAGCGTCGAACAATCCGAACACGGCGCGCCCGCGGTGGGGGCCGTCGTCCGCGACAGATTCGAGACCGACGAGGTGTTCCAGCGCATCGTCGCCGCCGCCGACGAGGAGATAGACACCGGGGTCCGGGAGCTGTTCTTCAGCGGCCTCGCCGCCGGCTTCGCGATCACGCTCACCTTTCTGCTGTACGCCACGCTGTACGCCAAGACCGGCGGCGACCCGATACTGAGCGTCATCCTCTACCCCATCGGCTTCGTCTACATCATCCTCGGCGGCTACCAACTGTACACCGAGAACACGCTCCCGCCGGTCGCGCTCGTCCTCGAACGCCTGGCGAGTGTCCCCGCGCTGCTCCGGGTGTGGGTCGTCGTCCTCGTCGGGAACTTCGCCGGCGGTATCGTCGGCGCCCTCGTCCTCTCCCAGACCGGCGTCTTCGACGCCTCGACGGCCGCGGCCGCGACCAGTATCGCCCAGAAGGGCCTCCAGACGCCGTTCTGGGACCTGTTCTTCAAGGCTTGCTTCGCCGGCCTCATCGTCGCCGGCATCGTCTGGCTCGATTTCGCCGCCCGCGACACCATCTCCCGACTGGTGCTCGTGTTCATCGCCTTCCTCGCGGTGCCGCTTGGCAACCTCTTTCACGTCGTCGTCTCCTTCACCGAGGCGATGTACCTCGTCTTCCAGGGGCAGGCCGCCGTCCTGCCCGCACTCTCGGGGTTCATCCTCCCGGTGTTGCTCGGCAACACCATCGGCGGCGTGTTGCTCGTGACCGTCGTCAACTACTTCCAGACGACCGAACGCCGCGTCGAGTCGGTCCGGAAAGACGGCGTCGAACGGCAGTTGTCGTTCCGGGAAGTCCTCGTCGGCGGCCCCGCCGGCCGGTCGTACGTCCCGACCCTCCGCGAGGAGGACCCCAGCGAGGGCCGGTCGTGGGTCGACACCGACGACGAGGACTGAGTCACGCGAACCGCCGGCCCTTCGGCGGTCAGGGGGGAGATTTCGGCCCTTGCGACCGCGGGCGAGATATCCTCGCCCAGCCGGAAAGGGATTTCAGCCCGCGCTTCGGACACGGGGATATGCACCGCGAACACCTCGAGTTCGATCGGTTTTTCCAGGTCGTCGCCGAGACGGCCGACGCACAGGCCGCACAGATGACGCTCGCGCCCGGGGAGTCGACCGGCGGCCCGACCAACTACCACCCGGTGGCCGACCAGTGGCTGTTCGTCCACGCGGGCCGCGGATGGGCCGTCGTCGACGGCGAGGAGTACCCCCTCGAACCGGGGGACCTCGTCCGCATCGACGCGGGCGAACGCCACGAAATCGGGGCCGACGACGACGCCGCGCTGGAGACGCTGAACCTCTACGTCCCGCCGCGCGGCCGCTGACCTACCGCTCTCTGGCCCACGCCTTGGCCGCCTCGAAATCGTCGAACAACTCCCTGTTCAGCGAGTCGTCGGCCATCTCGACGATGCTGTCGACGCTCATCTCCGCGACGACGGCCTCGGGCATCACCATCGCCATGTGCTCCAGTCCGGCCTCCTCGGCCCGGGGCGCCCAGTCCCTGACCGACCACACCTGATCCTCCTCGGTGAGCGCGGAGTCGAACTCGCTCGTATCGGCGAGTATTGTGTCTGTCCCGGTGTCCTCGATGGCGTCGATGAGCGCCTCCATGTAGGTCCGGAACGCCTCGCCGTCGGTGAACTCCGTCAGTTCGCCGACCACCGCGTCGGCGTCCTCGTCGTACCACGCTGTCGCGTACGGTTCGTCGTAGTACGGCATAGCCGACCTGTTCGTGAGCGATCACTTATATCCTCGCCACAGAATATCACGGAAGATAATCATATCATCCGGCGCCCACACAGTTAGGGGGCCGGCCGGCGTAGCGGGAGCTATGACAGACCCGTTCGTCGTGGTCGGCGGTGACGCGGCCGGTCTGAGCGCCGCGAGCAAGTGCAAGCGCGAGGACCCCGACCGGGAGGTCGTCGTCTTCGAACGCGGGCAGTGGGTGTCGTACGCCCACTGCGGGACGCCGTACTTCGTCAAGGGCGAGGTCGAACGTCTGGGGGACCTGCTGTCTTTGTCCCCCGAGGAGATAACCGAGCGTGGTATCGACCTCCGGCGCGGCCACGAGGTACTCGCCGTCGACACCGAGGCCGGGACGGTCACCGTCGCGGGCCCGGGCGGGCACTTCGAACAGCCGTACGGCGACTTGCTGATCGCAACGGGTGCCCACGCGCTGACCGACCCCATCGAGGGCCACGACCTCGACGGCGTCCACACGATGCACGGGCTGGACTCGGCGGCCGCGGTGCGGGCACACCTCTTTGACCCATCGGTCGACGCCCGCGCGGCGGTCGGCGGCGAGGCGTACGTCGACACCGAGGCGGTCGAGCGCTACGGCCGGATGGCCCCGCCCGAGACGGTGGCCATCGTCGGCGGCGGCTACGTCGGCGTCGAGATGGCCGAGGCGTTCACCGCCCACGGCCTCGACGTCCACCTCTTCCAGCGCGGAGACCACCTCGTCCCGCCGTTCGGCGAGGCCGTCGCCGACCGCGTCGCGGAGACTCCGGGGGAACGGCGTCACGCTCCACCTCGGGACCGAGGTCGACCGACTGACCGGCGACGGCGCGGTCGACCGTCTAGTCTGTGGCGACGGCGAGACTCTCGCGGTCGACCTCGCGCTGGTCGGTATCGGCATCAGGCCGAACACGGACTTGCTGGCGGACACGCCCGTCGAACTCGGTGAGTCGGGCGCCGTCGCCGTCGACGACTACGGCCGGACGACCGCCGAGGACGTCTACGCGGCCGGCGACGTGGCCGAGATGGCCCACGCCGTCACGGGCGAGCGGACGTGGGTGCCGCTGGGTCTGACCGCCAACCGCGCCGGGCGAGCCATCGGCCAGACCATCGCCGGCGACCCCGAACCCGTCGGGACCGTCGCGGGGACGGCCGTCCTGAAGGCCTCGATCTGGAGTGTGGCCGGACGGGTATCGTCGACCACGAGACGGCCCGCGAAGCCGGATTCGACCCCGTGAGCGAGACCATCACCTCGGGGTCGCGCTCGGGGTACTACCCCGGCAACGCCGAGACGACGGTGACGCTGGTCGGCGACCGGGAGAGCGGCCGCCTGCTCGGTGGGACCATCGCCGGCGCCGACCGCGCGGCGATCAGGGTCGACATCCTCGCGATGGCGATAGAACAGGACGCGACCGTCGCGGACCTCGAACGCGCGGATCTGGCGTACGCACCGCCGTTCTCGCCGGTGTGGGACCCCGTGCTGACGGCCGCGAAGGTCCTCCGCGGACGACTCTAGGCCGCGCGCCGAGCAACCGCGAGAGCGTGTCGGTGATCAGGTCGCCGCTGGGCACCGCGTGGAGTGAGACCGGTAGTCCCGACCAGCGGTCGGCGTTACAGGGGCTGTCGACGCCGACCCGACAGACACCTACGTCGGCCGACTCGCTGTCGTTCGCGGGCGTGCGGTCGCCGCCGTCGACGGGCAGGCGTTCGCCGCTGTCGTTTGCGGGCGTGCGGTCGCCGTCCCAGTTCTCGCCGTTACAGGGACTGTCGGCCCCGACGACACAGACACCGACAGCGGTGCCGTCGCCGTCGGTCCGGTTCTCGTCGGGGAGTTTCGGCGGTTGTGCGTCGTCGGTCGGACGGTCGCCGCCGTCGACCGGCGTCAGCGTCCCGTTGCCGGCGGTGCGGTTCCTGTCACCGTCCCAGCGCTCGCCGTTGCAGGGGCTGTCGACGCCGACGACACAGACGCCGACGGCGGTGTCGTTGCCGTCGGTCCCGTTGTCGGCGACCGGCATCGGATCGTCGGCCGCGGGCGATACGTCGGTCGGACTGGCCGCCGCCCCGGCCGCGAGCGTGAGCCCACAGCAGAGCGCGACCAGCAGGAGGGACGTGCGCATCTCGACCGGAAAGTCACACCCCATAGAAGAAGCCTTCGGGAAGCTCAAACGGCCGTTTGACTCTGTCACCCCAGATGCGGTTCGTTCTCGGCGCCGTCGAGCAGGTCCCGGACCCCCTGCCGGACGGCTTCGTCGCTGGACAGCGAGGGCTCGTACCCCAGCGCGGCCAGTTTCTCGACCGAGAGGCGCATCTTCGGCACGTCGCCGGTCCAGCCCCGGTCGCCGCCGGTGTACTCGTAGGAGGGGTTCAGACCCATCTCCTCGCTGACGATGTCGGCGATGCGCGTGACCGAGGTGGTCGTCCGCGTCCCGAGGTTGTAGGTGTTCATCGCGCCATCGGCCGCTTGGACGACGTGACACATCGCGTCGATGCAGTCGTCGATGTGCATGTACGATTTCTCCTGGCGGCCGTCGCCGAGGATGGTCAGCGACTCGGGGTCCTCGGTGAGTTTGTAGACGAAGTCGGGGACGACGCCGGCGCCGTAGCGCGGGCCGACGATGTTGGCGAACCGGAAGTTCCACACGGTGAAGTCGTGGCTGTGGGCGTACGTCGACAGCAGGCTCTCCTCGGCGAGTTTGCTTGCGCCGTAGACGCTGATCGGTTCCAGCGGCGCGTAGTCCTCGGGCGTCGGCCGCGGGGCCTCGCCGTACACCGTCGAGGAGGAGGTAAACAGTATCTTCTCGACGCCGACCTCGTCCATCCGTTCGAGGACGTTGAACGTCATCGCCTCGTTGCGCTCCATCTGCTCGCGGGGGCGGTCGCTGTCGACGTACTTGTCCGCCGCGAGGTGACAGACGGCGTCGAACTCGGCGGTGAGCGTGTCTTCTAAGACCGCCGGGTCGGTGAGGTCGCCCTCGACGAATGTGACCGACTCGGGCACTGACTCGCGGACGCCGTTCGAGAGGTCGTCGACCACAGTGACGTCGTTGTCGGGCGCGAGACGGTCGAGCAGCGCCGATCCGATCAGCCCCGCCCCGCCGGTGACCAGCAGCCGCTTGCCTTCGAGATTCATATCCGTCGCTTCCGCTGTGAGGGCGATATAGCTTCCGGAGCGGTCAGGCCCCGGTCGTCCGGACCTCGAAACGGGTGTAGCCGCCGTGGGAGAGCTCTAGCGATCCGAGCCACCAGTTCCAGGCCTCGGCCAGCGAGTACCCTTCCGGGGCGTCCGAGAGGTGCTCGACGATCACCTCGGGCGTCAGTTCGTGGTCGAGGTCGGCCGCGTAGGTGCCGGCGTCCGCGAGGTCCCGTGCCTGTCGGGTGACGACCCGGAGTTCGTCGTCGTCGGCGTCGAACGCGTCCGAGAGCGCGATCGTGAGGGCGTCGCGGTCCACACCCGCCCTTTTCACACCGGCGCTATTGTGTGTACTGGTTTCCCACGGTCCGAGCGAGCCGAAACCAACGACTCGCTCCCGCCCGACGTTTTATGTCAACATAGGCGATAGTACGAAACGATGGTCGGGCCCTCCCGCGTACTCTACGTCGAGAGCGACCGCGAGTTCGCCGGCCCGGCGGTGACGGCGCTCGAAGCGGCGCTGTCCGGCGGGACTGTCGAACTCGTTCACGACGCTGGCGCGGCGCGCGCCCGAATCGCCGAGGCTGCCTTCGACTGCGTCGTCTCGGCCCAGACCCTCCCCGAGACGGCCGGGACCGACCTCTGCGCGTGGCTCCGGGAGGTCGACCCAACGCTGCCGTTCGTGTTGCTCGCCGACGGCCCCGTCGCCGTCGGCGATGCCGTCGCGGCCGGCGTGACGGCCACGCTCGGGAAGGCGTCCGTGGCCGCGGACGGCGACCGACTGACGGCGGCGGTGGCGGCCGCCGTCGACCGGGAGCGTGACCGCGACCGCTACGGCGTCGGACAGGCGGTCGAGGGCTACGGCGCGTGGACGTACGACGCCCGGAGCGGCGCGTTCCACACCACCGAGTCGCTGCGGCGGCTTCACGGTCACGCCCCCGAGACGCCCCTCGATTTCGACCAGTCGGTCGCGGACTACCACCCCGACGACCGGGAAGCGGTCCGGTCGGCGTTCCGGCGCGCGGCCGACGCGGGCGAGTCCTTCGACGTGGACGCGCGACTGGGCGAGGACGAACCCCGCTGGGTCCGGGTTCGTGGCTACCCCCAGTCGGTCGACGGGACGGTCGTCCTCGTCCGGGGGACGACCCGGGATATCACGGACTCTCGGCGGCGCGAGCGCAACCTCAGACAGCGCAACGAGCGACTGGAGGAGTTCGCACAGGTCGTCTCCCACGACATCCGCAACCCCCTGCAGGTCGCGGACGGGAACCTCGGACTCGCCGAGGAGACGTGTGACTCGGCGGCGTTCGAGCGCGTCCGGGCGGCCCACCGCCGTATCGAGGCCATCGTCGACGACCTCCTCACCCTCGCACAGCAGGGTCGACACATCGCCGAGACGGAACCGGTCGACGTGGTGGCCCTCGCACGGGAGTCGCTGACTACCTCCGACGCCCCGTCGGTGACGCTCTCGGCGGTGGGGGAGTGTCGGGTCGAGGCCGACCCGGACCGCCTGCGGCAGTTGTTCGAGAACCTGTTTAGAAACGCCGACGAACACCCCCCGGGCGAGGTGACGGTCACAGTGGGGCCGGTCGACCCGATGGCGACCACGACGCGGGCCGGCGGCGACCAGAAACGAGGGTTCTACGTCGCCGACGACGGCCCCGGAATCCCCGATGAGCAACGCGAGCAGGTGTTCGAACCGGGGTACACCAGGGCCGAGGACGGGACGGGGTTCGGCCTCGCCATCGTCGCACAGATCACCGACGCCCACGGCTGGGACGCCCGCGTCACCGAGAGCCTCGACGGCGGCGCGCGCTTCGAGTTCCTCGAACAGTCCTGATCACTCGCCCGACCGGACGCCGGCGGTCCCGTCCCGCCACTCCGCGATCAGGCCGTCGATCCAGCCGTCGTCGCCGCGGTCGATACGGTCCCGCGCCCGGAGGTACTCGACCACCTCGCGGACGCCGCGTTCCAGCGGAATCGTCTGATCGAACCCGAGGTCCCGGCGCGCGGCGGTCGTGTCGAAGGTGGTGCTGTAGCGGCCGTGATCGGCCAGGAAGTCGGTCCGGTCGGGGGCGGCGTCGCGCAACACGTCCGTCGGGACGTGGACGAACTCGGGGTCGGGGGCGTCCACCGCGTCGGCCAGCACGCGGTAGTACCGCTCCCACGTCGGGACCGCCTCGGCGGTGATGTTGTACGTCTCGCCGTAGGCCGTCCGGTTGCCGACGGCGCCGACGAACGCCCGCGCCACGTCCCGGCGGTGACAGGGGCCCCACAGGCCGGTGCCGTCGCCGTGGACGACGACCGGCGCGCCGTCCCGGAGGCGCGCGAGGTAGGTCGTGTCGACCCCGAAGGTGTGACAGAGGTTCCCGTTCCCGTGGGGGCCGTAGGTCGTCCACGGGCGCAGGATGGTCGCCGCGAACGCCCCGCGGTCGTGGGCCGCCCGGACGGCGTCCTCGGCCGCGACCTTGTTCGCGCCGTAGTCGCTTGTCGGGGGCCGCCGCGGCGCGGACTCGGCGACCGGACTGGCGTCGACCGGTCGGCGGTAGACGTCGACAGAGGAGGTCATCACGTACTGTTCGACCTCGCCCGCGAAGGCGTCGACCGCGAGATTCGCGTCGTGGTCGGAGAAACAGAGCATATCGATGACTGCGTCGGCGTCGACGCCGGACACCCGCCGCGGGAAGTCGTCGCCGAAGCGGTCGGCCCGGACGTGAGACACCGACTCGGGGATGTCGGCCTCGCTCTCGCCGCGGTTGCAGACGGTCACGTCGTGGCCGGCGTCGTGGAGTTGCCGGGTGATAGCCGTCGAGATGAGTCCGGTGCCGCCGAGGACGAGGACGTGCATACCGGCCGTTCGCCGGGGCGGCCCGAATAGCTGGCGGCGCCGCTCGCGAGTGTGAGAGTGGCTGCGGGGAGTAAGCCCCCTTCTGTTCGGCCCGGCATTCGGCTGGGCGTCCGTCCCGTGTCCGGGCTACCATACGGGACGGACTTGCACCGGTGAGGATTCGCCGTTCCATCCGTTCACTCCGGTCGACGGGCGGGCCAGTGGCCCGTCCGCCACGTTCCGGCGAAGCCGGGACGCACCCTCTGTGGGTTAGCTTGCCGTTCCTTTCTCGGCGGTCCGGCGCGGCCGCCTTTGGGCGGCGGCCGGCGTCGCCTTCGTCAGTCGGGCGTCGCGCACGTCATTGGTCGCGGAGTGCGGTGTCGTTTCTGTTCCAGTGCCGGCGGTCTCCCGCCCCGGGCTTGCGCCCGGTCACCTGCCCGGACGGTGGGGGGACTTTCCTCATGCCCCGCGAGGGGCACGGGGGCCGGGCTCCCGCTGCCACCCAATCTACTCGGCTCGGGGGATTAAGCCGTTCGGTCCCGGCGGCGTCACTCCGGGACGAAGGCGTCACCGCGGAGAATCATCCGACCGGTGAGCGCCGCGGTGACGGTCCAGACGACGACGAGCGCCGCCGTCACCGCCACGAGGACGTACGAAAGCGGTGCGAACCCGAGGAACCGACCGAGCGACCCGGCCGACAGCGCAAACGCGCCCATCGGGAACGTGTAGGCCCACCACGTGAAGAAAAACGGGTGGGTCCGACGGGAGACGTAGTAGGTGACCAGCGCGACGGTCAGGACGAACCACCACGCCGAGAACCCCCACAGTCCCAGTGCGAGCAGGCGCAACAGGGGGACGACCGGTTCGGCGGCGATGCCGAGGACGGCCCCGCCCTGCAGGGCCGCGGCGAGTTTCGCGATGGCGATGGTGAGCACCGCCGTCGGCGCCAGTCCGATGACGAACGTCGGCGCGAGTTTCTCCCGCGGGAGGCTCTCGTAGGCGTACCGGAAGAGGACGATAGCCCCGAAAAACAGGAACATGAACGTCCCGATACCGAGCGCGACTGTCGAGACGACGAACACCAGTCGGCCGGTCGGGGTGCCGCCGAGGTGTCCGGCGACGAGTTCGAATCCCAAAAGCGGGATGACGAGGTGGCTGACCGGCGGGATGTACCACGCGAAGACGCCGTGTTCGGTCCCGATAGCGTCGTTCGTGAACATGACCGTCACGACCAGCAGACCGAATCCGAAGATACCGGCGCTCCCGAGGACGAAAAGCGCCGTCAACAGCGGGTCGAGGACCGCCGTGGGCACGACGTCGCTCATCGTTCTGGCGATACCGAGGCCGAGGACGACGAGCGTTATCGGCATCGTCGGGAAGAACTGGCCGCGGATCGGATGGGTCAGGTCAGCCCAGACCCGCCGGGGGTACAGCCACATCCGCGAGAGCCACGGCACGGTGTAGGCGACGGTCAACACCGCCGTCAACGCGACGAAAAACTGTGCGACCACCTCTAGCGCCGCGATGTCGAACTCGGCGGCGACGAGCGCGACGGCGACGCCGACGGCACCGGTCCCCATCGTCGACCCGAACCACTGCGGGCCGAAGAACTCGATGGTCTTCGAGACGCGCGAGCCACTCGTCTGCGTCGGGTTCAGCTCACTCATAGTATTGTAGTATTGTATCTAATCTAAATTTCTACCCACTTCAATGCATCGCACTGGCCGGGAAATTGGTGTATATCGGTGCACTGTAGAGTACTTCCACTGTCTTGGCGCTATCGATCTCCGGTGTATTGTACAACAAAAGCAATATAGTGGTCCAGCACCGACGTGGACTCGATGGCACGAGAGTACACGGTACCGTCGTTCGACGACGGGAGCGAAGACGGGACGCTCGTGGACTGGCACGTAGAGACCGGCGGGACGGTTGAGGAGGGCGAGCGACTGGTAGACATCGAGACGGACAAGTCCGTGGTCGAGGTGGCCGCGCCCGAACGGATGGCGGTGACCGAGCGACTCGCCACCGCCGGGGACACCGTCGCCGTCGGCGACGTTCTCCTGCGGTACGACCCGTCTGCCGGGGCGGACACGACCACGGACGCGGAGGATGAGGACGACGGTCCACAGTCGGTCGTCTCCCGCGTCGGAGACGAGGGCGGCGAGGGCGACACCGACCCGACGCCGGCCGTCTCGCGGGTCGGGGAGTGACGAACAGGGAACCGACGACGGCCCACAGTCGGCCGTCTCGCGGGTCGGAGACGACGAGAGCGACGACGGCGACGCCGACCCGACGCCGGCCGTCTCCCGGACCGGGGGCGCGGCGCCGTCGACGGCCGACGACCGGACGGACGTGCTGGTCGTCGGTGGGGGGGCCGGGCGGGTACGTCGCAGCGATACGGGCGGCACAGCACGGTCTCGACGTGACGCTGGTCGAACGCGACGCCTACGGCGGGACCTGTCCTCAACTACGGCTGTATCCCCTCGAAGGCGCTCGTCCACGGGAGCGA
>NZ_WPCA01000089.1 GCF_009741825.1 Halapricum sp. CBA1109
CGACCCGGCGCGGACGCGGCCTTTTTCCCCAAGTTTTCGCCCGAGCGGTCCGCCGCGAGCCGGAAGGCTCGCGTGCGGACGACCCGAGGCGTAAAAAAAGGTTGGGTTTACATCATACCGCCCATGCCGCCGCCCATACCGCCCATACCGCCGGGGCCGCCGGCGCCCTCTTCCTCGCCGCCCGAGGTCGAGAGGTCGCCCGCGGCGATGATGTCGTCGATCTTCAGGACGAGGTTGGCGGCCTCGGCGGCCGAGACGAGCGCCTGTGACTTGGCGTGGGCCGTCTCGACGACGCCGGCCTCGTAGGTGTCCTCGACCTCGCCGGTGAAGACGTTCAGACCGGCGTGCTCGTCGCCGTCCTCGTGGGCCGCGCGGAGGTCGACCAGCGTGTCGATGGAGTCCAGCCCGGCGTTCTCCGCAAGGCGCGCGGGATGAGCTCCAGCGAGTCGGCGAAGGCCTCGATGGCGAGCTGCTCGCGGCCGGAGACGCCGTCGGCATAGTCCCGGAGCCGGCGGGCGAGTTCGACCTCGACGGCGCCGCCGCCGGCGAGGACGAGACCGTCCGCGATGGCCGCCGAGACGACGTCCAGCGCGTCGTTGACGCCGCGCTCGAGCTCGTCGACCACGTGGTCGGTCGAGCCCCGCAGCAGGAGCGTGACGCCGTGGGCGCCCTCGTTCTCGATACGGAACCAGCCCTCGTCGGCGTCCCGGGAGACGTCGCCGCTGCCGAGGTCCTCCGCGGCGATGGCGCCGACGTCCGAGACGACACGGGCCCCGACGACCTCACGCAGGAACTCCAGATCGGACTTCTTGGCTCGCTGGACGGCGAGGATGCCCTCCTTGGCCAGCAGGTGCTGGACCATGTCGTCGATGCCTTTCTGACAGAGGACGACGTCCGCGCCGGAGTCGGCGATGTCCGAGACGATGTCCCGGAGCTGCTGTTCCTCCTGCTCGACGAACTGCTGAAGCTGGCTCGGGTCGTCGACGGTCAGGGAGGCGTCCGCGTTGGTCTCCTCGACCTCAAGCGCCGAGTCGACGAGGAGGATCTCGGCGTCCTCGATGTCCGTCGGCATGTCCTCGTGGGCGGGGTCCTCGCGGACGAGTGCACCTTCGAGGAGTTCGGAGTTGTCAGCCGCGCCGCCCGCGGCGGTCGTGACGTTGAGGAACTCCAGGTCGACGACGCTGCTGCCGTCCTCGGCCTCGACGGTGACGGCCTCGACGGCGTCGACGAGCAACTGGCCGAGCAGTTCCTTGTTGGTCTCGGCGCCCTTGCCCGTCATCGAGGTCTCGGCGACCTGCCGGAGGACCTCGGTGTCCTCGACGTCGATCTCCGTGGCGATCTCGTCGACCTGACTGCGGGCCTCCTTGGCGGCCATGTCGAAGCCCTTGATGATCGCCGTCGGGTGGATGTCCTGCTCCAGCAGGTCCTCGGCGTTCTTCAGGAGTTCGCCCGCGATGGAGACCGCGGAGGTCGTGCCGTCGCCGGCCTCGTCCTCTTGGGTCTCGGCGACTTCGACGATCATCTCCGCCGTCGGGTTGTCGATGTCCATCTCCCGGAGGATGGTGACCCCGTCGTTGGTGATCGTCACGTCGCCGGTGGATGTCACCAGCATCTTGTCCATCCCCTTCGGCCCGAGGGTCGACCGTACCGATTCGGCCACTGCCCGCGCCGCCGAGATGTTGTGGCTCTGCGCGTCCTTGTCCTGCATCCGCTGGGAGTCCTCGCCGAGAATAATCATCGGCTGCCCTTGCATTCGCTGGCTCATATTCGTCCGAATGATTGAATGTGATTCTATATAAAAGCAGGGGATTCGGCGTCAGGCTGACGCTTACCCGAGATACAGGATTATCACGGTATAGAACGGTCTCTTACCGCCCAAATAACGCTCGTGTGGTCTGTGTTCACACGGGTTTGGACACGGCGATTGAAAAGAACGGACCGCCTATTTATAACCGTCGTGCTACGTGGCGGCCGCCAGTATCGTGAGCGAGAACTGGCGCGAGCCATTGATGATTCCCGGGTGTGTAGTTTAGCCAATGAGTGGCGAAGGGACGAGCGAGAGCGCCTCGATACACGTTCTCTACGTGAACGACGACGAGGATTTTGCCGAGTTGACGCGAGCGAAGTTCCTGAACGGCGCATCTGACTTCGAGTTTTCGACTGCCGGGACCGTCGAGGGTGCCCTCGACCGGGTGCGAACGTCGGCGGTCGACTGTGTGGTCACGTCCTACACACTGCCCGACGGGACGGGAATCGACCTCGTGAACCGTCTCGGGACCGACAACGAGGAACTGCCGACGGTGTTGTTCACCGGCCACGGGAGCGAACAGATAGCGAGCGATGCGACACGGGCGGACGTCTCCGACTACGTTCCCATCCGTTCGGACCAGAACAACTTCGAGGTACTCACACGCCGCATCCGGACGCTCGTCGAGGCCGCCCGGCAGGAGGCAGTCGCCGAGCGGATGTCACACCGGTTCCGGCGGACGCTCGAACGCGCGACCGACGGGATATACGCCGTCGACGACGAGTGGCAGATAGAGTACATCAACGAGAAGATGGCCGACCGCGTCGACCGGGACCCAGACACCCTCGTCGGGAAGACCCTCTGGGAGGAGTTCCCGTCCGTGGTCGGGACACCCCTCGAAGAGCGATATCGAACCGCGATGGAGACGGGCGAGCCGGTGTCGTTCGAACAGCGTCTCGGGGACCCCTTCGGGTACTGGGTCGAGGTTCGGGCCTTCCCCGACGACGACGGGCTCACCGTCTTCTCACGTGAGATCACTGCGGAACGCGAGCGAGAGCGGGAGTTAGAGCGGAGCGAGGCGATTCTGGAGAACGTCCACGACATCGTGTTCGTCCTCGACGGCGAGCGGTCCATCGAGTTCGCGAACGCGGCCGCGAAACGGGTGGTCGTCGGTAACCAGTCGGCCCGGATCACGGGCCAACAGTTGGACGCGGTCGTCGGTGGTCGGATCGACGACGACGACAGCGAACGGCTCTCGGCGGTGATCGACTCGACGCTCGACGGGGTCGCGGGAGACGGCAGCGCCACCGGTCTGTACGACGTGGACGTGCAACTCGGAATCGCGACCGGACCCGAAGAGCGGACGTTCGACGTCCGTGTCACGCCGTTTCAGGGTGGGTCGGACGGTCGAGTACTCGTCGTCGGACGAGACGTGACCGAACAGGCCGATGTCAACCGGCAGTTAGAGCGGGATCGGGACGCACACCGAGCGCTACAGACCGTTATGGCCGAAGACGGCGTCCCCGTCGAGACGCGCCTCCGGAACTTGCTGGAGGTGGGGTGTCGGAATCTGGGGTTGGATATCGGTATCGTCTCGCACATCCGAGGCGACGACTACACGGTCGAAGCGACGCACTCACCGGACGCCGACATCGAAGCCGGTGATACGTTCCCTCTCGGATCGACGTACTGCGAGGCGGTCGTCGCGGAGGACGACGTCTGTGCCTTCGCGGACGCGGTCGCCGACGGGCGGGAGACTCACCCCGCCTACCGGGAGTTCAGTTTGGAGTCGTACATCGGTGCGCCACTCGTCGTCGACGGGGAGCGCTACGGGACTGTCAACTTCTCGAGTCCGACGACGCGAGTCGCGCCGTTTGGATCGCGTGAGCGAGCCTTCGTCGAACTGGTGGCGGAACTGGTGAGCACCGAGATAGCCCGAGGGAAAGACCGGGCCGAACTCGAACGCCAGGAGTTCCTGTTCGAACGAGTCCAGGACATCGCCGACATCGGCGTCTGGGAGTACTTCCCGGAGACGGGCGACCTCGACTGGTCTGACGGTGTCCGTCGGATACACGGAGTCGAGGAGGGGTACGAGCCGTCGCTGGACGACGGCATCGAGTTCTACCACCCCGAGGACAGAGAGACCATCGCGACGGCTGTCGAACGAGCGATAGAACACGGTGAGCCCTACGACCTCGACCTTCGGATCGTTCGGGTCGACGGGGAGGTACGGTCCGTGCGGGCGTGGGGAGAGCGCGTCGACAGCACGCGGCACAGCGACCCCGTGATCCGTGGCGTGTTTCAGGACATCACGGAACGGCAGTCCCAAAAGCGGGACTACCGGGAACTCGCCGAGGAGTACGAAGCGCTGCTCGGAACGTCCGGGGACGCCATATTCCTGCTCGACGTTCACGGGAGCGTCGACGATCCGCGGTTCGAGTTCGCTCGGCTCAGTCCGGGGTACGAGACACAGACCGGCCTCACGACCGAGGAGGTTCGAGGCGAAACGCCGCGAGCGGTCTTCGGCGAGGACCGAGGTGCCGAACTGGCGGCGAACTACACGCGCTGTGTCCGCGAAGGTGGCCCCATCTCGTACCGCGAAGAACTGGACGTCGCCGACGACGCGCGGTTCTGGGAGACGAGCCTCGCCCCGGTTGTCGTCGACGGGGATATCGTCCGTATCGTGGGTATCGCCCGGAACGTGACCGAGCAGGTCAAACGGGAACGGGACTTAGCGGCGACGAACAAGCGACTGGAGTCGCTCATCGAGGCGACGCCGCTGACCGTGATGGAGATAGATGACGAGGGCGCCGTCACTCGCTGGAACGACGAGGCCGAGCGGATGTTCGGCTGGTCCCGGGAGGAAGTGCTCGGCGAGTACAACCCGATGATCCCGGCGGAACGGCAGGGGGAGTTCACCGAGCATCGGGAGCGTGCCTTGAGCGGCGAGCGGATCCGCGGCAAAGAGATACGACGGGAGACCAAAGACGGCGAACAACTCGACCTGCTCCTGTCGGTCGCTCCCATCACCGACCGTGACGGGGAGGTGAGTAGTATCCTCGCCGTCTTAGAGGACATCACCGAGCAGAAACGACTGGAGTCGAAACTCCGCGCGCTACAGGAGACCGCCCAGCGACTCAGCAGGGCGGAGTCGGTCGAAGAGGTCGGTGACATCGCCGTCGAGGCGACCGTCGAGGTGCTCGGGTTCGAACTCACCGGCGTGTGGGAGTACGCCGACCAGACCGACACACTCGTGCCGCTGGCTGCGAGCGAAGCAGCGAGGGACGCGGTCGGCGAGTTACCACGGCTCGAACCGGGAGAGAGCCGTGCCTGGAGCGCCTTCGAGGCGACGGAGTTGCGGATACACGAGGATATCCACGCCGAAGTCGGCCCCGACGGCTCCGCAGAGCGCATCGAGAACGGCCTCTTCGTACCGCTAGGTGAGTTCGGGGTCGTCGGTGTCGGGACACCCACCGAACAAGCGTTCTCCGATACGGACGTGGACCTGTTCCGGATACTCGGGACCACTGTCGAGGCGGCGTTCGCGCGGGCGAACCGCGAGGCGGAGCTGCAGCGACAGAACGAGCGACTCGACGAGTTCGCCAGCGTCGTCGCCCACGACCTCCGGAACCCGCTGTCCGTGGCCACCGGGTTCCTAGAAATCGTCGGTGAGAACGAGGACATCGAGTACCTCGACCGGATCGAGTCCGCCCACGACCGCATGGAGCGGCTGATAGACGACCTCCTCACGCTGGCGCGCGGCGAAACGACAGTGACGGCGGCCGAAGCGATCGATCTGGAGTCCGTCGCGACGGAGGCGTGGGGGTACGTCGACACCGACGAAGCCACGCTGGCAGTCGAAGAGACGATCCCGACGGTTCCCGGGGACGGGAGCCGGTTGGTACAACTGTTCGAGAACCTCTTCAGGAACGCTATCGAACACGGCAGCCGAGACGCCGCGGTGACCGTCGGCGGGCTAGGGGGCGACGACGACGGGTTCTACGTCGAGGACGACGGTGACGGGATCCCACCGGCAAAGCGGGAGACGGTGTTCGACCACGGCGTAACCTCGAACCAGAACGGAACCGGGTTCGGCCTCTCCATCGTCGCGGACATCGCCAGAGCGCACGGCTGGTCCGTCCACGTGACCGACGGGGCCGACGGCGGCGCACGCTTCGAGTTCACGTCGAGCGAGTGAGAGGAAGGTGTCGTCACCAGCGGTAGACGGTCCCGGGGGACTGGAAACGTGCCACTGTCGGTGTGACGACCGGGGAGAAACGCCACCGCCAGGACTCGAACCTGGGACAACCACGTTAACAGCGTGGTGCTCTACCAACTGAGCTACGGCGGCCCGTGTTCGCTCCGAGATAGCCGGAGCCATTAATTAGGGCTTTCGTTTTCGCCCCACACCGATACGCTTTCACGTACTTGGCGGGACCCTCGGATATGAGCGAGTCCGTCGAGACAGTGTGCCGGCGGGTCCGCGAGCGGGTCAGCCCCGACGCGGACGAGCAAGCGCGGATGGAGGCCGCCGTCGCCGACCTCACAGACCGTATCGAGGCAGCCATCGACGACCTGCCCGTCGCGGCCGACGTGATACAGGTGGGGTCGACCGCCCGCGGGACGTGGCTGGCCGGCGACCGCGACATCGACGTCTTCGTCCGGTTCCCGGCAGACATCGACCGCGCGGACCTAGAGGAGTACGGCCTCGAAGTCGGCCGCGAGGTCCTCCCCGACGGCCGCGAGGAGTACGCCGAACACCCCTACACCGTCGGCGAGATCGACGGCTTCGACGTCGATTTAGTACCCTGCTACGACGTGGCCGACGCGAGCGAAATCCAGTCGGCCGTCGACCGGACGCCGTTCCACACCGCGTACGTCGAAGAGCGGTTGGACGAGGCGTTGGCGGGCGAAGTGCGCCTGTGCAAGCAGTTCTGTACCGGTATCGGCGTCTACGGGAGCGACCTCCGGACGCGGGGGTTCTCGGGCTACCTCGTGGAGTTGCTGATCCTCGAATACGGCGGCTTCCGCGAGTTGGTCGAGGCCGCCGCCGACTGGCGGCCGCCGGTCCGGTTCGACCCCGAGGGCCACGGCGAGACGACGTTCGAGGACCCGCTGGTCGTCGTCGATCCGACGGACCCCGAGCGCAACGTCGCGGCCGTCGCCGCGCCCGACAGCGTCGCCCGCTTCCAGCACTACGCCCGCGAACTGCTGGCCGACCCCCGCGAGTCGCTGTTTGTCCCGTCGGACCCCGACCCGCTGGACGCCGCCGGCGTCGAGGCAGCCGTCGAGTCCCGCGGGACGACGCCCGTGGCGGTGGTCTTCGACACCCCGGACCTCGTCGAGGACGACCTCTACCCACAGCTCAGGAAGTCCCTCGGCGGCGTCGTCGGCGAGCTTGACCGCCGCGGGTTCGGCGTCCTCCGGAGCCGCGTGCTGGCCGACGACGACCGGTCCGTGCTGTTCGCGGAGTGTCAGGTCCCGCAGTTGCCGGCCGTCGAGCGCCACGAGGGGCCGCCGGTCCACGTCCGCGACCACGCGGGGTCGTTCTTCGAGGCCTACGCCGACGGGGACGCGACCGGGCCCTTCGTCGACGGCGACCGGTACGTCGTCGAGCGCGAACGGTCGGTCCGGACGCCCGAGGCACTGCTGGCGAGCGACGCGATATTCGACGTGGCGCTGGGCGTCGCCGTCGAACGACAGTTACGGGCGGACTACTCGGTGCTGTCCGGGACCGACGTGGCGTCGCTGGCCGACCGGTTCGGGACGGAACTGGCCGCGTACTTCGACCCGCGGCCCTGAGCGGGCGGTCACTCCTCGTCGGTACCGGGGTCCGGTTCGTCGTGGTCGAACGGCTCCCGCGAGGGGAACCCTTGGGCTTTCACTTCCTCGATGACCGACCGGCCCGACTCGGATATCTCCCAGTCGTGGGCGTGTGGCTCTAGCCCGTCGAACACCTCGTGGACCTGTGCGACGCCCTCCGAGAGGGTTTCTAAGCTGTAGCCGCCTTCGAGGACGAATGCCATCGCGGCGTCGGCCTCCGCGACGGTCGACCGGAGCACGTCCGTCAGCAGGCCGTAGCCGTCGGTGGTGACGACCATCCGCGAGATGGGGTCGTGTTCGTGGGCGTCGAAGCCCGCGCTGACGATCAGCAGGTCGGGGTCGAACTCGACGATAGCGGGACCGATGACCTCCTCGACGGCCGCGACGTACTCCGCGTCGCCACACCCGGCGGGGAAGGGCACGTTCAGCGTCGTCCCCTCGGCGTCGCCCTCGCCCGTCTCGGGTATCTCGCCGGTGCCGGGGTAGAGACCGTCCTCGTGGACCGAGGCGTAGAAGACGTCCTCGCGGTCGTAGAATATGTCCTGCGTGCCGTTGCCGTGGTGGACGTCCCAGTCGAAGATGGCGACGCGGTCGGCCGCGCCGGCGTCGAGCATCGACTGGGCGGCGACGGCGGCGTTGTTGAGAAAACAAAACCCCATCGCGTCGTCGGCGACGGCGTGGTGGCCCGGCGGGCGACCGAGGGCGAACGGCGTCTCCCGGCCGTCGGCGCCGTCCAACGCCGCCTCGGCGGCCCACTCGGCCAGCCCCGCGGCCGCGAACGCCGCGTCCCACGTCTCCTCGACGGCGACCGTGTCGGCGTCCCAGTTGCCGCCGCCGTCCTCGCAGAACCGTTCCAGTTCGTTGATGTAGCCGTTGGTGTGGACCGCGAGCGCCGACCCGCGGTCGGTGGCCTCGGGCGCGACGTACTCGACGTTGTGTCTGCTGGCCAGCGCGCGCTTGATCGCCCGGAGGCGGTCCGGGCTCTCGGGGTGGCGCGGCCCGGTATCGTGTTCGAGACAGACATCGCGGTAGCCGACTCTCATCCGAAGTGTGGCTGGAGTTCGTCGTACAGTTCGACGTCGGGCCGTTTGACCGTCCGCCGGCCGGCGTGGCGGGCCAGACGCGCCGCGACCTCCGCGACGGTGTCGGCCTCGTCCTCGAGCAGCGACGCCAGCGCGATGCGGGCGTCCATCGCGACCCGATAGCGGTCGTCGATGTCGAGGCGCGCGATGCGGTCGACCGGCGCGATGGGCAGTTCCAACTCGTCGCTGTCGGGCACCGTCTCGACGCCGAAGTCGGTCGGCATCAGCGTCTTCCGGCCGTCGGCAGTGGCCGCCTCGGCCGCCCGTACGGCCCGTTCTGCCCCACGACGCTGGATGCGTTCGGTCAGCGCCTCGGTCGCTCCGGATCCCACCCGAAGGCCCCCGGCGTTGCGACGAACGATCGAATCGACGGGGGCGAACGGAAGCTCGACACTCATACGCCACAAGGGGGCTGACGCCTTCTTAAGCGTTTTCCGTTATCTTCAGAACAGTTCGTCCGCATCGAGGGTGTCGCCGTCCCGGTGGCCCCGGACGGTCACCTCCTCGCCCAACTGGACGTTCGCGCCCGTCTGGACGCTGACCGTCTCGGTCCCGTCGTCGAGAATCACGGGGTCGCCCGTCTGGACGACGGTGCCCGTGAACTCCGTCATCTCGACGGCCCCGGCGTCCTCGCTCGCGGTCGAACTGCCGGCGTCGGCGGCCGCGTCCGCATCGTCGGTGTCCGCATCGCTGTCGCCGTCGGCGAAGGCGTCAAGCCCCGTCGCACCGCTGTTCTCGCTCGTCGTGTCGCCGCTGTCGCCGCTCGGCGCAGAGGCCCCGTCCTCGAGGACGATGACCGACGACTGCCACCCCGCGGAGGCCTCAAGGTCGTCCTGCCAGCCGTCCTGAATCTCGGCGTCGGCGACGAACACCTCGTCGCCCGGGTGGACGTCCATATCGGCTTTCGGGCCCCACAGCGCGACCCTGATGTCGCCGGTGTCGTCCTGAATCCGGACGTTGCGGACCTGTCCCTCGCTGCCGTCGTCGCGGTCGAACGTCCGCGTCTCCTCGGCCGAGCGGACGACGCCGCCGATGTCGGCGTACGTGTCGAGTTCGAGGCCGTCGATGGGTTCGGTCTCGGGGTCGAACGTCACGTCCTCCTCGTCCAGTTCCTCGACCGCGCCGCGGTCGCCGACGTGTAACTCCAAGGACCCTTCGCGCTCGCGGACGTACCCGTCGACAACCTCGACGACCGCTCCGGCGGACAACTCGGCGGCGCGGTCGGCCCGGTCGTCCCACAGCGTCACGCGGATACGGCCCGTCTCGTCGCCCAGCGTGAGGTTGGCGACCCGGCCCTCGCTGCCGTCGTCCCGGTCGAACGTCCGGGCCTCGTCGGTGTCGAGGACGACGCCCTTGCAGTCGACGTCGGACTCGCCCATCCGCAGCGAGTCGATGGTCGCCGTCCCGCCGGGGTGGACGTCTATCTCGACGTCCTCGTCGGGTTCGGCCTTGTCGACGCTGACCTCCAGACCGTTGTAGCCGTCCTTGGGCCGGCCCTTGATCCGGAGAACGTCGCCGACGTCCAGTTGCCCGTCGTCGATGGAGACGGCCTGTTCGTCCCAGAACGCCAGCCTGACGCGGTCGGTCTCGTCGGCGACCTCAACGTTGATGACGCGGCCGTCCTCGTTCGCCTCGTCGCGTTCGAAGGTCCGCAACTCGCCGACGTGCATCACCTTCCCGATGAACTTCACCTCGTCCATCCCGGGTTCGATGTCGGCGATTGTCTCGACTTCCCCCTCGTTGAGTTCGTGCGCGAGCAACATCGCGGCCGTCTCCTCGTCGGCCAAGCCCCCCATCTGTTCGACCTTCTCCTCGACGGCCTCGCGGAACTCCTCTTCGGAGACCTCGTCGGTGTCTATGTCCGCGTAGACGTCCTCTATCGCACCCATACGTTACTCCCCGCGTGGTTCGGTCGCCGCTTAAGCGTTGTCGTTGGCACGCCGATACCAGTCATACCGACACCTCGGACCCACTCGGTGATAAACGTCCGGCGGAACCGCCGACCGTGCGCTTATCTCGCTCCCGCCCACAGCGGGGGTATGGAGTACGTCCAAGAGCGGGTGACGACGCTGCACGACTTCGGCAGCGCCGCTCCCGCCGCGCCCACCGACCGGGCGACGGTCGTCGTCCCGATGACCGAACGCGACCACGCCAGTCTGGCCGCAGAGCGGGTGTTCGCCACGCTCGAACAGGTCGACCCGGCGAACGTCCTCGTCGCCCTCCGGGCCACCCCCGAGGAAGTGGGCGACGTGGCCGCGTGGCTCGACGGCTTCGACGTCCCGACGGAGGTGCTGTGGTGTTCGGCCCCGCCGCTCGCGGAGTACCTCCAGTCGGCCGGGCTGGACGGGCCGACCGGCAAAGGCCGGGACGTGTGGCTGGCGCTGGGCGTCGCGGCCGCCGAGACGGACCTCATCGCGGTCCACGACGCCGACGCCGAGAGCTACGCCGCCACCCACGTCCCGCGGCTGCTGTTCCCGCTGGGCGAGGGGTACGCCTTCTCGAAGGGGTACTACGCCCGCGTCGAGAACGACCGGCTGTACGGCCGGCTGAACCGGCTGTTCTACGTCCCGCTGGTGCGGGCGCTGGCCGACGCCCACGACGCGCCGGTCGTCGAGTACCTCGCGGCGTTCCGCTACGCGCTGGCGGGGG
>NZ_WPCA01000259.1 GCF_009741825.1 Halapricum sp. CBA1109
TCGCCGCTATCGGCGTCCTCGGGGCCGCCTACACCGCGCTCGCGCTCGTCGTCCTCTCGCGTCGCGTCCCGCGGTCTGTCACGCACGGCCCGGCGAGCACCGGCGACCGCCCCACACTCGCGTCGCTCCCGCGCCGCCTCCGGGCGTGGGCAAGAGGCCTCTCGCGGCCGATTCTCCTGTTGACGCTTTTGTGGTTCCTGCTCTCGGTGGCCAACTGGGGCGTCCAGGCCTACACCGCGCCGCTTCTGACCGACGGCTACGGCGTCGACCCCGGACTCGCCAACGTGCTGGTCTCGGCGATGCTGATCGTCGGTGCCGTCGCCATCCTCGCCGGCGGCGTCCTCGCCGACCGCTACGGCGCTCGGGCGGTCGTTCTCGGGGGGTTCGTCGGCCTCCTCGCGCTGTCGAGCCTCCTCGCCTCGGGCGTCCTCCCCGTCCTCGCGGCCCTCGCGGTGACGCTCGTCTTCGCGACGACGGTGAAGGTCGGCCGCCCGGCGCTGTCGAAACTCGGTGACGCTCTCTCGGCCCGTGACGACCTCGGGACGAACTTCGGCGTCCTAACCATCGGAATCTCGGGCGGCGGGGCCGTCGCGCCGCCGATATTCGGCGCGCTCACCGACGCCGCCGGCATCGCCGCCGTCTTCTGGGTGCTGGCGGGTCTGGCCGTCCTCGCCTTCGGGTTCACGTTCGTCGTCCTCGCCGCGGGCGACACGACCCCGTCGAACTGAAGCGAACTGAAGGCCGGGGGCCCGATACACAGGGAGATTGCCCCGGACCACACCGCACGTCCGGCCGTGTTCGGCCGGACGACGAACTGAAGGCCGGGGGCCTGATACACAGGGATATGGTCGCACTCGACACCGACGACTTCGAACTGAGCCGCGGCGACGCGGCACCGGAGTTCGCACTCCAAGGCACCGACGGCGAGACGTACACGCTCGATAGCTTCGCGGGCTACGACGCCCTGCTGGTCGTGTTCACCTGCAACCACTGCCCCTACGCCAAGGCGAAGTTCGCGGAACTGAACCACCTCGCCGACTCCTACGACGACCTCGCCGTCGTCGGCATCAACGCCAACGACCCCGAGGAGTACCCCGACGACTCCTTCGAGAAGATGCAGGAACTGGTCGCGGACGGCACCATCGACTACGACGCCTACCTCTTCGACGAGGACCAGTCGGTCGCCGCCGACTACGGCGCAGTCTGTACGCCCGACCCGTTCCTCTTCCGGAACGCGAGCGATGGCTTCGAGTTGGCCTACCACGGCCGCATCGACGACGCGCTCAACCCCGAGGACCAACCGACGACCTACGAGATGCGCGCCCACGTCGAGACGGTGCTCGCGGGCGAGGCCGTCGAGGCCGAGGAC
>NZ_WPCA01000128.1 GCF_009741825.1 Halapricum sp. CBA1109
CCCGATCGCGAGTCCCCCGCCCGCTGCTCGAGCGCAGTCGGCTTCGAGAAGGAACTAGGGGCTGCACAACGCCGAGATGCAGACCAGCCCGCAACCGCTGAACTCCTACGGCCTCTCCGCACAGGAGCAGGAGCTACAGGCCAACCTCCTCCCCGCCACCGAGCGGACCCGCACCGAGAACATCAGGCTGGTCTCGGACGGCCTCTGGACTGTCCCGCCGACCGGCGAGTCAGCCCGGGAGTACCTCACCGACTACGTCGAGGAGGACGGCATCCGCATCGCCACCAACATGTCCGACTCGACGCGCTACCACGCGATGGCTAACTCCGAGTACCCCTCGGGGATGACTATCGACGTGCCCAACGTCTCGCTCGAGGCCGAGACGGTGATGCCCGAGAGCCTCATCACCTCCATCCAACCGCACGTCCAGATTCCCCACGCGCCGGACCTCCCGGAGTATTTCGCCTACGCGCTGCGGGTCGCCGGTCCGCTGCTCGCGATGGGCGTCAACTCCCCGTTTCTCCCGCCGGATCTGTACGACGATGTCCCGGACGCGACGGTCGTCTCCGACGCGTGGATGGAACACCGCATCGCCATCTTCGAGTCGGTACTCAACGCCGAGGACGACAGCTACCCCCAGAAAGTGTGTTTCCCGCCGGACTTCGCGTCCGTCGAGGACGCCATCGACGCCGTCGCCGAGGACCACATGATCGTCCCCGAGAAGGTGACCCGCGGCCAGCGCTTCGACGACCGCTTCGCGCACTTCCGGCACAAACACGGCTCCTTTTGGCGGTGGGTCCGGCCTGTCTTCGACGGCGCGACCCGCTCGCAGGCCAACGCCCGAATCGAGTTCCGCCCGCTCCCGGCCCAGCCGACGGTCCGGGACGCCGTCGCGTTTCAGGCCGTCTTCGCCGGACTGATGGAGAGCCTTCCCCGGCGGGAACACCCCGTCCGTGACCTCGACTGGGAGACGGCGAAGGACAACTTCTACGCCGCGATGCGGGAGGGGCTAGACGCCGAGATGACGTGGATCACCGGCGAGGGCGAGACGACCGACATCGACGAGATATACGGGATGCTGTTCGAGCACGCCCGGGACGGCCTGGAGTTGCGCGGCCTCTCGACGGAGGAGGCCCGGCGGTACATCCGACCGCTGCGGGAACGGGTCGACCGCCGCATCACGCCCGCCCGCTGGAAGTACGGCTACGTCCGCCGCCGCGTCCAGGAGGGGGTCCCGCTGGCGGAGGCCATCTGGGGGATGCAGTCACAGTACGTCCGCGAACAGGAACAGACCCTGATCGAGGGCGAGTTCGTCGACTGGCTGTCGTGAGCCTCGACACCGTCGGTTTCGCCTGATCCCGCCGGTCGGTTCAGTATCGCGCCTGTGAGAACAGCTTGCGGTAGTACGATTTGATCTTCGCCCACCAGCCGCGCTCCTCGTCGTCCTCGCCGTCGTCCTCCAGCGGGACCGCTTGATCGGGGTCGACGACCATACCGGTCGTTGTGCGGCGACCCCCAAGTAGCCACCGCTGGACTACAGCTCTCTGTCGACGTACTCGACGGCCGCGAGCGGCTCCTCGAACGTCGCGACACCCTCGACATCGTAGGTCTGGAGGCCCGCCACCGGAATCCCCCGGTCCAGCGCGAGCGCTATCTCCGAGAGCGTGCCCGTCGATCCGTCGATAGCGATGGCCGCGTCGCCGTTCAGCGCCACCAAGGCGTTCCGGGCGTTGCCCATCCCCGTCGCCACGACCGTCTCGACGAACTCGTTGGCCTCGCTGCGGTCCGCGCCAGCGAGGATACCGATGGTGTGTGCGCCGGCGTCCCGGCCGCCCCGACAGACGGCCTCCATGACGCCGCCGTAACCGCCACAGACGATGTCGTGGCCGTGTTCGCCCAGCAGTTCCCCCACTTCCCGGGCCAGTTCGTACTGCTCGTCGTCCACGCTGGACCCGCCGATGACACTGACGCGCATAGGGTGGCTTCGGCGGGGGGAAAGAAGAACGCAGCGCCGCGGCTTCGTGTCGACAGCCAAAAAACGAGTGACGCGCGGGCCGCTACTCTATCTGTTCGAACCAGTCCTCGACGCGGCCGGGCGAGGCCTGTGCGGCCTCGGCGACGGTGCCCACGTCGGCGGCGGCGAGATCGGCGACCGTCTCGATGCCGGCCTCGCGCAGACGCTCGGCGTAGGTCGGGCCGATGCCGGCGACGCTCTCGACGTCGGGACTCTCGTCCGCTTCCGGCGGTTCCTCGGCCTCGATGGCCTCGTCTTCCGCGGATTCCTCGACGTCGTCGGTGCCGTCGACCTCGATGTCGACGGCGTGGTCGCCGTTGCGCTCTGCGTACCACTCACACACTTCGGGCCAGACGTTCTCGTGGGAGGAAGAGGACACCGACAGGCCGATGTGGCCGGTCGCGTACTCGATGGTCCGGACGTCGTCGCTCGGGACGACCTCGTTGAACGGCTTGGAGGCTCCCGGCGGGATGAGGTGGTCGTACTCGCCGAGGATCTGGAGGATGGGCATCTCCAGATTGTCGATGTCGACGCGCTGGCCGTCCAGTTCCAGTTCGTTTTTGTACAGCTTGTTGTCCTGATAGATGTCCTCGAGGAACTGCTTGTAGGCCTCGCCGGCGACGTCGACGCCGTCGCCGAGCCACTTCTCCATCCGGGCGAAGTTCTCGACGAAGTCTCGTCTTCGAGGTTGTCGTACAGCCGGATGTACTTGCTGACGTAGTTGTTGACGGGGTCCATCAGCGCGAAACCCACGTCGAGCATGTCGGCGGGCATGTTGCCGAACGTCTCGGTGACGACCTCGGGGTCGTAGAAGTCGTCGTCGCCCCACGTCTCGAGGATGCCGCCGGTCTTGTCGAAACACAGGCCCGCGGCCATCAGCGCCAAGGCGTTGATCTTCTCGGGGTACAGCGAGGCGTACATCGTCGACATCGTCCCGCCCATACAGTAGCCCAGCACGTTGATCGACTCCTGGCCCGACCGGTCGGCGACCTCCTCGACGCAGTTGTGGATGTAGCGGTTGACGTAGTCATCGAGCGTGAGGTGCTGGTCCAGCCGCGAGGGCTCGTTCCAGTCGATCATGTAGACGTCGTGGCCGGCCTCAAGCAGGCGGCGGACGACGGAGCGTTCGGGCTGGAGGTCGAGGATGTACGGCCGGTTGATCAGCGCGTAGATGATCAGGATCGGCACCTCTTCTCTGTCCTCCTCGGCCACTTCGATGCCCGCTTCCTCGGGCTTGTAGTGGAGCAGTTCCAGCTTGTTCTCGGTGTAGACGACCTCGCTCGGGGTCTCGCCGACCTCGACGCTTTCGAGGGTCTCCATCCGGTCGTCGGCGATGGTCGCCTTGTTCGTGGCGTCGGTCATCGCCTCGATGCTCTCGCGCTGCATATCGATGGCCGCGCTCAGCGGGTTGATCATAGCGGGATCACTCCTCTACGGCGTCGAGGATGCGGTCGAGCTTCTGCTCGATGTCGTGCTGGCGGCGCTCCAGTTCGACGATACGCTCGGCGACCTCGTCCATGTCGTCCCGCGTCGGGAACCCGAGTTGGGCGATGGTGTCCTGCCCGATTTCGTCGGCCTCCTGTCGCATCTCCAGCATCGACTCGACGAGCTGGCCGTTGGCGGCGGCGAACGCCGAGGTGCTCATAACCTCCTTGAAGGCCTCGTTGGCCGACTGGAGCCAGATGTCGCGGAACTCCGAGGGGTCGATATCCTCGCCGGCGGCGGCCTCGCTAGAGCGCTCGAACATCCGCTCGGCGGCGTCCATCCACACCTCGTAGGCGCGGTTGTACCCCTGAAAGCCCTCGCTGATGGTGTCCTCCTCGGGGACCGAGTCCTCGACGGCGTCGGCCCAGGACTCCATGAAGGCCGCCTGTGCCTCCATGTTCTGCTCGACCGAATCCGCGACCGCGTCGTTCATCTGTTCGACCATCCGGCTCCACTCCTCCTGTACGTCGTTTGTGTCACTCATAGTAGTATCTGGGTGCTGCCCGAAGAAAAAACGGCGGTGTTTACGCCTCGACGTCGACGGCGTCGGCGGCCTGCTCCTGGACTTCCTGGACCTGCTCCTGGACTTCCTCGACCTGGTCCTGGAGCTCCTCCATCTGGTCGGCCATCTGCTCGACGGCCTCGACGGACTGGCCCTCCAGCTCCTCGTGGGCCTCGACGAGCATCTCGACCTGCTCGTCCAGCGCTTCGACGTAGTCCTCGGAGAGCTCGTCGTAGGCGTCGACGCCCTCGGCGAACTCGCCTTCGAGGGTGTCGAAGGCCTCCTCGTGGTTCTCGAGCAGGAACTCGACCTGCTCGTCGACGGTGGCGCGGAGCTCGTCGACCGAGCCCGCAGCGCCGGGGACGCTCGACTCGACGGCGTCGAGGTAGCTGTGGATCAGCGTCTGGCTCAGCTCGACACCGCGGCGCTGGGCCGACTCCTGGCTGTCGAGGCTGTCCACGACGGCCTGATTGACGTTCTTCTGGAACTCCAGGCTCTGGTGGACGGCCTGCTGGCTCTGTTCGATGGTGCGGCGCTGCAGTTCGAATGCGGTCGTGACCGGGGTGGTGTATGCGTCACTCATTGGTATCATCTCTGTTGCGTTTGACGGGGAGAACGACGGCCTGGACGATGTCGCCCTCTTCGATGTCGAGGGCTTCCCGCTCGGCGTCGGGAATCGAGATCCGACCCCCACTCTGGACGCGGGTCTTGAACGTCGCCAACTGGCGCATCGCGCCGAGGCTGCTCATATCCATACTGCCGGCCGAGCCCGTGAACAACTGCTGCATCATCTGCTGCTGTTGTTCGACGGCCTCCTCGCCGGCCTCCTGCATCTCCGTCCACATCGCGGGTGGCCACATCGGACCCAGCCCGCCGTTGTTCTCCGTCATCCGTTCGAGTACACATACGCCGACGAACTGTATAAGTGTTGCGTTGAATACCATCCAGTACCATCCAATACCATCGAATGGTTCCAACTTTTCCGTGGTGTGTGGTCTCTCCTATCGTGGTACACCGTATCGAATAACACCATATTTTAATACAGGTAGGCCATAGACGGTTCCCAATGAGTTCGAGATCGACCGGCAGCGACTTTCTGAACACGTGGACGCAGACGTCGTCACACGTCGTCAACAGTGTACTCGAAGCCAACCGCGCCGCCTTCGCCGCCTTCGGCGTCGAGAGCGGCCCGGACGACGAGGGCCCGGAAGTCGCCGCGAGGAGGAGTTCCCGACGTGGGAGGTGCGACTCGACACCGAAACCGAGGGCGAACTCGCCGTCGGCGACGCCGTCGAGTTCTCGAAAACCGTCTCGGACGCCGACGTGAAACGCTTCGCCGCCTCCAGCGGCGACACGAACCCGCTACACCTCGACGAGGAGTTCGCCGCCCAGACCCGCTTCAAGGGTCGTATCGCCCACGGGACGCTCGTCGGCGGCCTCATCAGCGCGGCGCTGGCCCGCTTGCCGGGACTAACCATCTACCTCTCACAGGACCTGGAGTTCCACGCCCCGGTCCGCATCGGCGACCGCGCCACCGCCGAGTGCGAAGTCGTCGAGGACCTCGGACGTAACCAGTACCGGCTGACGACGACCGTCTACACCGACGACGAGGTCGTCATCGACGGCGAGGCCGTCGTCCTCATCGACGAGCGTCCCGACTAGTCGCTCGCCGGTCCGCGCTCGCCCGCGAGAAACGCCGTCAACAGTTCTGTCACTACCTGCGGCTGTTCCCTCGGTGGCCAGTGGCCACACCCATCGAGGACGTGCAACGCACTCGCCGGAAGCGCCTCGTGTGCCCGGCGGGACCACGCCGGCGGCAACAGGGGGTCCTCGGCCCCGTGGACCAGCAGCGTCGGCACGTCTATCTCGCCGAGTCGGTCGCTGTAATCCGTCCGCAGGCCCGTCGGCCGGAACTCGCTTCGCTGCCAGCGCCGCATCGTCCGCCGGACGGGCGGGTCCCTCACCGCCTCGTAGACGTCGTCGACGAACGCGTCGTCCGGCGGACTCCCGGTCAGACCGGCCAGACTCGACCGGACGGCCGCTCGGGACCCGCCGACGCCGCTGAACAGATACTGTCCGAGCCCCGGCGTCCACAGCGCCGCGCTCGCCGGCGCCCGCCAGTAGGCATCTCCGCCGAGGCCGTAACTGTCTATCAGCGCGATGCGCTCTGGCGGCGTCTCCGAGAGTGCCTGCCCCAGTACGACTGCCCCGCCCATCGAGACGCCGACCAGCGGCGCGCCCGTGAGCCCTTCGGCGTCGAGAAACGCCTCTAACACCGACTCGAAGTACGCCGTCGTGTACCGTCGCCGAGGTTTGTCGCTCTCGCCGTGTCCCGGGAGGTCGAGCGCGTACACCGTTCGCTCTTCGGCCAGCACCGGGAGGACGTGTCGCCAAGAGACCGATGCGGCGTCGATGCCGATGCCGTGGACCAACACGACTGGCGGGCCGGACCCGGCCCGTAGATACCGCACCCCGACCCCCGCTCCGTCGACTGTGACCGTCGTCCGCCGCGACTCGGGGTCGTTCATACCCCCGGTATCGGCCGGCGGTGTATGACGCTTCCGGCTCTCACCGCTCGACGGTCAACAGCGCCACTCGCTCGTGGACCAGTTCCGCCAGTCCCGCGTCGGTCGCGGCCAGTTCCGCCTCGCCGACGTCGAACCACGACCGGACGCGCGCCCCATCGTAGTCGCCGAGCGTCGCCGCCGGCGACACCGAATCGAGGGCTCTGACCGCCGCGGCGGCCGCCGCCTCGTCGCCCTCGCCCGCCACGACGACCACCGCCGGGTGCTCGCCCGCCTCGACGCCGAGTTCCAGCGCCCGGTCTATCTGTCTCGTCCCGGCGGCGAACAGCAGTATCTCGACGCTCCGCTCGCGGGCGATGGCCTCCCCGCGATCGAACGCCCGGTCGGCCAACTCGACCGCCCGACGGAGGTGCGTCTCGTCGACGACGTACCGCGCGTCGATGGCCTGTACCGCGACGCCGTACTCCTCGCCGATAGCGCCCAGATCCGCCACGAAATCCTCGATACCTTCGACGGTAATATGGCACTCGACGACCTCCATCAGAAATCACCCAGACTCGACTGGTCCTCGACAGTCTCGCCGTCGTCCCCGTCCTCGACCGTCGGCGCGGCGTCGGCGTCCGGTTCCACGTCCTCCATCGACGGGTCGCGGTGGCCGACGTTCTCCAGGACGGACTCGGCGGTCGCCTCCCGGCCCCGGAGCGCGCCCAACACGACCGACTTCTCGGCGTTGCGGAGGGCGGACCGGTCCTCGATACCGGCGTCGAACAGTCGTCGCGCACGCTTGCGCCCGACCCCGCGGACGCCCGCGAGGTCGACCAGTTCCTCGCGGACGCCGTGTTCGACCCGCGTTCGGGCCTCCCTGATGGCGGCCGTCCACTCGCTGCCTCGTTCGCCCGCCAGCGATTCGGCCGCGCCCAACAGCCACGACGCCGTCTCGACCTTCCCGCGGATGTCGCCCGGGCCCACGTCGTAGCGGTCGGTTATCTCGTCTTCCTCGACTTCGCTCGCCCAGTCCTCCAGCAAGCGGGCCGTCTTCAGCGCCGACAGCCAGTCCTCGAAGCGGTTGTCCTCGAACTCGCTGGGCATCGCCCCGAGGAACTCCGACTCGCGCTCGTGGGCCACCATCGTGTACTCCTCGTCCGTCGCCGCTGCGGAGGTACAACTCGTACATATCCG
>NZ_WPCA01000086.1 GCF_009741825.1 Halapricum sp. CBA1109
GGGAAAAAGGCTGCTCGCTCCCTGCGGTCGCGAGCAGTTCTCGTTCCTTTGCGGTCCGCTACAGCACCGCTACCGCGCCGCTTCCGCACCGCCGCTGTACCGCCACAGCACCGCTACCGAGCGGTACCGTCCCGCAACCGCTCCACGCTATCGGTCGTGATTCGGTAGACGCCGTAGGAGACACCGTCGCCCTCGACGCTGACCGGTGTCGGCGTGCCACCGCCCGGGGGCGTTGAGGCGCCGGACGGTACACCTCTGTTCTCGAAAGTCGTGTACGGGACTCGAACCCACACGACGACAGCACCGTCGGTATCGTTCAACACTGTCGCCTCCGGGTACGATATGCCGCCGCCGACACCGAAGTCGTCGTACGTCCGCTGGCAGAGTTCCCGGTAGACGTGGGCGCGTTCGCTGTCCAGGGCGACGTCTTTCACCGCGACGCCGGAGAGCGTCGCCGGTGGGTCGGGTAGTCGGGCGGTCCGCGTCGGCGGGACACTCGCCGGGCGGCGTGGGCGTCGAACCGGCCTGTGGCGTCGGTCGCTCTGTCGTCGTGTCCTCGGGCGCAGTGACCGACGGCTGTCCCGCGGTGCCGGCACACCCCGCGAGGACGACGAGCACGACGGCGGCGATGGGGAGAGCAACCTGTCGCATCGTTTCGCGGTCGTTCGGGCGAGTATAAGTGTTTTCTGTGGACCGTCACCGGCGGTCGGTGACGACGTTGGTCCGGACGACGCGGGCGTGTTCGTCGACGGTCACGCGGAGCGTCTCCCCGTCGCGTTCGATGGGGACGACGACCCGGAGCGGGTCCTCGCGTTCGATCCACGCGTCGTCGTCGTCGATACAGAACGCCAGTTCCCAGAACGGGCGGTCGTCGACCCTGATCCCGTGGTCGTAGAGGAAGCCGACGACGGCGGGGTCCGCGAGCAGGCGGAGACCGATTGCCGTGCCGATGGTGACCTCACAGTCCCGGCAACGACTCACCGCCGGCAGCGAGAGGTGCCAGTCCGGGTCGACTTCGACGCGGGTATCGATGCGGCCCGAGCAGTGCGGACAGACGCCCTCTTGTGCCAGCGTGAAATCGCGCCACAGCCGACGGGCGTAGGCGTCGAGAAAAGCCTCCATATCTCGTGTCGCTCGGCCGCGCGGCGGGAAGTAGCCCAGATGGACCAACACCGGACAGTCACTGCAGGCTATCTCGACGAGGCCGTCCTCGTAGTGGGCGCGCAGCCCCTCGCCACAGGCCGGACAGTCGGCGTCGAGTTCGCGGTCGACCGTCGAGGCCGACCCGGCGAAGCGCTCGTCGAAGACGATGTCGATGGCCTTCGTCCCCGCGGCACGGAGGCGGTACACCTCGCTCTCCTTCTCGACGAACTGGCCGAGCAACTGGTCGAGGTGGTAGTTGAAGTGGCCGCTGTCGTCGAACCCCGCGACGGTCTGTAGCTCGGAGAACGGGAGCGGTCCCTCGGTCCACAGCGCCACCAGGATGGCGATGCGACTGTCGTCGGCCAGCGATCCGAAGGCCGCCGCGACGCGTTCCGTGTCGAGGTCCGACGCCGCCGAGCGCTCGCTCACATCCCGAGGTTGTCCCGGGCGTACCTATGCGTTTCTCCCGACGCGAGCGGATAGTTTCGATAGTAACGATAGTACAGAATGTATAGAAGGTCACGAGAGTATCTGGATAGTATCTACCATTCCCCGGCGTGTCCATCCAGATGCGGCAGGGGGTGATACCCCCGCGGTGGTGACGGCTGCCATCCCCGGTGTCTCTGACATCACCGGCCGGCCGCGCCACGGCGTCACCGGCCTGCCGTGCAGTCAGCGTGTCCCCGCTGACAACTTCGGCCCGGTCACGACCGGTCACCCTTATGGGGGGTGGACGCCCGACTTCCGGGGCGTGACTGGGACCCCTCCTACTCGACCAGTTCCGCCGCGGCCTGTCGGTCTATCTTCTCGGGACCGCTACGGGGTAATGCTTCGACCACGGTCAGCGACCGCGGGTGTTTGTACCGCGCGAGGCGGTCCTCAAGGAACGACCGGAGGTCCTCGATACCCATCTCGCCGGTCGTGACGGCGACTGCCGCGCCGACCTGTCCCCACTGGTCGTCCTCGACGGGGACCACGACCACGTCCGACACCGCGGAGTGGTCGGCGATTGCGTCCTCGACTTCCGCGGGATAGACGTTCTCGCCGCCGCTGACGAACATATCCTTCTTGCGACCCTCGATGTAGTAGTAGCCCTCGGCGTCGACGCGGGCGAGGTCCCCCGTCGACACCCACCCGCCGCCGAACGTCTCGGCCGTCTCCTCGGGGGCGTCGAGATACCCGCTCGCCGCGTGCGGGCCCGCGAGTTCGAGTTCGCCGATGTCGCCCGGCGGCAGTTCCGCCCCGTCCTCGTCGACGATGCGCGCGTCGACGTGCGGGGCCGGGACGCCGACGCTGTCGGCCTTCTCGCGCGGCCAGTCGTCGGGCATCGCGAAGTTGTTCGGGCCGCACTCCGTGAGGCCGTACCCCTGCGAGAGGTCGACGCCGCGGTCCCAGTAGGCCGCCATCACCGACTGCCGGCAGGGACCGCCCCCGGACTTGACGACCCGGAGCGAGGAGAGGTCCGTCCGCGCCCAGTCGTCGTGGTCGGTCATCGCCCGCAGGACCGCGGGCACGGCCACGAGGACCGACGCGCCCTCGCTGTCGATGCTCTCCAGCACGTCCCCGGGGTCGAACTCCCGGGCGATTGCGACCGTCCCGCCGACGAGAAAGAGCGGGACGGTGATCACGTTCCACCCGCCCGTGTGGAACATCGGGAACGTCAGCGGCGTCACGTCGTCCCCGCGGAGCCCCCACGCAGTAATGGTGTTGTGGGCGTTCCAGACGATAGCGCCGTGGCTCAGGACGGTCTCTTTGGGCGTCCCCGTCGACCCGCCGGTGTGGAGCAACAGGTGCGGGTCGGCCGTCGACAGCGCTGGCGTCTCGACATCGCTGTCGTCGTCGGGGAGTGTCTCCGCCCACGACTGCCCGTCGCCGAGTTCGACTGTCGGACAGTCCGTCTCGATTCGGTCGAGAGCGGCCGCGGCGTCCGCCGAAAATCGGTCCTCGGCGACGACCAGCGAGGGATCGACGGTCGACAGCAGTTCGGCCACCTCCGGGACCGCGAGGCGGTGTGAGAGCGGTGCGAGGACGGCCCCGCGCTTGCCCGTGCCGAGATAGAGGTCGACGAGAGCGGGACGGTTCCGCGAGAGGACGGCGACGCGGTCGCCCGCTTCGAGGCCGTGTGCCCGGAGGAAGCGGACGGTTCGGTTCGCTCTGGCATCGAGGTCGGCGTAGGAGAACCGCCGGCCGGTCGGCGTGTCGATCAGCGCGGTCCGGTCGGGCGAGAGGGCGGCCCGGCGCGCGACGTGAGCGCCGACCCAGCGCCCGGGTCGTTCGGGGTCGGACGGGGAGTCAGACATCGCGGAGGAACAGGTCGAGGTGCTCGTTGACCTGCCGGAACTGCTCGATGAAAAAGAGGTGCGGGGCGTCCTTGAGCGTGAGATAGCGGGCGTCGGGGAGGCGGTCGGCAAGCAGTTCGCCGTTCTCGACCGGGACGACCTGATCGCCGGTGCCGTGCATCACCAGCGTCGGCAACTGCACCTCCGAGAGGCGGTCGCTCACATCGAACTCGGCGGCGGCACCGGCCTGCCACTGACGGGCCCGTTCTGGCGCGTCGCTGTCCAGCCGCCAGTCGACTATCTCCTCCAGTACGTCGCCGTACCGGTCGGGGAACGTCTCCGAGAGCGCCGGCGCCATCCGGTGTTTGATCAGTTCTCGCTCGTCCATCCCCTCCGGCGTCGCGTACATCCGCTCTGCCGTCTCCTCGGGCGTGTCGACGGCGTCCGGGCCGCCGGGCGTCGTACACAGGAGCGCCAGCGACGCCGCCCGGTCGTACTCCAAGGCGTACTGCATCGCTATCATCCCGCCCAGCGACGCGCCGACGACGTGGGCCGACTCGACCCCCGTGTCGGCCAGTACCGCCTCCAGATCACCGGCCATCTCCGAGACGGTGTAGGGGCCCTCCGGCACGTCCGACTCCCCGGTCCCGCGGTTGTCGAACAGCAACAGGTCGTAGGTCCCCTTCAGTTGTTCGCGCTGCCAGCGCCACATCCAGCGTCCGTAGGCCAGTCCCTCGACGAAGACGACAGTCTCGCCGTCCTCGGCCCCGTCGCGTTCGTAGGCCAGTTCGACGCCGTCGTTGTCTGCGGTCGGCATACCGGAGCGTGGAGTGGCGGGCACTAATGCGTTCGTGACCCGCGCCGTGACAACGGGGTTACACCCGACGGCGAACGGTCCATAACAAACGATAGACTGAGACTAACACCCGATTCCGCTAGTGTTTTATCCACGGCACTGTCAGGGAGTGGTATGACTTTGCACGCCAGAGAAATAAACCAGGACGTGCGCGAACTGGGAGAGTTGCTGGGGAACGTTATCAAACACCAGAGCTCGGACGAGGCGTTCGATCTGGTCGAATCCATCCGGAACGCGTCGATACGGTACCGACGCGGTGAGTCGCCGTCGCGCGAACCGATTCACGACACGCTCGACCGTCTCTCCCCGGACAAGCAGGACGTTGTCGCCCGCGCTTTTACTACCTACTTCGAACTCATCAATCTCGCCGAGGAGCGCCAGCGGGTCCGGGAGATTCGTGACGGATCGCAGTCGGGCGAACTCGACAACAGCGTCAAGGAGGCCTCCGAGTACCTCAAAAGTCAGGACGTCGCCCCCGACACCGCCGAGGACATCCTCGACGACGTGTTGATCCAGCCGACGTTCACGGCTCACCCGACCGAGGCCCGGCGGAAGACGGTCAAATCAAAGCTCCGAGAGGTCGCCTGGGACCTCGAGGAGTTGGACGAGGTGCGACTGACCGACCGCGAAATCGAGAAGACCAAACGGGACCTCAGCGCACAGGTCACCAGTCTCTGGCAGACGCCACAGGTCCGCGAGCGCCGCCCCGAGGTCACCGACGAGGCGCTCAACATCCAGTGGTACATCGAGAACGTGCTGTTCGACGTCATCGACGAGGTGTACGACGAGTTCGAGTGGGCGCTTGACAACACCTACGAGTCCCACGTCGAAGTCCCCAAACTGTACGAGTTCCGCTCGTGGGCCGGCAGTGACCGCGACGGCAACCCCTTCGTGACCCCCGAGGTCACCGAGGAGACGCTGGAACGCCAGCGGAGCGTCGCCCTCCAACTGTATCGCGACCGCCTGAAGGAGCTGTCGGGCATCCTCACCCAAGACGAGAGTCAGATCGACCTCAGCGGGGAACTCAAAGAGCGCATCGAGAGCCACAAAGAACGGCTCCCGAACGTCGCCGAGGCCGCCGAGGAGCGCTACCCCAACGAGCCCTACCGCCAGAAGCTCAAGCTGATGCGGGAGTCGATTATGCGCGTCTCGGACGTCCGCACGGGCGGCTACGGCGACGAGGACGAGTTTATGGCCGACCTGCGGGTCATCGACGAGAGCCTGCGGGACAACGGCGCCGAGGAGGTCGCCGAGGCCCACGTCCGACCGCTGCGCCGGAAGGTCGACACCTTCGGGTTCACGCTGGTCAGCATGGACCTCCGGGACCACCGCAAGAAACACACCGACGCCATCGCCGAGGCCCTCGACGAGCAGGAGGGCATCGACTACGGGAGTATGGACGAAGACGAGCGCGTCGAGTTCCTCACCGAGGCCATCCTCCAGGACGAACCGGTCATCGATATCGAGGACGCCGAGGGACTCACCGACGAGTCCGCACGCGTGCTGGAACTGTTCAGCGCCACCGCCGAGTGGCAACAGGAGTACGGCGTCGACGCCATCGACACCTACGCGATAAGCTGGTTCGAGGAGCCCAGCCACGGGCTGGAAGTCCTGTTCCTCGGCGACCAGGCCGGCATCGTCGACCTGCCGAACTACTGCGGATTCGACATCGTCCCGCTGCTCGAAAGCGAGTACGCCCTCTCGGGCGCCCGCCGGATTATGGGGACGCTCTTCGAGAACGAGGCCTACTCGCAGGCGCTGGAGGCCCGGAACAACACCCAAGAGATCCTGCTGGGGTACTCAGACTCCAACAAGGAGAACGGCTTCCTCGCGGCGAACTGGTCGCTGTACCGCAACCAGAAGCGACTCGCCGCCATCTGTGAGGACTTCGACGTCGACCTACGCCTGTTCCACGGTCGCGGGGGTTCCATCTCCCGCGGTGGCGTCCCGATGCACGAGGCGATGGTGGCACTGCCCAACGAGACCTGTACGGGCCAGATCAAGTTTACCGAGCAGGGCGAGGCGATCGCCGAGAAGTACGCAAACGAGAACATCGCCGAGCGCAACCTCGAACAGATGCTGAACGCGCAGGTCAAAGCGCGCCATCAGGCCATCCACGAACCCGTCGAGGAACTACCCGACGAGTGGATGGACACCTTCCAGACGGCCGCCGAGGCCGCCCGCGAGGAGTACCGCGGACTGTTGGAGACCGACGGCTTCGTCCCGTACTTCGAGCAGGCGACGCCCATCACCGTCATCGAGAACCTCAACCTCGGCTCCCGGCCGGCCTCCCGGAGCGAGGATCGGTCCGTCGAGGACCTGCGGGCCATCCCGTGGGTGTTCTCCTGGACGCAGGCCCGGTGTATCATCCCCGGGTGGTACTCGCTGGCGACCGGGTTCGACGCGTACCTCGACGAGGGCGGCGATATCGAGACCCTACAGGAGATGTACGAGGAGTGGCCGTACTTCAGTTCGATCCTCGACCACGCGGCGCTGGCGCTGGCCCGCACGGACATGGAGATAGCCGAGCAGTACGCCGCCCTCGCCGACGAGGACATCCGTGAGGACATCTTCCCCCGCATCCGGGAGGAGTACGAAGACGCCGTCGACATCATCCTCGAGATTACGGGCCGTGACAGCCTGCTCGTCCGGGACTGGCTCGAGGAAAATATGGCCCGCCGCAACCCATACGTCGACCCGCTGAACCTGCTTCAGATCCGTCTGCTCTCCCAGTCGCACCTCACCGACACCGAACAGCGGACCCTCCGCCTGACGGTCCACGGCATCGCGGCCGGGATGAAAAACACCGGATAGCTGCGAGTCTCGGCGCTACGACGGCGCTGGCTCGGCGATGCGATCCAGTTCTTCCGCGGTGAGTTCGACGAACCGTTCGTCGGCGCGTGCTGCCGCCTGTAGCTTCACGTCGTAGAGGTGCCACTCACCGTACCGTGCGACGACAGTGACAGTCTGTCCCGCCCCGAAGGGACCGACCGGTTCGGTAAGGATGTACGACTCGGACGCCACAATTACACGTTCTACAGACGCCCCTAAATAATTCAGCGTCACTGACTGTTCACGCCGAGGAAACATCCGGCCGGGAGAGATTTATAGTATATAAAAGTTTGCCCTACTTTGTGTTAGAGAGTAGAATACAGCGCAAATATTATTGCAGTAGAGACTAGTTTGTCGATAGAGATGGCAACCGAGACGCTCACCGGCGGATCGACCGAGGGAGTCAGTTCCGGGGGGACCCGGATATGGCTCGGACAGACGCGGTCGTTCGCCGAACGGTACGCCCGCGAGTTGTTCCGCAACAAGACCGTCCTGTTCTGGTCGCTGTTGTTCCCGGTCGGGTTCTACCTGCTGACGATCACGGTGTTCGTTCCGACCGACCAGATTCCGGCGGACATCAAACCGATGGTCTTCGGGGCGACGGCGATCAGTTACGGCACGTTCGGGGCGGTGATCGCCTGTCTGAACAGTTTCGGTGGCCAACTGGCGGCGGACTTCGAGGCCGACCGCTACAAGCAGTTCCGGGCGCTACCGATCCGGCCGACCGCGGACCTCGCCGGGCGGATGGCGGCCGGACTGGCACTCGCGGCCGCCGCCTTCGCCGTTGTGGTGGTCGTCAGCCTCGGGACCGGGGCCGAGTACGCGATTCGGGGCCCCGAGTCCCTCGCGGTACTGTTGCTCGCGTTGCTCGTGTTCGGCGTCGTCTGGATGGTGCTCGCTATCGCGCTCGTTTCCGTCGTCACCGACGAACGGTACGCGAGCATCATCACCGTCGCCATCGCGCTGCTGTCGTACATGCTGACGGGTTACAACGGCACCGACCCGGCGTCGTACACCGGCCCGGACGTGCTGCTCAACTACCTCCCGAACACCCTCTCGACGCGACTGCTGGTGTATCACTTCGTCGACGTGGGGGCCGACACCCTCTCGCCGCCGGCGCTCCCGGGGACTGGCTGGTCGCTCGCGGTGCTCGGCCTCTACGGCGTCGCCGCCCTCGCGGCCGGCGTCGTCCTCGTCAGAGCCGTCGTCTACAAGCGAGGTGTCCTCGCGTGAGTACCGAGGACGTGCCCGCGGTCCGGGCCAGCGGCGTCGAGAAGACGTTCGGCTCCGACGGCGTCCTCGACGGCGTGGACCTGACCGTCCGCGAGAACGAGATTCTGGTATTGCTGGGCCCCAACGGCGTCGGTAAGACGGTCCTGCTTGAGTGTCTGGCCGGGAGCGCCGTCCCGACGGCCGGCAGCGTCGAGGTGTTCGGCGAGGCAGTCCGAGACGACGGCGGCGAGAGCCTGAGCTTCCTGTTGCAGGACACGATGGCCGTCGAGACGCTCACCGGGGCCGAGAACGTCGCGTTCTACGAGCGGATGCACCCGGCGTTCACCGACCGTCACCGGACGTATCTGGAGGACCTCGGCCTGACGCCGGACCTCGACAAAGTGGTCGAGAACTACTCCGCCGGGATGGCCCGGAAACTCGAACTGGCGCTGACGATGAGCGTCGACGCGCCGCTGTACCTGCTGGACGAACCGACCGCCGGCGTCGACCTCTCGATGATCCAGCGCTTTCACGACATCATCCTCGACCGCTACGCCGACGGCGGGACGTTCGTCGTCACCAGCCACCGGCCGCTGGACGCCGAGATAGCGGACCGCATCGCGTTTATGCGGGACGGCGACGTGACGGCGGTCGGCCCGCCGAGCGATCTGATGGACGCCGTCCCGTCCGTGGTCCGAGTGACCGGGTCGGCAGCGATGGCCGCGGCCGAGGACCACGTTGTCGACGAGCGTCTGTTTCGAACCGGCGCGGAGGCTCGGGGCTTCCTCGCCGAGGGATCGAGCGTCAAAGAGGTGCGGGCGGCCGTCGACACCGACGAGGACGGCGCCCGCGTCGAGGCCGACGACCCGACCTACACCGACCTGTTCAACTACTATGTCCACCTGCGAGCGTGAGAGACGACCGGCCCACGGCGAGACCGCAAGGAACGTGACCGGGGCGGTACAACCACGAGAACGACGCGTCCATACACAGCAATGAGCGACGAACCTGACGTCGACCCGGTAGAACTCGAGGCGCAACTGAGTCAGATCAAGTCGGCGATGGGCATCGACGAGCGATACGAGGGTGCGACCACCCAGTGGTTGCTGTACGGCTTCCTCGTCCCCATCGCGGCGGCGGCCTCACAGTACGTCCACCTCCAAGAACTCCCCGGACTCTACCACCCGGTGATCTGGGTCGGTGTCCTGTTCGGTGGCGGGTTCGTCGGGTCTTGGCTGTGGGCAGGGACCGACGCGGAGAACGCCAGTACCACCACCGACGGGAAGCCGAGTCTCTGGTTCATCTTCGTGGCGGTCTACCTGTCAACGTTTCCGCTCCTGTTCGTCGTGTTCCGGTTCACCGATGGCCTCGGCTACGATGCCCAGAACGCGCTGATACTCGGGGTGGCGCTCGTGATGGTCGGTGTGGCGTATCTGATCGAGGCGAACGTCCTTCGGGCGTACTACATCCGCTCGCGTGACCGGTACGCCCTCTACGTCGGCGGCATCCTGCTGGTCGCCCTGGGCGTCGCGATAGCGACTGTCGACACCCTGTGGAGTTGGGGATACGCGGTCTTCGGCGCGCTGTACTTCGTCTACGCGATGGCGGCCTACGTCGTCCTCACCCGAACCTGACCATGGATTTCGACAAACTCGTCCACCAGCCGACGCGGTTGCAGATATTCGCCTACCTCTACCAGCACGGCGAGACGAGTTTCCCGACGCTGCGAGAGGAACTCGACGTGACCGAGGGCAACCTCTCCAGCCACCTCCAGACGATGGAAGAAGCCGAAGCCATAGACGTCCAGAAACAGTTCGTCGACCGCAAGCCCCGAACGACGTACGCACTCACCGAGATGGGCCGGTCGAAGTTCGAGGACCACATCGGCACCCTCGAAGCGTTGATCGAGGACCTCGACGGCTAGCCGACCTGCCGGTCCGGTAGGTCGACCTCCTCTGGGGCGGGCATCCAGAAGTAGTCGAAGGCGACACCCATCGACAGCGGGAGGAGTATCGTCGCCCCGACGACCAGTGCGGGCGACCCGAGGTTCGGACCGAGGCTGAGCGGCCCCGCGAGGACCAGTGTCAGCGCCAGCAAGACCACGGGACCGATGACGGTGATGAACACCGCCGGCCCCCAGTCAGTGTCCAGACGGACGCGGAAAAAGCGCGTCAAAAGCGCGGCGACGCCGCTGTTGACCACCAGTATCACCACGAGTCCGATCACGTCGGCCACGTCGACCATACCACCGCTTGGACCCGAACGGCCTTTGTCGTACCGTTTCACTCCAAGCAGATGTAGGTCCGTGTGTCGACGACCCCCTCCAGTCCGCGAATCCCCGTTGCGACCGACTGCATCACCTCGTACACCTCGTCGGCCACCGCCTCGACGATGATGTCGTACTGTCCCGCGACGATGTGTGCCTCCTCGACGCCGACCTGTTCCCGCGTCGCCGCCAGTAGGTCCGCCGACTGCCCGGCGTCCGTCTTGACCATAATAAACGCGCGTACCATCGTGGCGTATGTTACTCAACCACACAGCAAGAAGCTTTCCCCGGGACAGCTTTATCCATACTGGGTGTCATACGGTACCATATGAGATTCGTCATCGTCGGTGCCGGACGGGTCGGCCTCCGGACCGCCCGGGCGTTGCGCGAGAGCGGTCACGACCCCGTACTGATCGAGCGTGACAAAAAGCGGGCTGACCGCGCCCGCGCGGACGACTACGAGGTACTGGAGGGCGACGGCTCAACCGAGGAGATACTCGAACTCGCCGACCTGGAAGCGGCGGACGCCGTCGGTGCGCTGACGGGCGACCTGAACACGAACTTCGCCGCCTGTCTGATCGCCGACCACTACGGCTGCCGGACGGTGATGCGCATCGACGAGGACTACCGCGAGGACATCTACCGGCGGTACGCCGACGCCGTCGACCAAGTGATCTACCCCGAACGCCTCGGCGCTATCGCGGCCAAAAACGCCCTGCTCGGCGGTTCCATCACCGCCATCGCCGACGTGGCCCAAGAGCTACAACTCGTCCAGTTCACCGTCACCGCCAACTCGCCGGTGCGGGGATACAGCATCGACGAACTGGAACTACCCGCACAGGCGCGGCTGATGGCCTACGGGAAGTCCGCCGGCCCGGTCGACCTGCCGGAACCGGACACCTCGCTGGAGGACGGCGACCGACTTATCGTCCTCGCCGACTTCGACGTCCTCGGTGACGTCCGGTCCATCGTCGTCGGCGAGACCGGCCGCGCGGCCGCGGGGGGTGCCTGAGATGGTCGTCGCGTACGTGATGGTCAAAGCCCACACGAGCGAGGCCGACCGCCTCAAAGAGTCCATCGAGGCACTCGACGGCGTTCTCGACGCCCACATCGTCGCCGGCGACATCGACCTCATCGCCAAAGTCGAGGTCGACTCCCCGGCGGCGGTCAAAGACGTCGCCGCGACGCGCATTCAGGCCATCGACGGCGTCGAGGATACCCAAACGTACATCGCGATGGACTAAAACCCACTTTTTACAGTTCGGGGTTTTCCTCGCTTCGCTGCGGGAACCCCCGACTCCAAAAA
>NZ_WPCA01000241.1 GCF_009741825.1 Halapricum sp. CBA1109
GTCGAGGCCTGCCACGAGCGGGACATCAAGGTCTGTTTCGACCTCGTGATCAACCACGTCGGCTGGACGAACGAGCAGTTCCAAGACACCATCGCCGAGACGGGCGAGACGCCGTCGACGGTCGGCCAGTTCCCGACGGTCGAGAAGTGGAACAGCGACTCGCCGTACTTCGACTGGTTCGACCGTCAGGAGGGCGCGACCGACACCGACGCCGCGCCCGCCGCCGCGTACTTTTTCGGGACGCGCCTCCAGCCGAACCTCAACTATGGCAATATGGCCGTCCGCGAACACATCCTCGCGGCCGCGGAGTTCTGGGCCGAACGCGTCGACGCCTTCCGGTGTGACATCGCGTGGGGGGTCCCCCACAGCTTCTGGAAGGAACTGCGCCGCCGCGTGCTGGCCATCGACCCCGAGTTCATGTTCTTGGACGAGACCATCCCACGCCAGCCCAGTTTCGCCGAATCGGAGTTCGACGCCCACTTCGACACGACGGGGTTTATGCAGGCCAGCCACGCCGTCGCCCGCGGGGAGCGACCCACCGGCGACCTCGTGCGGGCCATCGAACAGCGCTTTATCGACGGTTTCCCCACGTTCACCCGCCTCCTCAACACCACCGAGAACCACGACGAGCGGCGGCTCTACTACGAGGCAAGGGCCGAGGGCGCGCGCAAGGTGCCGGCCGAGGCCCAGCGGGCGGCGATGGCCGCCGGCTTCGCCCTCCCGGGCGTCCCTTTCATCCTCTACGGGCAGGAGCGACTCATCGGCGAGTACGGCACGCCACGGGAGAGCGTCTACGAAGGACAGGACATCCGCGACGACGACATCAAAAACGACCCCTACAAGCGGGCGTTTATGAACTGGGAGGAGTACCCCGAGGACCACCTCCAGTTTTACAAGCGCCTCATCGACACCTACCACGAACTGGACGTGCTGGGCCCGAGCGCGGACATCGCCAGCGCGCCCCACCGCGGGGCCAACCCCGACGACGTGCTGGTGTTCGGCCGCGAGAACGACGATGACGCCGTCGTCGTCGTGATCAACTTCCACGAGGACCCGTGCACGGTCGACCTGCGAAACGCCGTCGACTCGGTGAACCGCTTCACGGGCGAGGACTGCGCCGTCGAGGGACCGGCCCACGCCACCCGCGTCGAGGTCGACACGCTGGGCATCTTCGAGACGCCCGGCGTCCTCGGCAAGAGCCACCGACCGTAACCGGACAGGGGTCCGTTCTCGACTCCGCCGGAGTCTCGGGGCGTCAGGCACCGTCGACGACGCGGACGCTTGTCTCGGTCGACCCCGTGAGCCAGTCGAGGTCGAACGTGATCGGCCGGCCGAACTCCTCGGTCGGTTCCGACGCGACGAGCGCCGCGTCGACCGTCTCGGTCACGCTGTCGCCGGCCGGCACCAGCATCGAAAGCTGTTCGACCGGTGCCGAGGCCAGATAGCCCGACCTGTCGAGCGCACCCAGAAAACGCGTGTCGGTCGAACCCGTGTTGCTCACGGAGACGGTCACGGGGATGGTCGTGGTGGAGTCAAGCGGGACCGTCTCGGGGGCGTCCAGTGACACGGAGAGCGACGGCGTCGGTGTCGAGAGCCGCCGTCTGGTCGACTCGGGGACTCGCCACTCGCCACCTGGCCAGTTGAGACGCGTGTCCGTGGCGTCGCCCGCGTCGGGGAGGTCGAACAGCAACAGCCCCCGACCCTCCTCGTACCGGCCGGACAGCGTCCGGTAGTTGTCGACCCACCCGGGGTCGTACCACTCACCGTCGAACCACAGACGGAACGTCTCGGGCATCGACTCGGTGTCACCGTTGGCAGGCGCGACCGACAGCGCCAGATACTGCCTGTTCACGTCGCCGGCGACGTAGGTGTAGTCGACGTTCAACTGGACGAACCCCTGTAACAGCGTCTCGACGGCGGCCGACACTGGCGACGACTGTCCGGCGTCGTGGCTGTGACACGCG
>NZ_WPCA01000111.1 GCF_009741825.1 Halapricum sp. CBA1109
CTCCGTCGCCGCGGGGTCGGTCGCGACGACGAGGCCGTCGTCCAGCCACTCGCCCAGCACGGACTCCAGTTCCGCGGCGACGGCGTCGGCCGCTTTCCCGCCGCCGAGGACGACCACTCGCTCGTAGGCGTCAAGATCGTAACTGGTCCCGGCAACGGTGAGCGTCTCGCCCTCCCGGGTCACCTGCCGGCCGACGACCCGGTCCGGGCGAGCGGCCTCGATACCAGCCTCGACGCAGTCCAGCGCGACGGCGTGGGCCTCGCTGGCTTCGAGACGGTCACGGCCCTCGATCATGGCGTGATGGAGGTGAGTTTCCGGAGCAGCGACCACACGCGGTCGCGCCAGCGACTCGGGAGCAGTCGACCGTAGGCACTCGCCCGCGCGACGGTCCCGACGGGTAGCGCGGGTCGGGATCGGTGACGCTCGCGGCGTCTTTGATCACGTCGCCGACCCGCGCCGGTTCCATCCCGAACGTCTCGCTGGCGTCGACGTCCCGGCGGTCCTCCATCATCTCGTAGTACTGTTCGTAGGCCCCCGAGCGCTCCAGGCGGTCCCGCGAGTCGGCGACGCGGGCCTCGAAGTTCGTCGCCACCGGACCGGGTTCGACCAGCACGACCTCGATGCCGTGGTCGGCCACCTCGTTCCGCAGGGCGTCGCTGTACCCCTCTAAGGCGAACTTCGAGGCGCTGTAGGCCCCTTGGCCCGGCACCGCGAGTAGCCCGACGGCGCTGGAAACGTTGACGATGGTCCCCTCCTCGCGGTCACGCATATGCGGGAGGACTTCCCGGACGAGTCGGTGCGGGCCGTTGAGGTTCACGTCGAACTGGTCCTCGAGGGCGTCGGTCGGCACGTCCTCCAGCGGCCCGAACTGACCGGTTCCGGCGTTGTTGACCAGACAGTCGATGCGACCCTGATCGTCGATGACGCGGTCGACCACGCGTTCGACGTCGCGGGCGTCAGTCACGTCGAGTTCGGCCGTCGCCGCGCCCATCTCGGCGAGGTCGGTCACGTCGTCGGTGTCCCGCGCCGTCGCGTACACGGTCCACTCGTCCTCAAGGAAGCTCTCCGCCGTCGCCCGTCCGATGCCGGACGAACACCCCGTGATCAGCACCGTCTTGTTCATATCTCGGCACTCGGTGCGGGGCCACCTAAGTTCCAGTGGTGTCCCGAAGCCTCACTCGCCCGTCGCCTCGCCGGCCGCGGCGTCCGCCAGCCGCGTCGGTTCGGGTAGTTTGTAGCCTGCACAGCAGCGCGCGACCACGTCGACGGCCGTCTCGGCGCTGACGCGGTGGCCGGGACTGACGACGAGGGGGTTGATGCTCGTCGACCCCGACTCGTACTGGCGCGACTGGAAGAAGTAGCCGATGACGGTGCCATCGGGCGCGGTCACCTCGTCGTCGGCCTCGATGGCGACGCGGTCGCCCTCGGCCATCCGGTCGGGCAGTGGGTCGCGGGGCCGACCACAGAGGAGGTTCTTCGCCACGCCGACGGCCGGGCAGTCGAGGGTCACGCCGACGTGGGTCGCCAGTCCGGCCTCCCGGTAGTGGATGCGGCCGCTGCCGTCGACCAGCAGTGCGTCGGGGTCGACCGACAGCGATTCGACAGCGGCGAGGACGGCCGACCCCTCGCGGAAGGAGAGCAGGCCCGGGATGTACGGTATCGCCGTCTCGCGGACGGCCGTCACCGTCTCGATGACTTCCCCGTCCCGGAGGGCGACGGCGGCGCTGACCGCGCGGTCGTCGTCCAAAAATGCCTGATCGACGCCGGCGACGATAGGCGACTCGTCGCCGAGGCGTCGCTGGGCGCTGTCGTCGGACGGGGCGCTGATCCGCGCGGGGTCGAAGTCGATGTCGTCCTCGAAGACGGCCGCTCGGGCGATGTCACCCTGGAGAGACTCCATCTCCGCTCGGGAGCGCGACCCGTCTGGGCGGAACGCGGGGCGGACGACCTCCATCGGTCAGAACGGGCCGCGGCCGCGACCGGGGCCACCCGGACCGCCCGGGCCACCGGGGCCACCACCGCCCCGGCCGAACTGGAGGCTGTCGGGGACGCGCATCCGGTCTTTGACACGGTAGCCGTACCAGATCCCGATCATCAGACCGAGGAAGTGCGCGCCGTCGGCGATGCCGTTGCCGCCGAGGGGCGTACTGAACCCGAAGATGCCCGCCATCGAGGCCAGCGCGTAAGCGCCGGTGATGACATATATCGGGATGGGGATGAGGAACCAGAGGTAGACCGTGAGGTTCCGGTTGAGGATAGTCAGCGTCCCGAGGATTGCCAGTGCCGCGCCGCTGGCACCCAGCGCAGCGCCCGGTTCGCCCTGAAACAGCATAATCCCGAGTTGGCCGAGGCCGGCGAGGACGCCGCTGACGAGGAACATAATCGCGAAGTCCCGGGAACCGACGTAGTCCTCGACCAGACGGCCGAAGAAGAAGATGACGATGCTGTTGCCGGCGATGTGGAACAGGCCGGGGCTGTGAGCGAATATCGAGGTTACCCACGTCCAGACGTACGTGGGGTGGGCCGTCGAGACGGTGAACAGCGCGTTGTGCGTCTGCGGACCGAACAGGGAGAGGACCAGAAACTGCAACACCAGCGTAATCCACATCAGCGCGAGGAACACGTACGTCATATTCCCGCGGAAGTACGCCAGCGCGCTTCCGGGGCCGGTGTCGATGCCGAGGCGGTCGGAGACGCTGGCGTTCGCCTCCCGGCCGCCGCCGTTGCCGCCGGTGGTCACCGAGTCGTCGAAGCCGCTGTCGAAGACACCGTCAGGGTCGTCCCACTGCTCTAAGCCGGGACAGTCGTGGTTCTCCGGCAGGCGATGGTCGCCACAGAAGGTACCCCCACCAGTGCCGACAGTGGTACGGCATGTTCTCCTCCTTGCCGCACTCGTCACATCTCGCCATTGGCGGGGGCTACGGAGTGGCGTATCAAATGGGTTGTGCTTGTGGGTGCGGGACGGACATCGGCGACGCCGTAGATTTTTCTCGGTCGGTCCCCGAGGGTGGAACGTGAAAGAGTACCAGCGCAAACAACTACTCGAACGCGTCGAGCGGGAGGCGCGACCGTTGGCGCTGCCATCCCCGAGACCATCGAGGTCCAAGGCGAGACGGTCGACCTCCGGGAGTTCGTCTTCGAGATAAAGCGCCGCGAGACGGTCCCGAAGGGCGAACGCGAACGCGTCGAGACGGCCAAGCGAAACCTCAGGCGCGAGCGCCTACAGCGGTTTCAGCGCCTCGAATCCGGCGAGGTCCCCTACGAGGAGGGCGAGGCGCTGGTAGACGCTATTGTCGGCCTCGACCGGGCGTTAGAGGCCCTTGAGAGTCTCGACCCGGCAGACCTAGAGCGGGAGCGACAGGCACAGGCCGCCGCCGACAAGAAGCGCTGGATGTCCTTCCTCAAGAAGGCGCTGGGACACGACGACGGCGACACGGGCCGAGCGGGGCGGTCGCTGTGAGCCGGAACGACGCCGTCGCGGACCGACTGGCGGAGATGGCCGACCGCCTCGAAGCGATGGACGTCGAGTACAAACCGCGGGCCTACCGCCGGGCGGCCGAGAACGTCCGGGACTACCCCGACCCAATCGAGGTGCTGGCCGCCGAAGGCGAGGCCGCCGTCGGCGAGATAGACGGCGTCGGCGACGCCATCGCCGCGAAGGTAGTCGAGTACGTCGAGACCGGCGAGATAGCCGAGTTGGTCGAGTTGCGCGAGGACCTCCCCGTCGAGATGGCGGCGCTGACCAGCGTCGAGGGCGTCGGCCCCAAGACTGTCGGAACGCTGTACGAGGCGCTGGGCATCCGGACGCTCGACGACCTCGAAGCCGCCGCCGAGGACGGCGAGATACAGTCTGTCAAGGGGTTCGGCGCGAAGACCGAGCAGAACATACTCGATGGCATCCCCTTCGCTCGGGAGGCCCACGACCGGCAACTGCTGGGCGACGCCCGCCCCTACGGCGAGGAGATACGGGACTACCTCCGGGCGCAGGACGCGGTCGAGCGCTGTGACCTCGCGGGGTCGATTCGCCGCTGGAAGGCGACCATCGGCGACGTGGACGTGTTGGTCGGAAGCACCGACCCCGACCCGGTCGTCGCGGCGTTCACCGAGTGGGAGGGCGTCGAGTCGGTCATCGAGTCCGGCGAGACGAAAGCCAGCGTCCGCGCCGGCGACGTGCGGGTCGACCTCCGCGTGGTCGTCCCCGAGGAGTTCGGGGCCGCCCTCCAGTACTTCACCGGGAGCCGCGACCACAACGTCGCCGTCCGCAACCGCGCGATAGAGCGCGAGATGAAGGTCAACGAATACGGCGTCTTCGACGTGGCCGGCGTCGAGGACGACGACCAGCGAGCGGGCGAGAGACTGGCCGGGGCCGAGGAGGCCGAGGTCTACGGCGCACTGGACCTCCCGCTGATCCCGCCGGAACTCCGGGAGGGTCGCGGCGAGATAGACGCCGCCGCTGCGGGCGACCTGCCGGACCTCCTCGACGAGGACGACGTGCGCGGGGACCTCCACCTCCACACGGAGTGGTCAGACGGGAACAACACCATCGCGGAGATGATCGCCGGCGCGGAACAGCGGGGGTACGACTACCTCGCTATCACCGACCACGCGACCGGCCCGGGGATGGTCGGCGGCGTCGGACTGGACGACGAGACGCTGCTCGAACAGGTCGATGCGGTCCGGGAGGCCGCCGAAGACACCGATCTGACGGTGTTCGCGGGCGTCGAGGCGAACGTCGACAGCGACGGCTCGCTGTCGGTCGGCGAGCAAGCCCTCGACGCGTTGGACCTCGTCGTCGCCTCGCCCCACGCCGACCTCGACGGCGACGGGACCGACCGCCTCGTGGCGGCGGCCGAACACCCCGCTGTCGACGTCATCGGCCACCCGACCGGACGGTATCTCAACCGTCGCCCCGGGTTGACGGTGGACTTCTCGCGGTTGGCCGCGGTGGCCGCCGAGACGGACACCGCGCTGGAGGTAAACAGCAACCCGGCCCGGCTGGATATGGACGGTCAGGCCGTGCGGGCGGCCGTCGAGGCGGGCGCGCCGGTGGCCATCAACACCGACGCCCACACTCCGGAGCGGTACGACCTGATCCGCTACGGGGTCCACACGGCCCGTCGCGGGTGGGCCGAGCCGGCCGACGTACTCAACACGTGGGACGCCGCGAGCGTCCGGGAGTTCGTCGAATGAGCGAGAGCCCGCCGGGGCTGTTGCTGGACATGATGCTCGGGAAGCTGGGCACGTACCTGCGAATGTGTGGCTACGACGCCGCCTACGCCAAGAACCGCGACGTCCAGTCCGACGAGGCCATCGTCGCCCTCGCGGAGACGGAGGGGCGGACGATACTGACCCGCAGCCGTTCGCTGGCCGAGCGGGCCGGCGACGCCGTCCTGATCGAGTCCCGGGACACCGTCGACCAGTTGCGCGAGTTGCAGGCGGCGGGCTACGACCTGACGCTCGACGACGAGCCCTCCCGGTGTGGGGCCTGTAACGCGCCGGTGACACGCGTCGCGCCGGAGGAGCCGACGCCGGAGTACGTGCCCGACGGCGACGAACCGGTGTGGCGCTGTCGGGAGTGTGGCCAGCACTTCTGGCGGGGCAGCCACTGGGCGGACGTGGCCGAGACGCTGGCGTCGCTCTGATCGGTTCCGGACCAGCTATAACCGTGGCGGCCACTACACTCGCCTGATGACCCTCTCCGAGGAGGCGCTGACGCGGCTGGCCGACATCGTCGCCCTCCAGCCGACGAAAAACGGTGAACTGCAACAGCGGTGGGAACTGGACAGCGGCAGCGAGGTCCACCAGTACCTCGAATCAGAGCTCAAAGACTACTACTACCGCAACGAGGACAGCCTGATCTGTGCGACACCCGAGGCGGGCGAGTTGGTCCGCGCGGAGGGACTGGTCGAGTCGACCGGTGAGGACGACGCCGTCGAGGTGCCGCCGATTCAGGCCGACGTCATCGCCGTCATCGCCGGCCCCGACGAACAGACCCAGAGCGTCGTCTCGGTCCTGCACGCGCTCGAGGACGCCGGCCACGACTACGCGGTCGAGGACGTCCGGTCGGCGCTGCACAGCCTCGTCGACAAGGGCATCGTCGAGCGCGTCCGCAAGACGGTGCCAACATTCCGACTCGCCGTCGCCCGCGAGGACCTCACCGTCGCCGAACTGGAGTGACCGAGGTGGTTTCCGTGGCGGCCGCGTACGCCACGCTAGGATGTCACATATGATAGCCGAACTCAGCGACGGAACCGAGATCAGAAACGTCCACGAGGTCGTCGAGGGATCGAACGGCGTCCACCTCAAACAGGAGATCGACGGCGAGGTCGTCCGCGGGGCGTACGTCCCGTTCACACAGCTCAATTACGTCTACTCCGGCCGGACGAGCCAGTAGTCACAGCCCCGGCCGGTGTCGCCGGCGCTGACGGTCGAGCAGCCGCTTGATGCCCTTACCCGGTCCGCCCTCTATCGGCCACGCCTTCGTCCGCCAGACCGGCGGCTCGGGACTGAACGACGGACAGCCGCCGCGACACTCCGCGGCGGTCGGCACGCACTCCTTGGCGTCGCAGTACGGTTCGACTCCCCACTCGGCCCCGCGCAGCCGGAAGTGTCGACAGTCCGGCCGCATCGTGTCGGCGTAGGCCCGCCACCCGCGCTCGTAGGCCCGTTCGGCTATCTCGCGGCGCTTGTCGGCCTTCCACTCGGGGTCAGCGTAGTCGAACCGCGCCGCCGAGGCGTCGTGTGCGCCGCCGTCCGGCCGCTCCTCGATGATCGTTCCGGGGTCCTCGACGGGAAGGGTTCGGGGTCGCCAGATCACGTCACCGACTCCCGCCCCGTCGACGGTCAGGATACCCGCCTCGACGGGGATGTCCTCCAGTAGCGCTCGGGTGGGCCGGCCGCCCTCCGTCGTCGGGTCCGTCGCCACCCACGCCTCGTCGGAAAGTGAGAGCGCCACGTCCCGTTGCAGTTGATCCGCCAGCGCGTCGGCGGCGCTGGCGTCCAGGTCCGGCTTGTTCTCGATGGCGACGATGCGGTCGACCCACTCGGGGTAGGGCCACTTCCGGCGGAGTTCGATCCGATTGGCGCGCTTGCGCGTCTCGACGATGCCGCGGTCGCCGGCCCGGTGGACGGCCTCCCGGACGTACTGCCACGGGTAGCCCGGGTCCGGGAGACAGTCCCGGTACCACGTCCACTCCGCGGGGGCGTGCCGGACGACGTGTAGGAGGTCCGAGTCAAGCGCTTCGGCCCCGAAGTTCGCCCGCGAACGGAGGCCCTCGGGGTCACACTCGAGTACGATGGTGTCCCAGCGGCGGCGCTCGGTTCCGAGTTGGCGGGCGACGATGACTGGTCGCTCGCGGCCACTCCCGGGCGGCCACGCTCGCTCGGCCCACTGACAGACCCGGAGTTCGAACGCGAACTCGCTGTCGGCGCTCACGTCGGGAGGGTAGGCGGCCGTCGGTTTAGTCCCGTCGCCCGGCCGCGTCTCGGGGCCGACGACAGCACGACTCAGTAGTCGAGGTCGTCGAGGTAGTCGTGTGCCTCTTCGAGTATCTCCCGGGGGCCGTCCTGGGTGATGGTGTTGATCGCTTGGTCGTAGTCGCGCCACTGCAGGTCGCGGTGTTCGTGTGACAGTTCGGCCGACGCCTCGAAGGACTTGGCGACGAACAGGTGGACCGTCTTGTGGATGGTGTTGCCGTTCGCCTCGAAGACGTAGTCGTAATCCTCTCGGAAGCCGTCCAGTAGCCGGAAGTCCTTGATTCCGGCCTCCTCTTTCACTTCGCGGATGGCGGTCTGCTGGAGTTCCTCCTCGCCCTCGACGCCGCCCTTGGGGAACTCCCAATCGCCGGGCCGGGACTTGAGCAGCAGGTACTCACGCCGGCCACGCGTGTCGCGAAAGAGGATGGCTCCCGCGCTCGTGGCCTCGATCATTATCACACTGTATTCCGCCAGTACTTAAGAGAATATCGGAGCACCCGTGGCCCGCCGTCGGTCGGATGCCGAAATTCACTCCCACATATGTGTTCTATCTGTGTAACTTCTCGGCAGTAAAATAGTACCCAGTGGATTTAATATACCCTATTGTCCAAGATGACCTATGCGGTACTGTCCAAACTGTAACACGAAAACCGATGGGAGCGAACGGGATTGTCCGAACTGTCACGCGTCGCTTGACGAAGGTACGGGAACACCACGGGCGATGGCTGACGGGGGGAACCGCCGCGGTGGGAACCAGTCCCAGCGAGGCGGCCAAGGTCAGGGCCAGCGAGGCGGTCAACAGCGAAATCAGCCCCAGCAGGGCGGGCAGCGCGGGGGCCAACAACCGAACCAGCCCAGACAGGGCGGGCAGGCGGGCCACGGCACGGCACAGGGCGGTCACGGCGCAGTGCAGGGCGGCGGGCGTGGCAACTGGGACGGGAGCGGATACCCGCGAGCGCCGACCCGTGACGACACCGACGTCGTCGGATCGCGGATCATCGCGCAGATCGTCGATAGTATCGTCGGCACGGTGCTGGCGTTGGTCACGATATTCGTGTTCGGGGCAATCGGCGGAGCGGCCGGTGGCAGTTCCGGGGCGGGAATCGCCGCTATCGGATTCCTTGCCGCCATCCTCGTGTTCGTGGGCTATTTCTTCCTGCTGGAGGGCCTCTGGGACGGGTACACCGTCGGCAAGAAGGTGTTCGGGATCAAAGTCGTCAAAGAGGACGGGAGCGAGTGTGGTGTCGGGACTTCCTTCATCCGGAACCTGCTCCGAATCATCGACTACCTTCCCGTGTACTCGTCCTCGGGTTCATCCTGATGGCGATGAGCGACACGCGCCAGCGGATCGGCGACCGGGTCGCGAGTACCGTCGTCGTCACCGACACGCCGAACTGAGCGGCGACACGCAACTGACACCCTTTTACCCGCGGCCGGTCGAACCCACTGGTAATGCCATTCGTCACGACGCTCGTCTTCAAAAGCGGGGACCGACAGTTGCTGGACGACACCGTCGACGATATCAAAGACGACGCCGCCCGGAAGGGCGTCGAACTCAAGGGACCGCATCCGAAACCACCGGAGGACCACAGCGTCCCGCAGTCCAAACGGCTGCTGGACGACGACGACAACTTCGACTCCTGGACGTACACGGTCTACACGCGGGAGGTTCGGATCGTCGGCCACGACGGGTTCGCCCGCGACATCGCCGGGCGGGATATGCCGGCCCCCATCTCGGTCGAGGCGGAGATAGACCAGCAGACGGGGATGGGTCGGGGCGGGTAGCGCGTCGGCCGGTGTCGGCCGGCAG
>NZ_WPCA01000164.1 GCF_009741825.1 Halapricum sp. CBA1109
CCGTCTCGGTAGTGTCGGCGACTTCCGGGTGTCGCGTCGCGAGGACGTCCTGCCAGAACGTCAGCGTCGTCTGTAGGTGGCCGTGGCCGACGGGATAGACCAGCGTCTCGAAGTCCAGCCGTCACAGTCAAAGCGTGCGCCGAACTCGGTCTCGACCAGCGAGATGGGTCGTCGACGCGCGGGCTCACTCGGCGCGGTGTACTCGTCCTCGCGGGTCCGAGTCAGGACGACCGGGATAGAGTGTTCTCTCGCGAGGGACCCAAGGAGGGCAATCGTCCGGCAGACCATCGCTCGTGAGGCCTCGGTAGATAGTTCGCCACCGCGGTACAGCGCGTCGACGGCCGGGCAGACGATTACCGCCGGGTCGTCGGTACCGGGAGCGCCGAACGGGCCAGCGTCTCCACCACGGAGCCAGTGACCGACCTGTTCGACGAGCGTGTGATGCTGGTGGGTCGTGAACGCTCTGGCGACGTGGATGCGGTCCAGCGCTCGCGGGGAGGGCGCGACGCTCGCCATCGAGTGTGTCGTCGCGTGCCCTTGCGTATCTATCCAGACGACATCGCCGCCGGCGGTGAAGGCGGTGTCGAGCGCCAGTCCCTGGAGCGGTCGGTGGACGGCCGACCGGCGCGCCCGTGGCCCATCCGCGTCGGGGTCGAGCAGATACACGCCGCCCTCCAGATCTGGTAGTTCCGGGACCGGGACTGTCTCGTCGGCGGCCGTCACGACAGTCTCCGGACACGCACTGTTCGCGCGAGATTGCGCACGCTGGCCCAGCAGTTCGTCGCTTGTCGGGCCGGGCCAACGCCCGTCGCCGCTTCGCTGTGGCATACCTGAATCGACACCGACTGTACGCATAACGTCTTGCGGGTGGGTTCCGGATTTCCGGAAATAGGGAGAAAAGCGTGGTCAGCGTCGTGAGCGGTCGATCGCGTCGCGAGTCGGTGCGATTCCGGGTTGCTTCCGGAAACTGTGGTGATTCCGGGTTTCCGTGAAGTCGGTCTGAGTGCCTAGGTGGGTATCAACCGCGCTCGCAAGAGCAGACAATGTGATTGGCTCACGAATAGATCAGTCAATGACACGCTGTCGACCTGAGTGTCGGGTTTGGAGCCGACCTGCACAGCCAACAATCTCCCGCGGAGATTCCCACATAGCGGCAACTGACAGGAACGAGCACAGACAGCCTGACCCGACCGCGCTCGGTACTCGCCGGACAGTATTGTAATATGAGGACAAAACTATTTGTCCGCCGAGTGCCTACTGACGGTATGGAACCATCGATCGCAGTGCTAGACGCCTCGGTCGGCGATACGCCTGCGGAGCGGAACCTCCGGCGGGAGATTGCCGGTGATGTCCACGTGTTCAAAGTGAGCGAGGGGGTGTTCCCGCCGGCCATCTCGGCGACAGACTGGCACTACGACGGGGTGATGATAAGCGGCTCCCAGACGTCGGTCTACGACGATTTGGACTGGATCCACGAACTGACTGAGTGGGTCAGGCGAGCCCACACGGCGGACGTTCCGGTCCTCGGGATCCGCTGGGGCCACCAGTTCCTAGCTCAGGCACTGGGTGGCCGAGTCGTCGATATGGGCGAGTACGAAATTGGGTACAAGTCCGTCTCGAGGGACGGTGAAGACCCAATTTTCGACGGTTTTCCCGGCGAGTTCACGTCCTTCGAGACGCACTCCGACCGGGTCGCTGAACTCCCGCCCGGGGCGTCGACGCTCGCTACTAACGAGTACGGGATACAGGCGTTCCGACTGGGGTCGACCTATGGCTTGCAGTTTCACCCCGAGTACGACCGACAGACGGCCGAGTGGGTCGTCGAGGGCAAGGACTTCACCGAAGCGCGAATCCGAAATCTCAAAGACGGGATTTCCGAGGAGACGGTGGCGGCCGTCGAGGAGGCAAAGCGAGTCTTCGAGAACTTCCTCGCTATCGCTACGGACCACCAGCCAGTTGTGGGGGACCCGCGTCCGCGGCGCTAGCCACAGACGAGACAAGCATTAACTTCGTCGAGATAGTATTGTATAGTATGGGCAATAGTGAAGCATCAGTATCCCACTCCGGGGAGGTATCCAAGATCCGGCCCTCTCTCGCGCGGGCGATAGGGGGTGTCGCCGTTGTCGCCTTCGGGGGCGTTCTCGTGGGCGGGTACATCGCCGGACGGGAAAAACTAGCAGGGATCGTCCTTTTCGGCTTCTTGGCGATGGTCGCCGGCGTCGCCCTCCAGCGGTACGGACAGTTCACGACGCCGCGCCAGAAGCTATGGGCCTACGGTCTCGCCAGCGGTGCGATGTTGGCCAGCGCGGCCGCACTGCTGGCCCCCAAAGCGATCGGACCCCATCCGAAGTACGGCGGCTTCGCGATTGCATTCGGATACCTGCTCGGGTACGCGGGTCACGAACTGGGCCACCTGTTCACCCACCAAGAGCTCCCCGTGAACGCGACGGTGTCGGAACTCACCCTGCACGCTACGATGGCGGGTAGCATTATGGGAGTGGTCTACGGAACGTTGCCGTCGCTGACGCCGCTTTTCGGCTACGGGATCGTCGCCCACAAGCTACCGGCCGGGTTTGGGGGAGCCGAAGCACTCGACCGCGACGGCCTCCCGGTCTGGGTGATGGCCCTGCCGGCGGCAGCGGTCGGTCTCGCGGCCGTCCCGTTGTCGTTGGCGACGCCGGACCTCGGACCGATCGTCAGGGCCGTCTTCTACGGCGTCTCTACCGGGGTATTCGCCCACGTCGCTCTGGATATGATACCCGAGTGTACCGGCGGCGGGGCGGGTCACGGGCACGGAACGGTTTCGTGTGACCCCCACGCGGACCGTAACCGCCACCACGCCGTCGCTAGCACGGTCGCTGGAGCCGGTGTCCTCTTCGTAGCTTGGCAACTCCTCGCCGCGCTGTAGGCGGTCCGAGGAGTCCGACGACGGGTGCCCGCCTTCGACCTCCACGTATGACAGCAGGCTCTGGAACGATTCTAGGCCCAATCGTAGCGGCGCGCTAAAGCGACCTAGACACTAAGGTAAGATCGGATGGGAGTCGGGTGAGACAAAGTACGAGCCGGAGAGTGCGTACGTTCGATGCCAGCTCACGAGAGTGCCGTCGCGGAGATATCTATGTAGAGGATCGCACATACCCCCGTTGCAAGTTTCCGCTGTGGCTACTCCGGAGATTTCGGTCCTTATGGGTTCCGAAACACCGACAGCACTATCGAGTCGCCTATATTGTCCGGGTCAGTGGCCGCTGGAGGCTGCCGGCTCAGCGGGGAAGTCCTTCTCCCCGGCCTCGATCCGGGTTTCGAGCCAGTTCTCGGTGGGGATCATCGGGCACTCGTAGGCGTGGTTGTACGCACACGTCGGGTTGTAGGCTTGGTTGAAGTCGAGGACCCACTTCCCGTCGGTTCGGTGGCTTTCGGGTTCCAAGTCGAGGTACCGGCCCGCCCCGTAGGTCTCCTCACCGTTCGTTTCGTCCCGGAACGGGACCCAGAACCGGTCGGCGTTGCGGTCGGGCCGGTACGCCTGGAGAACGAACTCCTCGCCGTCCAGATCGAATCGGAACTCGCCCCACCGCAAGTACGTTTGCTCACCCTCGGCCGTCGTTTCAACTGTCACCTCCACCTTCTCGTCGTGTTCTAACAGGGGAAGCACGTGCCGGTACGACGGGTCCAGATCGAAGTACTCTAATCCCGGGAAGTCAGGGCCTCGCATCCCCGGCGGGAGCGGGGACCGCGGGGAGTCTCGGAAGTACTCCCTCTTCTCGCGTCGCTCCTGTTCGACGTGTGCTTCCCAGTCAGATTCGGTCTTGGGGGACATTGTCTGCTATAGTATTGCATTTCTATAGCAATAGTATTTTCGGGACAACCGCCACTATAGTGATTTTGGCATTATCGAGCCGCTAATCTCAAATTTTCTCGGTATTATATTGTATATGTTTTGCAATACAGATTGGTGGGATACTCAGATAGAGGGAGGGAATGACGTAGATGTTCGGCTCCGACGAAGCGTTGCCATTCCCAATCGGCGACCCACGTCGGGGTCAGTTTCTCAGTCGGGCGAGGTCGATGCTGGTACGATCATCCAGCTTCGCAAAGCAGCTATGGGGCGTTGATTTCGGAGTTTGACCTACCGCTTGACGTTGTAGACGAGATACGGTAGTGCATTTCGTGGTACTCGCGGTACCATTCGTAAGTTCGCACGGCCGAACCGTACGAGCGCTCGACCGGGGGATCGGCAGTTTCCCTCATAGAGAGTTGGTTGTAGCGGTCGTCGTCAATCCGGGCGTCGTATGTATATTGGTCCGTGACGAGACACCAGTAAACATTTCGGGGACAAAGGCACTCACTCCGACTTCCGGGCTTCGTAGACGCGGTTCGGACCACTCCCGTGAGACTCGACGAGATTGTACTGCTGTAGTTTGTTGAGCCACGACCGGACAGTCCGTTTGGTCCGTGGCTCGTCGGCCTGTTCGGCGTATTCCTCATAGAGGTCCCGCGGTGCGATCTCCTCGTACTCAACAACAAGCTCGTAGACGAGGCGCTGTTCGGGCCGGAGTGCATCGAGCGTCCGGGATCGGACCTCCTGCCGACCTTCAGGAATGGCGGCCTCCACGTGGCCGTCGGTGATTCGCTCGGCGTTCTCGCGGTCGGCCCGCCGTGCAGCGCTCCGGAGAATACTCAGTCCGACTCGGGCGTCGCCGGCGGCGGCGTCGGCGATCAACCGGAGCTGATCGGTCCGGATCGCCTCGGGCTCGAGTCCGTGATCGGCTCGTGCGGCGACGATGTCGGTCAGTTCGTCGACGTGGTAGCGGTCGAAGCGGATCGTCTCGGCGGTCTGAAGCCGCGACCGGACGCGCTCGTCCAAATCGGCCAGCAGTTGCTCCTCGTCGTTCGTGACGAGGACGAACGAGAAGTTGTCCAGCCGGTAGAGGTCGTACACGAGGCGTGCGTCGTCGAGTTGGTCGACCTCGTCGAGCGTGACGATCACCGGCGGGCCGTCGTAGTTGTCGAGCTTTTTCGAGCAGTTCGTCGTGTGGCGTCGACCGACGGTGGACATCCAGCGTTCGGCCGAGACCCTCCAAGATAGCGTAGATGGCTCCGAAGCGGGTGTAGGACTGCCAGCAGTTGACGTGAACCGATTCGATGTCGAGGACACTCTCTCGGAGCCGTGAGACGACGAACTTCGTGATAGTGGTCTTGCCGACGCCGGAGGGGGCCGGTGATCAGCGCCGGGCCCGCGCGTCTTCGCCCATCACCCGATAGGCTCCAGAACGCGCGAGAGTGCGTTCACTTCGGCGTCCCGATGGACAACATCGCCCGGGAACGAACTCCTCACGGAGACCCTCGCGTCGTAATCATAC
>NZ_WPCA01000019.1 GCF_009741825.1 Halapricum sp. CBA1109
CCGGAACGGGCGCTCGCGGTCGGTCGCGCCGTCGGACGCGACTGTACACAGGTCATCGTCGGGCGCGACGGGCGCGTGACGGGACCGGCGCTCGCCGCCGCCGTCGAGGCCGGGGCCGAGAGCGCTGGCGCGACGTGGCCCGACTCGGACAGGTGCCGACGCCGGCGCTGGCGTTCGCCGCCGCCCGCGAGGGCTGTCACGGTGTGATGCTCACCGCGAGCCACAACCCGCCCAGCGACAACGGCATCAAACTGTTCGCCGAGGGCGTCGAGTACGACGGCGAGGCCGAACGACGGATCGAGGAACGCGTCGCGGCCGGGGACGGTCCGGCCGAGTGGCGACAGTGGGGTATCGGCCGCGACAAACCGGTGCTCGACGCCTACAGGGACGCAGTGGCCGAGTACGCCCGCGGTCACGGCGCGTCGCTCGATGGCCTGACGGTCGTCGTCGACTGCGGGACCGGGATGGCCGCGACGTCGACGCCACAGGTCCTCCAGCGCCTCGGCGCGACGGTGAAGGCCATCAACGCCAACGTCGACGGCCACTTCAGCGCCCGCGAGAGCAAGCCGACGGCGGAGTCGCTGGCTGACCTCCGGGCGTTCGTCGCCGAGGACCCCGCGGCCGACGTGGCCATCGGCCACGACGGGGACGCCGACCGCATCGTCATCGTCGACAGCGACGGCGAGGTGGTCCACGAGGACACTGTCGTCGCTATCCTCGCCGAGCACTACGTCCGGGCGAGCGACGCTGGCGACCCCGTCGTCGTCACGACGCCCAACGCCTCGGGCCGCATCGACGAGCGAGTCACCGCGGTCGGCGGCCGGGTCGAACGCGTCGCGCTGGGCGTCCTCCACGAGGGCATCGCCGCGGTACGGGCCGAGGGCGGCGAGGACACCGCCGTCGCGTTCGCGGCCGAACCGTGGAAGCACATCCACCCCGCGTTCGGCGGCTGGATAGACGGCGTCGCCAGCGCGGCAGTGCTGGCCCGCCTCGTCGCCGCCGAGGGCCTCGCGGCCCTGCGGGAACCGATCACCGAACGCCCCTACCGCAAGGAGAGCGTCCGGTGTCCCGACGACGCCAAGACGGACGTGATGGACCGACTGGAGACGGCTCTGCCCGAGCGCTTCCCCGAGGCCGACGTGTCGCTGGACCACGGCGTCAGACTCGCCTTCGACGACGGAGCGTGGACGCTGGTCCGGCCGAGCGGCACCGAGCCGTACGTCCGGGTGTACGCCGAGAGCGAGAGCGTCGACGAGTTGACCGAGACGGTGCGAGACGCCGTCGAGAATGCCGTCGACGCGGCGACGGGCTGAGCGGCGATAGTTTGATTGTGCTGTCGCCCCCCGAACTACGGGATGCGACGGCGTACGTTACTTCGGCACGGCACCGCCGGACTGGCGACAGCCACCGTGTTCGGGCTGTCCGGTTGTGCCGGTAACACCGCCGATGACAACGACGACGAAAACGACGAGGACGAGGATGAAGAGCCAACCGGGACGGAGTCCCGAGAAACGAACGTTCTGGACGTGATCGCTGGGACCGGTACCGTACAGGACGACCGGGTGGTACAGGTCGCGCTGACGGTCAAACGGGCACCGGACGCCGGGACCATCGACCTGACCGAGACGACGGTGTCGTGGAGTGACTACACGCTCGTCCACGACGGCGTCGAGGCCGAGGACGACCCGGACGGGCGGTTCAGGGTCGATCCCGTCAGCGACAGCGACGGCTCCGCGCCGGTGTTGAACGACGACACCGACCGGTTCACGCTCGTCTTCGACCTCGGGGACGCGACGACCGAGGCGAGCGAGTGGGAGAGTTCAGCGTACTCCTTCGGGAGTCCCCTCGAAGAGGGCGAAGTCGTGGCACCGGACCTGACGACCGGGTCCGGCGGGACGACCACCGTCCGACTGGTCGTCCCGGAGACGCTCGCCGGTGCCGAATCGGTCAACCTCGGGGCGAGCACGAGCACCGACGGCGGTTCCGAGGAGACAACGGTAGAGCAGCGGACGGCGGATCAGGTGGCCGACCGGCTGCAGGTAACCTCGATGACGGGGTTCGTCCGCGACGGCGAGGAGATAACGCACGTCCGAGTGGTGGTGGGACGAGCGCCGGGGTCCGGGGAGATAGACCTGCGGGACGTGACGGCCTCGTGGGTCGGACCCGGAGGGACGTTCAGCCTCGTGCACGACTCGGTCGAGGCTGACACGACCACGGCCGACGGCCGGTTCAAGACCGAACCGATACAGGACGAAAACGGCTCCGCGCCGGTCGTGAACGACGCCGCGGACCGATTCGCACTCGATTTCGACCTCGGAGACGTGACGACGGACCCGAGCGAGTGGGAACGAGACGGGTTCGCGTTCGGCGATGCACTGAACGAGGGCGTGATAGTGGCGCTGAACCTGACGACCGGGGCCGGCGGAACGACGACCGAACAGATGATCGTCCCGCAGACGCTGTCTGGGGCCGAGGTCGTCAACCTATAGCACCAGTGGGAGAGACACCCACAGCGACGCCACTCAGCAACCCTTATTCTCGGCTCCGCCCAATCGTGGTCAATGAGTTACCGGATCGGTCTCGTCGGCAAGCCCTCCGTGGGCAAGTCGACACTGTTCAACGCCGCGACGATGAACGACGTTCCCGAGGGAGCATACCCCTTCACGACCATCGACCCCTCCGTCGGAGAGGCCTACGTCCGCGTCGACTGTGCCGCCCCCGAGTTCGACCACACCTGTACGCCCAACCACGGCGTCTGCCGCGACGGGACGCGTTTCGTCCCCGTGAAACTGGTCGACGTGGCAGGGCTCGTCCCGGGTGCCCACGAGGGACGAGGGCTCGGCAACAAGTTCCTCTCCGATCTCAACGAGACGGACGTGCTGGTCCACGTCGTCGACTTCTCCGGGGAGACGGACCTCGAGGGCGAACCGACTGAGGACCACGACCCCCGCGAGGACATCGACTTCCTCGAGAACGAACTCGACATGTGGTATCTCGACATCTTACAGAAGGGCATCGAGCGCTACGAGTCGGGCTATCAGGGCGAGGAACGGGACATCGAGGCCGACCTCGCAGACCAGATGGACGCGTTCGGCATCGTCGAGGAGGAGGTCAAACGCATCGTCCTCCGACTGGACCTCGAACTGGATCCCGAGGCGTGGGACGAGGCCGACAAGGAAGCGCTGGCCCGCGAGATTCGGATGGAGACCAAGCCGATGGTCGTCGCCGCGAACAAGATGGACACCGCGGCCGCACAGGACAACTGGGCCGAGATAACCGACGACCCCGACTACGACCACCTCACGTTCGTGCCCGTCTCCGCCCACGCCGAGAAGGCGCTGAAAAACGGCGACCGACAGGACGCGCTGGAGTACGTCCCGGGCGAGGAGGACTTCGACATCGTCGCGGACCTCCCGGAGGAGAAAGTCGACGGCTTAGAGGACATCCGGGAGTTCGTCAACGCCTACGGCGGCACCGGGGTTCAGGAGGCCATCGAGACGGCGCTGTTCGACGTGCTGGACGCCATCGCGGTGTTCCCGGGCGCCGAACAGCCACAGGACGACGGCACGTTCCTGCAGGACTGTTTCGTCCTGCCCGACGGCTCGACGGCCGAGGACTTCGCGTACTTCCTGCACAGCGACATTGGCGACGGCTTTCTCCACGCCCACGACATCCGCTCGGGCCGGCAGGTCGGGGCCGACCGGGAACTTGACCACCGGGACGTCATCGAGATCACGACGACGAACTGAGTGATATGGTGAGTCCGGTCGTCCGGAAGTTGAAATAGGAGAGTGCCCTACTTCGAGACAGATGGCACAGCAGACCACGCGCATCTCCGAGGACCTCCTCGACGAGCCCCATATCGCTGGGCGGCGGATCCCGGTGTTGACTATCGCCGAACGCGTCGAGGGCCGTGACCTCGACGCGGCGACTGTCGCGGAGCGCCACGACCTCGATGTCGCCGACGTGTACGCGGCGCTTCTCTACTTCCACGAACACCCCGAGGAGTTCGAAGCGGTCCGGCGGGAGCGGGAAGCAGTGATGGCGGACGTCGAGGTCGATATCGACCGCCCCGAGGACGTGTCGCCCGGGACGTAGCGATGCGATGGGCGTTTTTCGTCGACGCGAACATCGAGCCACGGGTAGCAGAGCTGCTCGAATCGGAAGGGTACAGGGCCGAATTTTCCGATTACGCGCTCTACCCTGACGCCGACGACGAGGCGGACATCCTCCCGTACGTTCGAGACGAGGAGTTGATCGTCGTCACCGCGGATGTCAAGAACTTCGCCAAGTTCGACGAGTCCCGACACGAGGGCGTCTTCTATCTGAACGAACAGCGACACGCCGCACACGACATCGCCGACGCGGTCCTCGCCATCGTCGACGCCTACAGCGACCCGGAGAATATGTTCGGAAAGACCGAGAACCTCGACCAGTGGCTCGACTGATCGGTGACGCTGTCGAAACGGCCACGGACTGACGGTCCCGGCAGGAGCGCCGCCGACCGCCGGGTTCAAACCGTCTCCCGACCCATCGTGAGCTATGACCGACGACCACGACGTACACGGCGAGGACCACGCCGAGGACCACCGCGAGACGTTCCACCACGACCCCATCGGGCACGCCGAGGCCCGCGCGGGGATGACCGTCGGCGAACTGGCCGAGGAGTACGGCGAGGCCGGCGTCGGCGCGGCGACGATGCACGAGGCCGTCGACATCTACGCCCAGATGCTCGATGAGGACGTGAGCGTCTTCGTCGGCCTCGCGGGCGCGATGGTGCCGACCGGGATGCGACAGATCATCACGGACCTGATTCGGGACGGCCACATCGACGCCCTCGTCACGACGGGCGCGAACCTCACCCACGACACCATTGAGGCCATCGGCGGGAAACACCACCACGGCGAGGTGACCGCCGAGGGCAAGACCGAACGCGAACACGACGAGACCCTGCGAGACGAGGAGGTCGACCGCATCTACAACGTCTACCTCCCCCAAGAGCACTTCGCGCTGTTCGAATCGCACCTCCGCGAGGAGGTCTTCCCGGTGTTAGAGGAGGAGGGCGTCGTCTCCATCCAGCGCCTCACCGAGGAACTCGGGCGGGCCAACAGCGAGGTCAACGAGGCCGAAGACGTGCCCGAGGACGCCGGCATCGCGGCGGCGGCCTACGAGAACGACGTGCCCATCTACTGCCCCGCGGTGCAGGACGCCGTCCTCGGTATCCAGGCGTGGGTGTACAGCCAGACCTCCGATTTCTCGCTGGACGCGCTGGCGGATATGACACAGCTCACTGATCTGGCCTACGAGGCAGAGGAGGCGGGTGCGCTGCTCATCGGCGGCGGCGTCCCGAAAAACTACGTCCTCCAGACGATGCTCGTCTCGCCCGACGCCTACAACTACGCCGTCCAGTTGACGATGGACCCGCCGACGACCGGCGGCCTCTCGGGGGCGACGCTGGACGAGGCGCGGTCGTGGGGCAAACTGGAGAAGGCGCCCGCAACGCCTCGGTGTACGCCGACGCGACCATCACCCTCCCGCTGTTGGTGGCCGCCGGCCGCGAACGCGCTGGCGAGTAGGCCGTAGGTCTTTGCGCTCGGAGGCACAACTGCCGGCGATGGACGACCCGCGAGCACGCGTCGCCCGAGCGGTCAGCGGGATGGTCGCCGGCGGCTACGCCGTCGACTTCGACCTCGGGAACGGGAGCGTCCCCTGTGACCAGTGTGACCGTTCGCTCGGTAACGGCGACGAAGTGACGGCGGCGCTGTCCTGCTACGAGGGCCACACGTGGGAGTTGTACGGCCTCTACTGTGCCGCCCACGGCGTCGAGACCATCGGTGCGTCGATGGGCGCGGGGAGTGACGAACAGGCCGTCGTCGCGGCGACGCTGGAACCGACCGGCTACCACGACCCGCGGGGCGACCACCACCCCGAGGCGGTGTCGCTGGGCGGCGTCGACGTACTGGACTACGCGCCGATGGCCTACGACTGACCGCCCGCCACGTCGGCCATCCGGTCGCCGTAGTCCCACGTGTACAACTTCGTGGGGTCGAGGGCGATGCGGACCTCCTCGCGGTCCTCCCGGAGCAGTTTCGTCGCCAGTTCGTTGTCGGTGCCGCCGAGGTAACGCTCGAACAGGTCCGTCAGGAGCGCCTTGTCCTCGTCGGGCGTTATCGTCGCGGTCCCGGCCCCGCGGACGCCACAGTACGGCGGGTCGTTCACCGATACTTCGAAGGCGACGCCGTCGTCGGCCCGCAGGTACCGGACCACGTCGGCGCTGGCGCTGGTCGCCATCTCGAAGCGGCCGTCCCGATAGCGATACCACAGCGACAGCATCCACAGGCCGCCGGCCGGCGTCCGGCAGGCCACCCGTATCGGCACCGTCTCGGCCTCGAGGAAGGCCGTCATCTCGGCGCGCGACCACGCGCCCGTGACCGTCGTCATAGCGGAGGTTCGGCCGTCGGGGCAAAAAACGTGCGTCCCGAGTCACGAAGCTCATCTTCCCCGACGGTGTAGATGCGCCCGGCCGATGACGAGCACCCACGGCGGAGCCGGCTTCGACACCCGGCGATGACGAGCCCTATGAGTGCCGAGGCCTTCGACTGTGGGACCGTTATTCGTCCCACAACTTCCAGAAATCAGATTAAATGAGATATAGCGCCTATTCTTCTAACATCCGACCGAAATCAGGGACACTTCGAGATGGAAGATCCGTGTGAATTGGCCTTGATTACTGGTTAACGAGGTCGAGATACTCCTGCGGGAAATCCTCAGAGATATCATCATAACTCAAGACATCTTCTTCGAAGAAAGTCTCCAAATCACCTTCACTAATTGGTGTATATCCTCCAACGATAAATCGACCAACCTCCTGCATATTTTCCCGAGCAGACATACTAGTATCCCACTCGTCTTCGGTAAAGTATAGGGGAGCAAACTGAAGTTCGTCTGCACTATCTTTAGTTACCGCTATGTAAAGAGAATCATACTGTCCAAGGCCCTCGCCTCTCTTTTTTTCTTGTATATTGTAAGTAAGGGGTGAATTACCATCAACATATTCTGTCAATGGAAGTTCAAAATGATTCTCAGGGTCTTCAAATTCCATCCAGTGAGATTCAGGTACCGCATCCATCTCATGAGAAGATAACCACTCTTCAAAATCTTCTTCACCGTCATAAACAGTATCCCCACTAGATGCTTCTGTTGAGGTCTCTGTATGTTCCTGATCGGGTGTCGATTCGGTATCTGTAGACTGTTCTGTCTGTGTCTCTGAATCAGGCTGGTCTCCATCTTCAGGTGACGGCTCACCTCCTCCATCAGAACCGTTCCCTGAACACCCAGCTAACGCTGTAATCACGCCTACTCCAACAGCCGTCAAGATCTGTCGTCGTGATTTATTATGATTCGAGCTCATAATTGGTCTCTGTTGATTTCATCGCCAGCTTTGATGTAGAGTGACAGCAAGACTACCTATCTCTTGTAAGCCAACCGGTTCATTTTCAGTTATCCATGATAAGATACTGACAGCATTCGCATCTCGAAATTTGATATAGCTGAGGTAGCCCAGGTCGTTATCAAGATCGAACAATAAAAACTTGCTCTCAACCGCGATATCCAATTCCGTTTGGTCTACGATGCTTCCACCAATATTACGCGGGAGATGATCATAAAATTCCTCTGCCAACGACACTCTGTCACCTTCATCATACTTTCTTGTTCTATTCTCAAGTCTTCCCTCTTCAGATTCAAACACTTTGTAAAATTCCACAATTTGTGGACTAGTCGTGCCATCGGACGAAGTCACAGAGTAATCTTCACGGGGGAGATCTGATTCTGTTAGAACAAGTTCCTCAGGCGAACGAGTAATCAACTCAGAATCATTCCCCTCTGTCGAGAATTGAGATCCTGTCTCTGTTGGGGTTTCTGTATCTTGGCTTTCCGTGGTGTCACCTCCCGTATTTTCCGTAGGTGACTCGGTTTCTGTTTGCGTGTTTTCTGGTTTGTTTTCTCCGTTACCAGAGCCTTCCTGGCTGTTTCCTGAGCACCCTGCCAGTGCTATTGTTGCTCCAACACCGACAGCGGTCAGCATCCGCCGCCGAGAAATCAGTGACTGACGTGTCACACTTACCGACGTATCCTGACGGTAGACACCAAAAACTTACGGACAGTAACACGATACTGGCCGAATCAACACCGCGTACTCAACACGTCCTCCATTACTTCTATCAGAGTTGGGCAGCAAAACCAGCGTAATCAAATGCGACGACGCACCTTCCTCCGCAACGGAGTTATCACAGGACTCTCCGTTTCTTTGGCGGGATGCAACACCAGTGATTCGCCGGACGAAACACCAACGGAAAACGAAACTACCTCAACTCAGGACGGAACACCGCCCGGAACTGAAACAGATGAACCGGATCAGACAGAAGACGACCAACAGACCGAGGAGGACCCGGAGACAGCAGTACGCTACTTCTTCGAGGACGAAACCGGGGCACTAGGACACCTCGCAGATGACGAAACACCGGAGAACTACGACCACGTCATCACCAACACAGCCACAGAAGCAGAATACCAAGAAATGCAGAGAAACGACCGAGCCTTCGCAGAAGACGCCGCGTCCAACCAAAGAGCACCACAGGGCGAAGGACTGAACATGACCGTAGATGAAATGATAGCAAGAGCAGAAGAAATCTACAACAACCCAGCCCAAGAATTTGAAGGACCGGTAGAAGCATACGACATAGACTTCACACAAGAAGACAACGAAATAACATTCACAAGAGCACTTGTAAAAGCGTCAAGAGATGCAGGAGTAACCTCATCAGGACTCGCAAATATTGTAGTAGCAAACATAGCAGAAGACGCCGTACAACAGATACAACCAGGATTCAATGACTTCAAGCTATCCACACTGCCAGCAACAGAAGCAGTCAACCCCGGCTATGGAGGGAAAGGCGGAGCTGAAAGAACAAACGAATTCAACCAGACATACATCAACTCAGGATTCCTACATATGCCAGCTGTCTTGCAATATCAAAAAGATGGAGAAACAGAGGTAAAATACACAGAACAGACAGATCCTCTGGACGTAAATATTTTCAGAAGAGTTATCAGAGATCCAGAATCCTCAGTCTACAGATCAAACCTCGAACAAGACACAGTAGCGGTCTCAAGAGACTCAGAACCAGGAGACACGGGATCTATGTTCCCAGAACACTATGTAACAGCATTCGATTACACCAAGGCAAGACAGCTTGAATCAGAGGGTGTGCTGGGAATGGGAGAAAACGATGACGGAGGAATAAATGCTGTTGGAGACTACCTAGTACAGACCATGATGCACACCATAGATGACATGGGAATAACAGGATACGACAACAATCCAGACAGAAAGAACAAATCATTACCCACAGACGGCAAATTAGTATCAGACGAGTTTGGAGAGTCAATAGAAGATTATGTACTGAATCCAACCTCAGAAAAAAGAAACAGATTACAAAATGTCAGTAGAGGAATCTACCAAGTATTCCAAGAACATGGCTGGAATTCATCAATTGCGATAACAGGAACACTTGAAGACCCGGAAATACTCCCAACAGACCAGGACACCGTCAACCAAGTCAGACAAGACCAAGCATACGACCAAGTGCGGGAGAGAGTGGCTGGATAATCTATTGTTCACCACCCCTGCTGAATTAACATCCAGTTCACAGATCGATAGCTCTCAGATCCCGAGCGGTTTGATACAGTCCAGATACTCCTCCCGTGCTTCGTCTCTGTCGACCCGCGTGTAGATATCCATCGTCTCGCTCTCCGCATCCCCACGAATGTACTGGAGGACGTGCTGCTTCATCCCCTGATTCCGCATCAACGTGGTAAACACCGTCCGGAAGGTATGCGGTGTGAACTTCTTATGGAACCGGTCCTCGCCGTCCTCCATAACACCCTCGTCCACCGCGGCCTGCCGCACCGCACGCTGAATCACGGTCTTCGTCAACCGATCGTCACGGATACTCACGAACAGATAGTCCAAGTCCGTGTCCCGTCGAATCAGCTTGAACCGCTTGATCGTCCGGATCGTTTCCCGGTCAATCGGCACCACTGTCTGCTTCCCACCTTTCCGCTCTCGCAGTCGGACGAATCCGTCGTCGAGCATCAGGTCGTCCATCTTGATCTCCAGCGCCTCCTCTAACCGACACCCAGTCTTCGCTAACAGAACAGCGACGGCCTTGTTCCGTGGATTCGGAATCGCCTTCACGATCTTCTTCGCGTTCTCCCACGTCGCACAGTCAGGACGCTGCCGAATCTGCTTCGGAATCTCCTCCAACACGACGCCAGCGGGATTCCCTGTAATCTCCTCGAACCGTGGCCGCTTCATCGCGTAGCTAAAAAACGCCGACAGCGATTCGAGATAGCGACGCTTCGTGTTCTGACTCACATCGCGGTCGTCCAGGATACGCAGATACTCCTCGATGTGCCATACCTCCGTCTCCTCCGGCGTCAGGTCAGGGAAGTGTTCGTGGTAGTACCGTTTCAACACGCGGCTGTAGGAGTTCAGGGTTCGCGGGCTCCGTCCTGTAGTCTGTTTCTGCTTGATGAAGTCGTTGATGCCGTCGTGTTTGTTCTCGTAGACCGTCTCGTACCAGTCGTCCGCCATCAATTCTCACCTCCGTTGGCGAGCCGCCAGCCGTGACCGTGCCCAAACTCGACCTCCTCACGGGCAGCCAAGAAATACAGCTCATCCTCGACCGGCTCCCGCAATAATTCGTCCACGGTGTCGCTCTCGACGACCTTGCGCAGGACTTCGTCGAACGTCTGGTACTCGTCGGTTAGGAACTGCTTCAGGAACGCTGCGTCGTCAATCGTCACCGAATCCCTGCTCTGCTGTTTCGCTTGTGCCAGCCGGTCTTCCAACTCCTCGATTTTCTTTTTGAGACGCTGGACTTCTTGATCGCTGCTCTGGGGCGCGAGGAACCCTTCGTCCCTGATCGCCCGGGCTTCCTGAATCAGTTCGTGCAGGTACTTACTAGTACTCTTATAATTTTTCTCGTCCGCTTCTTGCTGCCACGTCTCCTTGTGACTCATCGGTACGTAGATTTTCACCAGTCCTGTGTCTTGCGACATACCCATATTCTCTTTCCAGCCAGTCATCTAACAACACCTCCGTTGCTCTGTGCATCATAGTCATAATACTCAAATTTTTTATAGTTAGTACTAACCGGAGGTTCCGTGAGTGCCGAGGCCCGCATTCTCTCTCCACTGTGAAGACAGTGTCACACGATGGCCACCCACAGACCTATCACGGAGCCGAGAGTACTCGATCAGTATGGCGACGACCACGCAGGCGACCGACGCCGAACAGCGCACGTCGGCCGGGGACACTCGGCTCCGACTGTGGAACAGCGTGATGGCCGTCCTCCACTTCGTGCAGGGAGTCGCGATGGTCCTCCTCGCGGAGGGGGTGTTGTGGCCGGTCACGCGCACTCGGTACGGGTTCGACCCCGCGAGTGAGACGATATTCCCCGAGACGGTGTCGTTCGTCGACGCCAACCTGCCGTTGCTCGTCGCGGGGTTCCTGTTCCTCTCGGCGTTTGCACACGCCGTCATCGCGACCGTTCGCTACGAGGAGTACGTTCGGTACCTCGACAGGGGGATGAACCCCTACCGCTGGTACGAGTACTCGGTGAGTGCCTCACTGATGATCGTCGTGATAGCGATGCTCGCCGGTATCTGGGACCTCGGGACGCTGGTGAGCCTGTTCGGACTCGTCGCGGTGATGAACCTCGCCGGCCTCCTGATGGAACAGCGCAACGAGTCGACGGCGGACACCGACTGGACGCCGTACTGGGTCGGTTGCCTCGCCGGAATCGTGCCGTGGGTCGTCATCGCGATCACGTTCGTCGGCACCGTGACGGCAAGCGGCGGGGAGTTCCCCGAGTTCGTCATCTACATCTACGTCTCTATCTTCGTCTTCTTCAACCTCTTCGCGCTGAATATGGCGTTGCAGTATCTGGAAGTGTCCCGGTGGAAGGACTACCTCTTCGGCGAGAAGACGTACATCGTCCTGAGCCTGGTCGCGAAGTCCGCCCTCGCGTGGCAGGTGTACTTCGGGACGCTGAACTCCCCCATCTGAGCGTCGGATAGGCGGCGGTACGCTGTGGGACTGGCGGCGTCGGAACACGGGGCGAACAAGGGTGGGTGTCAGCCTCCATCGAATCGACGGCGGACCGTCCTATGACTCGGTGTGTCCTACGCCCCGGAAACACCGAAAGAACGCATCGAGAGGACTCAGACGAGAATAGAGATCACGGCGAGCGCGAGGAAGATGATCACGGCCCACTTCGCGACGGTCATCGAGATACCGGCGACGCCGCGCGCGCCGACGATGGCCGCGATGACGGCGACGACGAAGAAGATGATCGCCAACCCGAGAAAGTCTCCCGAGAACTGCAGCGGAATCGGATCACCGAGCACGGACGATACCCAGTGGCTGTCCGACGCCGCGATTGGAGTAATGTCCATACGGGCGTTGGCAGGGTCGGACAGTTAGTTATGGAGTCCCAAAGCCGGTAGGACGTCGGTAACGGGTCGGCTACGGCGGCGTCGTGTCTTCGAGTGCCGATTCGAGCAGGTCCAGCGCGGCCGGGTCGTAGTCGTCCTCGACGTGGGCGACGTTCCAGAGCCCGGACTCCCGTATCGCACGGCTCCGGCTGTATCGGCCGAGCCAGTCGTCGTCCCGGGGGTCGACCGATTCCCGACCGGCGTTACTGAGCAAGGCGATGACGGACCGCTCCAGCACCGCCCGGTCGCTGTCGGCGCTTGGCTCGTCGTCCAGTGTGACCCAGAGGAACGGCTGTTCGCGGATGTAGGCGCTCACGCGGCGTTCGAGGACGTACTCCGCCTCGCGGACTGCCGAACGGTCGCGCTCGATACCAGACCACCGAGCGTCCCACTCGGGGTAGTCCTCGTGCAGGGCGTATTTTTCGATGATGGCCTCGCCGACGCGCTTGCGGTAGACCGACCCGCGGTGGTTGCCGCCGTGGGGGTGGTCGGCGCTGGCGCTCCCGGTACCGTAGTGCTGTTTGAGGCGGTCCCACAGCGTCGTCGAACTCCCCTGTGAGACAGCGTGGGTGCCGACGCGCGTGACGCGGCGCTGGTCGGTCGTGGCCCGCGTCTCGCCGGGTTCGAGGAAGAAGTAGACCCCGCGGTCGGGCCAGTCCATATAGCCGGTGCAGTCTTTGAGTTTCCGCGCGCCGCCGACGCGGCGTTCGAGGGCGTCCAGCAGGTCGTACAACCGGTCGACATCCGCCCGCCGGGCCATAGCGATCGCTTCCGGCTGGGGACACAAAGGCGTTGGCGTCGGGGTGAGCGGCGACAGAGAAACGGTTTTGTGGCCGCCACTGGCAGATACCCTATGACGCACGCAGACGCCAGTCGGCGGTGGTCGCGGTGGTAGACATCGCCCTCTCGGCGGGGCGACTGGTCGCAGCGCTCGTGCTCGTGGTACTGAACGGCTTCTTCGTCGCCTCGGAGTTCGCGTTCGTCCGCATCCGATCGACGTCGGTCGAGCAACTGGCCGAGGAGGGGCGGGCGGGGTCGGAGACGCTGCAAGACGTGATGGACCACCTCGACAACTATCTGGCGACGACCCAACTGGGCATCACCGTCGCGTCGCTGGCGCTCGGGTGGGTCGGCGAACCCGCCATCGCGGCGCTGATCGAACCGATACTCGGCGAGGTGCTGCCCAGCGGTCTCGTCCACCTCGTCGCCATCGTCATCGGCTTCAGCATCATCACCTTCCTCCACGTCGTCTTCGGGGAACTGGTCCCGAAGACGATGGCCATCGCCCAAGCCGAACGGCTCTCGCTGTTCGTCGCGCCGCCGATGAAGCTCTTCTACTACCTCTTCTATCCGGGGCTGGTCATCTTCAACGGGACCGCGAACGGCTTCACGCGGATGATCGGTGTCCCGCCGGCCTCCGAGACTGACGAGACGCTCGAAGAACGGGAACTCCGGCGCGTGCTCGCCCGGTCGGGGGAAGCGGGCCACGTCGACGACAGCGAGGTCGAGATGATCGAACGCGTCTTCGACCTCGACGACGTCCTCGTCAGGGAGGTTATGGTCCCGCGGCCGGACGTCACCACCGTCCCCTCGGACGCGTCGCTGTCGGACCTCCGGGCGACGGCGCTCGGTGCCGACTACACCCGGTTCCCGGTCGTCGACGCCGAGGACGCCGACCAAGTCGTCGGGTTCGTCGACGTCAAGGACATCCTCCGGGCGGGCGAGTCGGACGACGACGTGACGGCCGGGTCGCTGGCCCGCGAGGTCGTCGTGGTCCCCGAGACGACGACGGTCAACGACCTCCTGCTCCAGTTCCGCGACGACCACCAGCAGATGGCGGTCGTCATCGACGAGTGGGGGGCCTTCGAGGGCATCGCAACGGTCGAAGACGCCGTCGAGACGGTCGTCGGCGACCTCAGAGACGAGTTCGACGCCGATGGGAGCGAACCGTCCATCCGGCGGCGCGAGGACGGCCAACACGATATCGACGGCGGCGTCCCGGTCGGGGCCGTCAACGAGGAACTGGGGACCACCTTCGAGAGCGGCGAGTTCGAGACCATCGGCGGTCTGGTGCTCGAACGTCTCGACCGCGCTCCGGAAGTGGGCGACACCGTCGACGCGGACGGCTACGTCGTCGAGGTGACCCAGGTCGACGGCGTCCGCGTGGTGTCGGTCAGAATCCGCGAGAACGGCGACGGAGACGACGGGACGTAGCCGAGGAGCCCGATTCGAGGTCGATCAGCCGAGTGCGCCGGCACTATCGGGAGGAGGATGGACGCGGCCGCGACGTAGACGAGCGCCGAGAGGGCCCACGACCGCCGTATCGGACCGAGACGCTGGCGGGCGACGGTGGCGTACGTCGGCAGGACGAAGTACGAGAAGAAAGCGATCATCACGGGCAACTGGACGACGGCCGCGACGGCGATGGCCGAGAGGGCGATACCGCCGACGGTGGGGCCGACTGAGAGGACGGTGCCGGCGGCCGCGACGAGCGTGGCGAAGATGATACCGGCGCCGACGCCGGACCCGTAGTGAATCCCCATCGCAACGCCCCACGGAGCGTCCGCGGTATCGGTACCGGTCACGGCCCCCGCGGCGACGGACGGCGGCGTCATCCCTTCCGACAGCAGGAGTCGCATCGGAACGTCCATCACGAGCGTACCGAGCAGCCCGACGACGGCCCCGACGGCGACGACACCGGCAGGGGACAGCGAGTCGATCATACTCCGATGTGGGGCGCGGCGTGACTAATGCGCCGCGGTATCTGGGCGCGTCCCGCGAAACGGTTTTGCCGCTGCAGTCGTCAAGATGTGATAGGTGGTACCAATGTGCTTCCACGAACACGCTGAAGAAGCCATCGACTGGGAAGAACTCGACGCCGAGGAGGAAACGATCGAAGCGGAGACCGAAGAGTCCGAACTGCTCGCTGACGGCGGCGAGTAGCGGCGTCCGGCCGTCGGCCGGTGACCAAACCAGCCTACTTTATCCACGTGCCGACCTGTTCGGTGTAGCGCCGCCAGAACCCGGCGACGAGTTCGGTCGACGTCGTGAACGGCGACAGGACCGACGGGGACGCGTCGCGGTCGGTCGACCGCCGGGCGACCGTCGCCGAACAGTTTGGGCAGACGACGGTCCCCGTCGACGCCGTCCGGAAGTTCCTCTCAGGGTGACCCTGATGGCCGCAGTCGGGACAGAACAGGACCGCCTTCCGGCGAGGAGGTCCGTCGTCAGTGGGGGGGAGCAGAGTGCATACCTACAGTACGTCCCGGACGAACATAAGTAGATTGGTACTCACAGCCGACTGACGGTAATTAATGGTGTACGTCGGCAGTCGTCGGACGGCCGGCAGCTATTTTTCCGCTCGGCGGTCACGTAGGGGCGTGAAACACTGGCTCCGAAACAGTTTCGTCGCCGGTCTCGTCCTCGTCGCGCCGTTGTTCATCACGGTGGTCGCGCTCCGCATCGTCTTCGGGTGGCTACTGGGGTTCGTCGACCCCATTGTCGCCGCGACGCAATTGACGGCCCTGACCGGCAACAACGAACTGGTCGCACAGTTGCTGGCGCTTGGCGTCCTGTTGGGCATCATCGTCCTCGTCGGCGCGGTGACCCAGTGGGGGCTCGGACGGCGGTTGTTCGGCGAGTTAGACCGGCTCATCGGGTTGATACCGTTCGTCCGGGTCATCTATATGAGCGTCCGGCAGGTGTCTGACTCGCTGACGAGCAGCGAGAGCCGTTTCGAGACGACGGTACTGGTCGAGTACCCCCGCGAGGGCGTCTACTCCCTCGGGTTCGTCACCGACGAGAGCCCGGACCCGGTGCAGGCGGCGACCGGCCCTGCGTACAACGTCTACTTCCCGTTCAGCCCGAACCCAACCAACGGGCAACTGGCGATGGTGCCCGAGGACCAAGTCACGGAGATAGACATGGCTCCGCGGCAGGGGCTCCGGTTGCTGGTCACGACTGGACTGGCCGAATCGACCGACGACATCGACGAGATAGAGCAGTACGTCGACGCCGACCTCGACGAACTGAAGTGACGGCGCCGCGCCGCCGGCTTACATGTAGGCGGCGTCCCAGCGGGCGGGTTTGCGGCTGTTGCCACAGGAATCACACTCGATGCGGCCCATCGCGTCCATCGCGTTGGCGAGTTTCTCACAGCTAGCACAGTAGTAGCCGTAGCGGTCCTCGCCGTCGGGCGTGCCGTAGACGACGTGGAAGGCCGCGAGCGAGCCTCGTTCGGCGTCGTCGCGGTCGATGTACACCGTCTTCCCGCCCTCGGTTTTGATCGGTTGCATCCCGGAGGGCTCCTCGACGTAGCGGTTCTCGATGTGGGTGCGCCCGTCGATTTCGACCTCGCTGCGGCCGACGGCTTCGAACCCGTGGCTCTCGTAAAAGCCCGTCCCCTCGGCGTTGTCCGAGAGGACGCGCCCCTCGATCAGGCCGGCCCCGCGGCCGTGGAGGCGGTCGCGGGTCGACTCGAACAGCGCGGTCCCGGTCCCCTCGCCGCGGTAGGCGGGGTCGACGTGGATCCAGAGGATGGTCGCTCGCTGGTTCTCGTGAGGACCCTCGCCGACGATATCGCTCTCCGAGAGCGTACTCTCGGAGAACCCGACGACCTGATCGTCCTGCTCGGCGACCAACAGGATGCGGTCGTCGTTGTCAAGCGAGTCGGCGAGGCGGTCTCGTCGTACCACTCCTCGATGGCGCTGGTGATGGCTTGGGGACTCAGCGAGTAGGAGGTCTGTAACGAACGGCGCGCGATGTCACGGATCGCCGGGCGGTCCGCTGGTTCTGCTCGTCGGATATCCATACCTCTAGTATCGACCCCCGATATAAAAAGGCAGTCGCTGTCCCCGGGCAGTTGCACGACCGTCCAGTTCGGCGGAGACGGCGGCGAGTACCTGTCGTAACGCTAAAGAGTCGATGCCGCCTTTATGTACGTAAGATGAATAAGGATCGCACCGTCGGGAGGTGGTGTTGTGGGTGTTGAGATCACGGAGTCGCCAGTATCGGACGAGGAGTTCGAGGCCATGCAGGAGTTCGTCCACGACTACCTCCAGGCGAGCGTCGAGACCGAGGAGGAGGGTGGCCGGATGCGCTGGTACCCCTGGCACTCCGCCGAGTATCGCTTCAATCACATCCGCAACGTCGTCGACCTCTCCGTAGAGATCGCACGCAAGGAGGGCGCGAACGTCGACGTAACCCGCGTCGCCGCCCTGTTCCACGACATCGCCAAACTGGAGGCCGAACAGGACGAACACGCCGAGGTCGGGGCGACCATCGCTCGGGAGTACCTCACGACCCACGGTGACTACCCCCAATCGTTCGTCGAACAGGTCGCCGCCGCGGTCAGGGACCACTCCTATCAGGGGAACCTGATGGACCTCTCGCTGGAGACGCGGTGTCTCATCGAGGCCGACATCCTCGACAAGATCGGCGCCAACGGCGCGACGCTGTTGCTGTTGCGGATGGGCTATGAGTCCCGGACGCACATGGACGCCGCGGAGATGGTCGACCGCGTCGTCGAACGCGGCGTCGACGCCAAAGAGCGCATCGAGAGCGACGCCGCCGAGTCTATCGCCCACCGCCGACTCAAACGCGCCCGGTGGTTCAAAGAGTGGCTCGAAGCGGAAGTCGCCGAGATGGACGCCGGGGGCGACCCGGACGTCGACGACGTCGACGCCGCCGAACGGTAGCTACTGGAACATCCCCAGTGGCTGGGCCTGCGAGCTCTCGTCGTCGGCCTCGCCCATCCGCTTTGCCAGTCGCTCCCGGGCGGCCGTTATCTGTTCGGCCTGCTCCAGCAGCGTCTCCGTCTCGACGTCGACGCCCGTCAACGGCGTAACGACCCGTTCTAACAGTGCCTTCGCGGCCGTCGGGTCGGGGAACTGCGGCGACGCCTCGACGACGATACCCACGGCGTCGACGCCGGTGTACTGGGCCCGGTACAACAGCGCGCCCGTCGGACCGCTGACGACGCCGCGGCCCGGCGGCGTGTCGGCCTCGATGTCTGTCAGCCGTGAACCGGCCTCGCCGGTCGCGACGCCGTGGATGTCCGTCGTCTCGTCGCCGTCGCGCCGGATTCCGCTGACGTACACCGGGAGGATCCCCGCCTCGTCGACCCACCCGGTGACACACCCGGCGAACGACTGTGCGGTAGACGGCGAGATGGGAACGTCACTCTGGAGGACCAGCAGGTCCCGGTCGGGGTCGGCGTGGATCCGGACCGGCGGTTCGACGCCGTGGCCGTCGCTGTCGTAGACTGCTACCTCCGGCAGACCCTCGCAGTGGCAGGTCGCGTACGTCGGCATATCGAGCGTCTCGACGAGGTGGTCGGCGGCTATCTTGCCGACGAGACCGAGGCCGGGCAGTCCCTCGACCAGCACCGGGTCGTCGAAACTGAACTCCTCGCGGTGGACGTCGATCCGTGCCATACCGAAACGTGGCCCGCACGGGACAAAAAGCGTCCCCCCGACCGAAATCCACAAGCCCGGGCGGCGGGAACCCTCCGCCGATGGACGTACTCTCGCGGTACGAACCGCTCGTGGAGGACTTCGCGGCGTTCGAGGCCGCCTGCGAGCGACCCCTCCCGTCGGTGGTCAGGGTGAACACGATCAAAGCCGACGCCGACGCGGCGCGGGCGGCCCTGGCCGAGTCGGGCGTCGACGCCGAACCGATAGCGTGGCACGACGGCCTCTTCGAGATAGACGGCCAACCCGGCGCGAACTGGCCCTACGCCCACGGCTGGCTCCACGGCCAAGAGGAGGTGTCGGTCCTGCCGGCGCTGGCGCTGGACCCAGAGCCCGGTGACCGCGTCTGGGACGCCTGTGCCGCGCCGGGGTCGAAGACGACGCAACTGGCGGCGCTGATGGACGACCGCGGACTGGTCGTCGCCACCGACAACAACCTCGGGCGCATCTCGGCGCTGCGGTCGAACACCGAGCGACTCGGCGCGACGAGCGTCGCCGTGACCCACGAGGACGCCCGGAACCACTCGCTGAAGCCCTTCGGCGGCGACCCCTACGACCGAGCACTGGTCGACGTCCCCTGCTCGTGTGAGGGGACCGTCCGCAAGAACCCCTCGACGCTCGAGGACTGGACGATGGAACACGTCACCGGCATCGCCGGCGTCCAGAAGGGCGTGCTCGAACGCGCGATACAGGCCACCCGCGAGGCGGAACCGTCGTCTACTCGACCTGTACGTTCGCCCCCGAGGAGAACGAGGCGGTACTCGACCACGTCCTCGACACCGCCGACGCCCGCCTCGTCGAGTTCGACCTCCCGCTGGATAGCCGTCCCGGCGTCACCGAGTGGCAAGGCGAGCGGTACGACGACAGCGTCGAACGCGCAAAGCGGATATACCCCCACCTCAACGACACGGGCGGGTTCTTCTGTGCGAAGTTGGAGGTGACGGCATGAGCGACGAAAGCACTCGCTTCGACCGCCTGCCGGCGACGCCCGCCGACAGCGAGAGCGACGACCGACCGACCCGCGAGGGTGTTCTGGAGTACTGGTCTGATCGTTTCGGCGTCGACCCCGTTACCTTCGAGGGCTACACCTTCTGGGAGCGCGGGTCGGGGAAGATATGGGCCTTTGCGGACGCCTTCGACCTCGACTCGCCGGTCGACATCGAGGGACTGGGGATGTCGTTCCTGCGAACTCGCCGCGAACACTGGAAGCCGACGACCGACGCCGCCCAGCGGTTCGGCCGAGCCGCCGACGCCTGTGTCATCGACCTCTCGGCGGACGAGGCGGCGGCGTTTATGGCCGGCCACGATCAGGAGATTCCGTGGGACGGCGACTGGGGCTACCTGATCGTCACCCACGAGTTGGCCGGCCGAACCGAACCCATCGGCGTCGGCCTCTACCTCCACGGCGAACTCCGCTCGCAGATACCCAAAGGCCGGCGTCGGGAGTTCTGACCGGCGAAACGCTGAAGCCACTCGTCACGAACTGTAGGCCGTGCAACGGGTTCCCACGGTCGCGCTGTGTCTCGCCCTCCTCGCTGTCTCCGTGAGCGGCGGTGCAGTTGCCGCGGGAGAAACCACTGCGACCGTCGATACCTACGACGGAAACAACACGACTGCGGAGCCGTCGGTCGTCGTGTCGAGCGGGAGCGGCGACTACCGGAGCATCCAGCCGGCGCTCGATGCGGCGGCCGACGGAGAAACGGTCGTGGTCAGGGCCGGGGAGTACGCGGAGGCGCTGACCGTCGACAGCAACGTTACGATACGGGCCGATCCGGGGGCGGTGCTGGAAGGAGGGGAGGTGCCGTCCGCGTTCACGGGCGTCGCCGTGACGGGGTCGAGCGCCCCGCGTATCGACGGCCTGACGGTCGCCAACTTCTCGACCGGGGTCGTGGGGTTCGGTGCGGGGCCGTGGACCCTCTCGAACGTCACGGTCAGGGGGTCGGCGACGGACGGCGTCTACGTGCCGGGGACGGTCGGTGACTGGGAGATTCGGGACAGTCGCATCGTCGATAGCGGGCGCGCGGGCGTCTTCGCAGTCGAGTCCGGCGGGTCGTGGACGATAGCGAACACGACGGTCCGGAACAGCACGGCCGGCGTCGTGGCGACCCGGGCCGGCGGCGACTGGCGCCTGCAGGACGGCACGGTCGCGGCCACCGAGGGCGACGGGGTACAGGCCATCGAGACGACGGGCGCGTGGTCGCTCGACGGCGTGGCTATCGACGACACCGGCGACGACGGCGTCGACGCGACGGGCGCCGGGACCGACTGGACGATACGGAACGCGACGGTCGGAGACACGGGCGGTTACGGCGTCAAGGCGGCCGAGGCGACCGGGAACTGGTCGGTCCACGGCAGTCAGTTCCGCGGGCGCGGCGACGCGGTCGTCGCTGAGGGATCGAGGGCGGCGACGCGACGCGGAACTGGTGGGGCGACAGTCGGGTCCCGATAGCGCGCTGTCGCGGCCCAGTCCGGTGTGACCGAGCGCTCGCGGCCCCGAACGGGACGGCCGGCGGCGACACCGACGGGGACGGCCTCGCCGACCGCGTCGAGCGACGCCTCGGGACCGCCCCGAACCGGACGGACACCGACGGCGACGGCCTGCTCGATAGCTGGGAGGTCCGGGGGTACGACGCCGACCAAGACGGGGCGGTCGAGGTGCCCATCGACGAGTACGGGGCCGACCCGCGGCGCAAGGACATCTTCGTCGAGGTGGACTCGCTGACCGTCGGCGGGAACGGCCCGTGGATCACGCAGGTGCCGCGGTCGGCGGTGTACGGCCCGGTCGTCGCCGGACTGTCCGGGACCCTCCCGCTCGGCGAGGGGCCGATACACCGCTCGGTCGAGGCGATGTTCGCGGCGGCGCCGGTCGAGAACCCCGACGGCTCGACGGGCATCGACCTCCACGTCGACACGGGCCAGTTCGACGGCGGCGAGTACCTCGCCGACCCCGGCATCGACCCGACGGCAAACCGGAGCAGAGTGCGGGCGTTCCGCCGCGTCCATATGGCCGACCGCCGAGAGCCGATATTCCACTACGGGCTCGTCGTGCCGAACGCGACCACCGTGGGGCGGGCGTTCGCGGCCGATTCGGCCTTCTTCGTCGCCGCCTCGGTCGACGGCGAGCGGACTGCCCGGGGCCAGTTCGCCTCGACGATATCCCACGAACTCGGCCACTCGCTCGGCCTGTTGCGGACCCGCGGGACGGGGTTCGACGCCGTCGACACCGCGGACCTCTCGACGATGGCCTACCCGAGCGTGATGAACTACGACGCGCCGGCCGCAGCCCTCGACTTCTCGGACCGCTGTGCCTTCGACGAGTGGGGGTGGCTGGCCGAGCGGTCGCTCGCCCCGCGGACGCCGATAGAGCGGCCGACGGAGCCGCGAGCGACCTGTCTCCACGTCGACCGGACCGTCGAGGGCGGCGCGCCCGTGCCGGTCGTCGTCGGCGTCGACAACCCCGGCGAGGAGACGGCGACGACGGCCGTCGAACTCCGCCTCGACGGGACTGTGGCCGCCGAGCGGGCCGTCACGCTCGCGCCCGGCGAGCGGCGGCAGGTGACGCTGCTCGTCGGGCCGCTCTCGCCCGGCGAGCACACCCTCGCAGTCGGGCCGTTCGAGCGGACCATCCACGTCGGCGAGGGCTGACTCAGAGTGTTTCTCGTAGGTCGTTCCGGTATCGACTGCCTGATTTCGGGCGGTCGAACCGGCACACAGCGACGAGAAACACGATTACTGCTCGCGGACGGTCCCGCCGTCGAGGCCCGCCCACTCGACGCGGTAGCCCAAGCGGGAGAGCGCGGCGCTCGCGTCCTCGATACCGTGGGCCGCAAGCGCCGCCTCGGCGTCGGCGTAGGCCATCCCGTCGGTGACGTCCGCGGCCACGTCGTCCAGTACCGACGGCCGGACCAGCGTCCGACCGAGCCGCTCGTGGTCGGCCACGGGGAGGTCCTCGACGACGGCCTCGCTGACGCCGTACTCGGCACCACCTCGGCCAGCGTGATCACGTCCGCGTCGGGGTCTAACGTCTCCGGGAGGCGGTCCCGCGCGGACGCCTCCAACTCGCGTTCGTACTGGCGAAGGGCGTTCCGGACATCTTTCAGCCTGACCGTCCCGGAGTACGTGAGCACGTCGTGGCCCTGCGTGGCGATGTCCTCGCCGACGCCCAGCGAGTCGTCGACGGCGACCAGCATCTCGACGGCCTCCAACTCGGCCAGCCGCGAGCGCTTCTTTTCGAGGTACTCGGGCGTCCAGAAGCCGACTATCTCGAAGAACACCCGGAAGTCGGCGAAGGCGTAGTCGAAGGCGAAATCGGGGACGACGACGTGTTCGCCGGCCGCGAGCGGTTCCGGTTCGCGGGTCAGCGTCCAGTCCAACTCCAGCGCGTCGAACCGCGCCGCGAAGTCGGCCTCGACGCCGCTGTCGAAGGTCACCGCCGTCACCGGGTCGACGCCCGGCACCGACACATCGTCGTCGGTCAGGGTCATCTCGCGCTCGGTCCCGTCGTCGTCTATCGTCGCCGTCAGCCGCCAGTCGGCGGTCCCCGCGACCGACCGGAGGAGCCGCGCGAATCGGGTCCCGTACCGGCGGCTCGACCGGAACAGCGCCGTCGGGCCGGTCACCTCGACGACGCGCCCCTCGTCGGTCCGCCGTATCTCGTACATCAGCCGGAGCCGTTTGACGGCCGAGATAACCGCCTTCGGGTCGTCGCTCCGGACGGTGACCGCCGTCGCGTCGAACAGCGCCGTCTGGGCCAGCGAGAGGTTGTACTGCTCGACCAGCGTCTCCGGGTCGTAGCGGTCGCCGACGGCCGTGAGGACCTGTCGGTCGGGCAGGTCGGCGTACAGCGAATCCTCGATGGCCTCGGCGTCTACCGCGAGTTGGTCTGCGGCCCGTTCGACCGCGGCCGCCCGGTCCTCGGCCGTGGCGACGCCGACGGCCTCGGCGGCCTCGAAGGCGGCCCGGCGCGCCCGTCTTGGCGGGAGCGGCGACCGCGTCTCGGCGGTCGTCTCACGTTCGAGGAGTTTGGCGAACCCCCGGACGAGTTTGAACGCCTCGGCCTCGCGTTCGAGGTCGGTGAGGGCCGCTGACAGCCGCGACCGCGGTTCGCCCACGTGGCCTTGATAGACGCCGATGCGCGGGCGGCGAGGTCCCGCGCGGAGTCGTCGACGAACTGCGGGCGGTAGCCGCCGCCGGCCCGTGACACCCGCAGGAGGTCCTTCGTGAGCACGGGCGAGTGGTCGTGACCGAGCCATTACAGTGCTACGGTCAGACCCGTCCACAACAAGACTCATACCCTTCGGCGAGCCACCACCGGGTATGCAACTGGACAGGCGAGCGTTCCTCACGGGGGTGGCCGGCGTCGCCGGCGCGGGCCTCGCGGGGTGTTCGGACGGGCGCTCCGGGGAGAACGTTCCGGAGCCGGGAACACGGGACGGGGACGGCCCCGGATCACAGGACCTTGGCGGCGGCCGACACGCCGTCCTCCGGCCCTCCGACGGGATGGTCGAGGACTGGCGCGTCCGGGAGGGTGACGGCGAGACGACGTTCGAAGTCGACCTCCGGAACATCGACCCCGCGAACATCGAGGGGATGCTCCGGGCGAACGTCACCCACCGCGAGGACGGCCAGCGACAGTACGAGACGAACTTCACGATGACGGGGGAGTCGACCTCGACCGTCGAGTTGACGATTCCGGTCAGCTACGAGGAGTACACCACCAATATGAGCCAACCGGCGTTCAGCGTCGAGGACCTCGAAGAGCGTTAGTCCTTCCGGAGGACGAGCGGTTCGATGGCCAGCGTCCGTTTGGCCACGGTGAGTATCCGGAGGACGTACGCGACGAACAGCAGGAACGGGACGAGCGTGACCGCGAACGCCCCGCCGACGAGGAAGACGATGGCGTCGACGCCGAGGAGACTCCCCGGAACGGTCCCGGCGTTGACGACGGCGACCATCACGCCCGCGATTACGACCGCCGGGACGGCGGTGTAGAGGATCAACTGCGAGAGGTCGATCAGCGCCCACTGGAAGTACAGCGTCTTGACGTGTTCTCTCGCCGGCCCGTACAGCGACAGCGCCTCCTCGACGTCGTCGAGTCGGTCGCCGTCGTCGGCCGACAGCGCCGCCCCGTGGTCGTCCCTGATCCGCTCGACGGTGGCGAGTTTCCAGCTGTAATCAAAGTCGAGTGCGGCCGAGAGGACGGCGAAGGAACCGAACTCCGCGCCGTCGAGTCGCTCGCGGACGGACGCGGCGTTGTCGGTCACGTCCCCGGTCAGTTCGGTGACGGCGTCGTCCGCGTCCGGGTCGGCGGCGTCTAGCTCCGACTCCAGCGAGCGCGCCCGTTCGACCGCGGCCGCGAGGAGGGCGTCGAGGAAGGCGGCCGGGTCCGTCGGGACCGGCCCGTCGACCACCGCGGCAATCGACTCCCGGACGGCCATCGAGTCGGCCATCCGCTCGTGTTGGTCCCCCAGCGGGCCGTTCTCCTGTGTGAGGACGAGTTGGCCGATGGTGACGACGAGCGTCGCACCGGTGACGATGGCGGTGATCATCGCCGAAAAGAGGGTGTCTATCGCGTCGCCGTCGGCGAGTTGGTCGGCGAACGGCGGCCCCAGTGTGGCGACGGCAACGACGAACCCGACGAACACCGCGGCCGTCGCCGCGGCGGTGAGCACGCGCCGGTCAGCGTCCAGCAACAGCCACAGCTTCAGGCGGCTCTCGTCGGCCCGCTCGCTCATCGTGTCGGCCGCGCTGTCGGCCGTCCCGTCGGTCATTGTCGTGACGGGTCCTTCGAGCCCGGGGGTGTTGGTAGTACCCCTCTGCGGGCCGCGAGCCTCACTCCCTCACCGCCGGCGGTCGGCGACGCGCTCCTCGGCCGTCTCGGCGCTGACCAGTTCGTACAACAGCGCTCGGCCGCCGTCCTCGGCGGGGCGCAGGATGCGGCCGAGCCGCTGGGTGAACTCCCGTTCGCTCCCGCTGCCCGACAGCACGACGGCGACGTTCGCGTCCGGCACGTCGACGCCCTCGTCGAGGACGTTCGCGGTGACGACCCGCGAGTAGGTCCCCTCGCGGAACCGTTCGAGTATCTCCTCGCGCTCGTCTGCCCCCGTCTCGTGGGTTATCGCCGGGAGGAGGAACCGTTCTGAGAGCCGGTAGACGAGGTCCGTCGAGGCGGTGAAGACGATGATGCGGTCCTCGGCGTGTCGGTCGAGGATGGCGGCCAGTTCTTCGACCTTCCCGTCGGCCTGTATCGTCACTTCCCGGGCGCGCTGTTTGGCCAGCAGGGCCTCACGGGCGGCCGGGTCCGACCCCGAGCGCATCACGAGTTTCCGGTAGTCCGCGCCGCTTTGCAGCGAGAGGTTCGACCGCGCGAGGTAGTCGGTGAACGTCCCCTGATGGCGCTCGTAGGCCGCGCGCTCCTCGTCGGTCAACTCGACCTCGATGCGCTTGATGTCGAACGCGGCGAGGTGGTCACCGGCCAGCGTCTCGGCGTCGATGTCGTAGACGCGCGGGCCGACCAGTTCGGCGACGACTTCGTGGGCCCCGTCCGGTCGCTCGAAGGTCGCCGTCAGCCCCATCCGGGCCGGCGCGGCGAGCAAACGGGCGATGTCGCGGTACCCCTCGCCACCGAGATGGTGGACCTCGTCGAAGACGACGAACCCGAACCGGTCGCCGATGTCGTCGGCCCGGAGGTACGCCGAGTCGTACGTGGCGACGGTCACCGACTCGAGCCGCTGGTCGCCGCCGCCGAGTTGGCCGATTGGCACGTCGAACTCCCGGGCGAGTTCCCGCCGCCACTGCTTTAGGAGGTCGATTGTCGGGACGACGACCAGCGTGGGTGTCTCAAGCGCGGCCATCGCGGCGATAGCGACGACGGTCTTGCCGCTGCCGGTCGGGAGTTCGAGGACACCGCGGTCGCCGGCCTCGCGCCACGCGTCGAGGGCGTCCCGCTGGTAGGACCGGAGGTCGTAGCTCGTCGAGAGGGAAAGCGTGTCGAGGGCGAGCACGCCGTCCTCGTAGTCGACGCCGCGATCCGACAGCGCCTCCCGGAGAGCCGCGTACCGCCACGCCGGCGCGCGCCCGGACTTCGATCGCGGGTCAGTCTCGACGAACGGGAGCGCGGGAAAATCGCCGTCGATGCGGACCGTCCCGTCCTCGAAGGAGAGTCGCGTCACTGCGAGGATATAGTGCGATAGCGACTAAAAGTTCCCCGACCCCCAAAAGTGTCAAGCTCCCCACGGTCGTAGTTTGTGACCATTCCACGTATGGATCCCGACGACCGCAACCCCGACTCCTGGCGGCGGACGAGCCTGCGGGACGGACTTCGATGTGGGAGCGAGGTGCGCACGGTCGTTGAGCGCGCGCACGCGACACGGCTTCCCTACCAGTACGAGTACGAGACGGTATCGTCGGGGCCGAGAGTCGCCGACGAGTTCGGGACCCGGGAGTACACGAACGCTCGCGTGCGGTTCAACTGTGGGGTGGAAGGAAACGGGAGAGTGAAGCTTCTCACGCAGGGGCACTTCTGGGGCGGGCCCGATCGACACCAGCGGTTCAAAGCCCAGTATCGGCGCGCGCCACCGCCGACGGAGACGGTCCCGTTCGACGGCTACGAGACGTGGGTCAACTACCGGTACGGGGTCGTCGAACGCGACGGAGACAGCATCGAGTTCGTGCCGAGCGAGGACGGCGGTGAGGAGGTCCGGCCTATCGAGTGGGCGGAGATGTTCGCGCCGGTACAGCGGCGTCTCGTCGAACTGGAGCTAGTCAGGAACCCGCCACTGGCCCGCTACGTCCTCGAAGACATCGGCGAGTGGGAGGCGTTCGCCAGCGCACTCCGGTACGACGTGGACGCGTTCGACGTCGGGCCGTGACCGGTTTCTCAACCCTTTTACCGGTTTACTGAATAGGGTAGGATATGACCGAACAGGACGCCGACGAACCCGAGTCCACCGCGGACGGGACACCGGACGGTGAGACGGGCGCGGACGACGAGTCGACGGCCGAGGGAACGACACTGGACGCCGACGAGGCGGCCGACGGGACCGAACACCGCAGCGACCCCGAGAGCGAGGACGGAGAGTCCGACCGCGAGGACGACGTGTCCGAAGGGAGCGACGCGGCGGACGGGGAGTCGAGCGAGGCGGGCGACACCGAGACGGAGGCGTCGGAGGGCAGTGTGGAGTTCAAGGAGTCGGACCTCGACGTGGCAGAGGACGTGCTGGAGTACGTCCAGTCGGCCGACGACGAGGAGTTGGCCGAGGAGATAAACACGCTGCGGTTCGAGGTCCAGACCTTAGAGGACGACGTCACGGAGTACGAGGAGCGAATCGAGGAACTGGAGTCGACGCTCAAGCGAAAGCAGGCCGACTTCGAGAACTACAAAAAGCGGATGGAGCGCCGCCGCGAGGAGGAGAAACAGCGCGCCACCGAGGACCTCGTGGAGCGGCTCGTCGACGTCCGGGACAACCTCAAACTGGCCGTCGATCAGGACGAGGACGCCGGCATCCGCGACGGGGTCGAGTCGACGCTCAAGCAGTTCGACCGCATCCTCGACGAGGAAAACGTCACGCCAATCGAGCCACAACCGGGCGACGAGGTCGACCCGCAGCGCCACGAGGTGCTGGTCCGGATGGATTCGGAGGAGCCCCCGGGTACCATCGCGCAGGTCCACCGGCCGGGCTACGAGATGGCCGACAAGGTCATCCGGGCCGCGCAGGTCGCCGTCAGCGAGGAGTGACGAGCGGTCGAAAAGCAGTCGATTTATACCCACTGATTAGCGCCGTGTACACGGCCGAAATCAGCGTTTCGACCCGGGGTAGCCCGCCGGTTTGTGTCGCCCTGTCTAGCAACTTTTAACCGGGTCAGACGGGTACGTGAACCCAACATGGCGAGCAACAAGATCCTGGGTATCGACCTCGGGACGACGAACTCCGCGTTCGCGGTGATGGAGGGCAACGACCCCGAAATCATCGTCAACAGCGAAGGTGACCGGACGACGCCCTCGGCCGTCGCGTTCGACGACGGCGAACGGCTCGTGGGCAAGCCGGCGAAGAATCAGGCGGTCAAGAACCCCGACGAGACGATCCAGTCGATCAAGCGCCATATGGGCGAGGAGGACTACACCGTCGAACTCGAGGGCGAGGAGTACACCCCCGAGCAGGTGTCGGCGATGATCCTCCAGAAGATCAAACGCGACGCCGAGGAGTATCTCGGCGACGAGATAGAGAAGGCCGTCATCACGGTCCCGGCGTACTTCAACGACCGACAGCGTCAGGCGACCAAAGACGCCGGCGAGATCGCCGGCTTCGAGGTCGACCGCATCATCAACGAGCCGACGGCCGCGGCGATGGCCTACGGCCTCGACGACGAGTCCGACCAGACCGTCCTCGTCTACGACCTCGGGGGCGGGACGTTCGACGTCTCTATCCTCGACCTCGGCGGCGGGGTCTACGAGGTCGTCGCCACCAACGGTGACAACGACCTCGGTGGCGACGACTGGGACCAGGCCATCATCGACTGGCTTGCCGAGGAGTTCGAGAACGACCACGGCATCGACCTCACGGCGGACCGACAGGCCCTCCAGCGGCTCAAGGACGCCGCCGAGGAGGCCAAGATCGAACTCTCCTCCCGGAAGGAGACGGAGATCAACCTCCCGTTCATCACCGCGACCGACGACGGTCCGGTCCACTTAGAGAAATCGATCACCCGAGCGACCTTCGAGAGCCTGACCGAGGATCTGGTCGACCGGACGGTCGGCCCGACCGAGCAGGCGCTCGAAGACGCCGGATACGACAAGGGCGACATCGACGAGGTCATCCTCGTCGGCGGATCGACCCGGATGCCCCAAGTCCAGGATCAGGTCGAGGAGATGACCGGCAAGGCGCCCAAGAAGAACGTCAACCCC
>NZ_WPCA01000206.1 GCF_009741825.1 Halapricum sp. CBA1109
ATCGCCCTCGGCGTCGTCCTCGCCGTCGCCGCCCCCGGCCTCGCGGCGTGGACCGTCGCCAACTACGGCCTCGACCCCGTCACGTTCGCCGCCGACGCCGTCGCCCTCGTCTCTTTCGCCGTCGTCACCCGCCTCCGATTCCTCCCGATGATCGCGCTCGGCGGCGGCGTCGGCGGGTTCGTCAACGGCCGCTACTTGTAGGACTCGACGGCCGCCCGATACCCCTCCCGGAAGGTCGGATACTCGAACTCGTAGCCGAGCGCCCGCAGGCGGTCGTTGGAGACGCGCTTGCTCGTCCCGATACGGCGCTTGGCGGCTTCCGAGAGGTCGTCGCTCCCCAGTCGCTCCGCTTTGGTCCGTTTGGGCGGACTCGGCTCGCCGCACTGTTCGGCAAGCCAATCCGCGAACGCCCACTTGCTGACGGGTTCGTCGTCGACGACGTTGACGACTTGTCCGCGCGCGCTGTCGGATTCGAGGAGGTGCCGGACCGACCCGGCGGCGTCGGCGCGATGGACTATGTTGAGATACCCCTCGGTGACTGGCCCCTCGACGTAGCGGGAGAGCCGATACCGGTCGGGGCCGTACAGGCCCGAAAAGCGCGCGACGGTCCCGTCGGTGTCCTCGCCCGGCCGCTCTACGGCTAGCCGTTCGGCCTCGGCGAGCACCTCGGTCTTCTCCGTCGTCGGGTCGATGGGCGTCTCCTCGTCGACCCAGTCGCCGTCGTGGTCGCCGTAGACGCCCGTGCTTGAGGTGTAGACGAACCGCTCGGGCGGGGACTCCCGGGCGCAGAAGTGGTCGATGGCCGTCCGGAGGCCGTCGACGTACACCTCGCGGGCGGCCGCGGCGGCCCGGCCACCGCTTGAGGCCGCGAAGACGACCCACTCGGCGTCCGGCACCGCCGACAGCGCCTCGTCGTCGGTCACGTCCGCCCGCACGCCACTCGCGCCGGTCGCTTCGACGGCCTCGATGCCGCTCTCCGACCGGCGGACGCCGACCACGTCGTGGTCCGACCGGAGTTGCCGGGCCAGTTCCAGCCCGATGTAGCCACAGCCGAGGATTGCGACCGTCATCGCTTGTGGGCCTCGATGGCGTGGTGCAGCGTCGCGTACTCCGCGAGCGTGATGGGGTGGCGTCCCTCGACTTTCTGCTGGATGAGCTTGGGCGCTATCTCGCCCCCGATGGCCGACGACAGCGCGTCGACGTCCATCACGGCCGTCGTCATCCCCAACAGCAACACGTCCCGCGCCTCGGCGACCACGGTGTCGGCGTCGGGGTACTCCTCGCCCAGCGCCAGCAGTGCGGCGGCGTCGGTGAGTTCGAGTTCGGGGCTGTCGCCGTCGAGCAGTGCCTCGATAGTCGCCGCGTCGAGACCGGCCCGCTCGGCCGCCGTCGCCGGGTCGACGCCGTCGATGGCGGCCGCGATGGCGGCCTCGTAGTCGGCCCTGAGCTGTTCGGGTGTGCGCTCGCCCGCGTCCTCGAATCGGCCTGTCAACATAGCCCCCGCTACGTCGCTGGGGTACAAGTCGGTGGCGCGTCCAGCAAGTGTTGTCAGGCGGGTGGTTGGTCACAACGTTGATTACTCGGTGTGCCGACCCACTGTGTATGAAAGTCGTCCTGATCGGTCTGGGCCAAGCCGGCGGCAAGATCACACAGGCCCTCGCCGAGTACGACTACGAGATGGGGTTCGACGCGGTCAAGGGAGCGCTTGCGGTCAACAGCGCCCGCGCGGACCTCTCGGAACTCGACATCGACACGATGCTCATCGGCCAGGAGCGCGTCAAGGGCCACGGCGTCGGCGGCGACAACGAACTCGGTGCCGAAATTATGCAGGCCGAGGCGACTGAGGTTATGGACAGCCTCGACGGCAGAGTTTCCTCGCGCGCGGAGGCGGTGTTCATCGTCGCCGGCCTCGGCGGCGGCACCGGGTCCGGCGGCGCGCCGATGCTCGCCCGTGAACTCCAACGCGTCTACGACATCCCCATCTACGTCCTCGGGGTCCTCCCGGGACGGGACGAGGGGTCGATCTATCAGGCGAACGCCGGGCGGTCGCTGAAGACCATCGTCCGCGAGGCCGACGCGACGCTTTTGATCGACAACGACGCCTGGCACTCAGCCGACGAGAGCCTCGAAGAGGGCTTTGACACCATCAACCAGAACATCGCCCAGCGCGTGGGATTGTTGCTCGCTTCCGGCGAGATAGTCGAGGGCGTCGGCGAAAGCGTCGTCGACTCCAGCGAGATCATCAACACGCTCAAACCCGGCGGCATCGCCTCGCTGGGGTACGCCTCCGCGGCGGCCAGCGAGGACGCCGGTGAGAACGTCTCGACGATCACCTCCGCGGCGCGAAACGCCCTCCTGACGGGGACGAGCCTCCCCAACGCCGTCGAGGCCGAGACCGCACTGCTCGTCATCGCCGGGCAACCGGACCGCATCTCCCGGAAGGGCGTCGAGCGCGCCCGCCGCTGGCTCGAAGAAGAGACCGGCAGTTTGGAGGTCCGGGGCGGGGACTTCCCCCTTGAGAGCGACCGACTTGCCGCGCTGGTCCTGCTCGGCGGCGTCGAGCGCTCGACCCGCATTCAGGAGTTCCTCGACCGCGCCCGCGAGGCCCACGCCCAGCAGGAACCGGAGACCGACCCCGGCGACGCATTCCAGAACGACGACCTAGAGGACCTCTTCTAGCCGCGTCGAGACGGCGGCCGCTCGCTGTCGACCGTGGCGCGCCCACAGCACGAGCAGACTCGGTAGGACGTAGACACTGACGAGAAACGACAGCACCAGCGACAGCACGACCAAGGTCCCGAAGCTCCGGAACTGGGGGCTGGGGTGCAACAGCAGCGCCGTGAACGCGCCCGCGGAGGTGAGCGTACTGCCCAACAGCGCACCGCCGGTGCCGACGACCGCCCGTTCGAGCGCCGGCACCACTCCCTCCCCGGGGTCGAACTCCAGCGCGAACCGGTCCGAGAGGTGGATGCTGTAGTCGACCCCGAGGCCGACGACGAGGCTTACGAGCAGCGCCGTCACGGGCGTCAGCGGGACCGAGAGCAGATACATCGACCCGAGCAACAGCGCCGTCACCAGCGCGATGGGGAGCGCCGTCATCGCCCCGAGGGTCGCACTGCCCTCCGCGAGGCGGTAGACGACGAGCAACACGAGGAAGACGGCGACCAGCGCGAGGACCATCGTCCGGAAGATGCTGTTTGCGGTCTGGACCGCCTCGGCCTCACTCACGGCACCGATACCGACCGCCGTCGCCGTGAGGCCGCTGTCGGCCTCGACCGCCGCCGCGCCCGCGGTCATCAGGTCACCCTGCGTGTCGAAGGTGGCGTCGGCATCGACCGGTGTGCCGAGCAACAGCGCTCGGTAGGAGCCGCCGTCGCTCCGTTCGATCACCGTCGCCGCCCGGTCGGGCGCGGCCGCGTAGAGCGCGTCGTAAACCGCCGTCAAGTTCCCGTCGGGGACCCCGTCGTCGTCGGCGTCG
>NZ_WPCA01000151.1 GCF_009741825.1 Halapricum sp. CBA1109
GTCGACCGGGAGTTCGAGGACCGGGTCGCCGCGTCGTCGTTCAGCCGCCAGCAGTGGGGGCTGGTTATGACCGCCGTCGAGTTCGACGTCGAGGGCGCCGACGAGCCCGAGACGGCGCGGATGGTCGCCGACGGGAGTAGCCTCCCCAGCGTGATGAGCCAGATAGAGCAGATGGGCGAGGGTCGCGGGTCGACGATGGGCGGGGGAGGCGGGGGCGGCGGTGGCGGCGGAGGCGGCGGCTTCCTCGGGTCGGTCACCGATGCGCTGGGTCTCGGCGGCGGCAACAGCGCCCTCCAAGAGGAGGCCGAGGAACTCGCCGACGAGTACGCCGCGGAGTTACAGGAGCGACTGGAGGACCGCGGCCGGTGGGAAGAGATCTGTGCGGCCGTCGCCGAGAGTGACGACTGACGGCGTCGTAGCGAGTGGCGAAAAAGACGGCGAGTCGTCGCCTCAGTTGGGGAACATCGACTTGCCGGCGCTGCCCGAGAGTTCGGCGAGGTCGGCGTGGACCTCGGCGATGCGCTCGCGGACGAGGCGGCCGCCGACGCGCGGGTCGAAGTGGTCCTTGTTCGGCGACCACTCGACGTCGTTGTAGAAGCTGTCGCGCTGGTCCTCGACGCCCTCCGGCGGGACGAGTTCGTCCTTGTGTTCGAGGTAGTGGTCGAACAGCGTCCGGGTGTACTCGTACTGGTACCGGGTGTCCTTGTTCATCTTGCAGATGCCCCGGTCCATCATATCCTCGACCTGCGGCGGCTGGAGGCCCGAGGAGCCGTGCAGGACAAGCGGCGTGTCGAGCCCGTGGTCCGAGAGGGCCTGACTGATGTCGGTCGCGAGGTCCGGGCGCAGTTCGAGGTCCTTGCCCTTGGCGACGCCGTGCTGTGTCCCGACGGAGATGGCCAGCAGGTCACAGCCGGTTCGCTCGACGAACTCGACGGCGTCCTCGGGATCGGTGTAGAACGCTTCTTCGGCCACGATTTCGTCCTCGACGCCCTTGATCTGGCCGAGTTCGGCCTCGACGAGGATGTCCGCGTCCGCGTCGTCGACCATATCGACGACCTGTTTCGAGCGCTCGATGTTCTCCTCGAACTCCTCGTGGGAGGCGTCGATCATGATCGAGGACGGGATCTCCGTCTCGACCTGCATCTCGATGAACTCCATGTCGGTCTGGTGGTCCATATTGAGGAACACGCCGATGTCGTACTGCTCGGCGATGGTCTCGATATACGTTCCCATCGCCCGCAGGCCGTCTTCGGCGTCGCCGTTGCCCGCGAAGCGGCAGGCACCGGCGCTCATCTGGATGAGGAGGTCCGAATCGACGGAGGACGCACCCTCCATCAGCCCCATCGCCACGTCCGGTTCGGCGACGTTGCTCGCGACGAGTCCGAAGTCCTCCTCTAGCGCCCGGTCGTACACCTGATCGAGTTTCTCTCCGCCGTAGAACGGCATTCTATGTCACCATCGAACGGTTTACTCGCCACCGTAATAATTGATGCGACTCGCGGGCGAGAGCGTCAGGAGAACAGGCCTTTGATCTTCGAGAGCAGGCCGCCGGAGTCGGCGGTGGCTCCCTCCTCTCTCTCCCGCGACGAGTCGGCCGGTTCGGTCCCGCCAGTCGACGCCGACGCCGAGGACGCGTCCGCCTCGACTGCTTCCGCCGTGTCGTCGCCGCTGTCGGCGTTCTCCGCGGCCGCTGCGGCCTCTTCGAGCAACTCCTCGGCCTCGTTGATCGCTCGCGCGACCGGCGCCTTGACGAGCGGTTTGCCCTCGAACCGGTCGCGGCTGACGGACGTGTCGGCGGCGATGATCACCGCGTCGGCCTCGGCTATCTCGGCCTCGGTGAGTTCGTCCTCGGCGCCCATCGCCCCCTGAATCTCGACGCGGACGTCGTGGCCCGTGGCCTCACCGGCCTGTTCGAGGCCCTCCGCTCCCATCTGGCTGTGTGCGATTCCCGTCGGACATGCTGTGACTGCGACGAACTTCATGTGTTGTGTGTTATCGTGGCTACTACTTCGCTCTTTGTACTCGCTGCCAGTGCGTCGTCCGCCAGCGCCGACGCGGCGTCGGTGCGCGTCTCGGCGACGTTGGCCTTCACGTCGGGGATGGTGACGGCGCTCATCGAGAGTTCGTCGAGCCCGAGCCCGACCAGCAACTCCGTCAGCGCTGGGTCGCCCGCCATCTCGCCGCACATCCCGATCCACGCGTCGTTGTCGTGGGCGGCCTCGACCGCGCGGTGGATGGCGCGCAGGACCGCTGGGTGGCGCGGGTCGTGGAGGTGGTCGACGGCCTCGTTCTGTCGGGAGGCGGCCATCACGTACTGGGTGAGGTCGTTGGTCCCGATGCTGAAGAAGTCAAGCCGGGCCGCCAGTTCGTCGCCGACGAACACCGCCGACGGCGTCTCGATCATCACGCCGAGTTCGGGTCGCTCGAACGCCTCGCCCGCCTCGTCCAGTTCCGACGCCACCTCTTCGACGACGTCGAGGGCGGCCTCGGCCTCCTCGACGGTGGCGACCATCGGGAACATCACCGAGAGGTCGCCCTCGGCCTCGGCGTTGGCCCGCAACAGCGCCCGCAGTTGCGTCCGGAACAACTCCTCGTCCAGGCCCAGCGAGCGCCGGATACCCCGGACCCCGAGGAAGGGATTCTCGGGTTCCTCGGCGTCGATGTAGGGGATGGGCTTGTCGCCGCCGATGTCGAGCGTTCGCACGACGACGCGGCCGTCGGGGAAGGCCTCCAGTGCCTCGACGTAGGTCTCCAGTTGCTCGGCCTCGTCCGGGGGGGAGCGCCGGTCGAGGAAGAGGAACTCCGTCCGGAACAGGCCGATACCGTCCGCGCCGTTGTCGGCCGCGGCCGAGAGCTCGGCGGGCGTTCCGACGTTGGCCGCGACTTCGATGTCGCGTCCGTCGGCCGTCTCGACGCGGTCGTGCCGGACCGAGACGTCCCGCGACTCGGCGGCGCGTTCGCGGGTCTCCTCGTCGGGGTCGACGACCACGGTTCCGGCCTCGCCGTCGACGACGACTTCCGTGTCGGCCGCGACGTCGAGCAACGCCTCGCCGACGCCAACGACGGCGGGGATACCGATAGAACGCGCGAAGATGGCGGCGTGGGCCGTCCGGCCGCCGACGACGGTGGCGAACCCGGCGACGCGGTCGGGGTTTAGCTGGGCCGTGTCGCTGGGCGTCAGTCGCTCGGCGAGCAGGACCGTCCCCTCCGGCAGCGCCGAGAGGTCGACGCGGTCCGCGTCCGCGAGGATGCGGAGCAACCGGTCGCGGATGTCCCGGAGGTCGTCCGCCCGTTCGGCCATCCGGCCGCCGGCGGCCTCTAGCTGCTCGATTGCGTCGGCGAAGCCCTCGTCGACGGCGTGGTCGGCCGGCAGGCCCGAGTCGAGCGCGTCCTCGACGGCACCGGTGATCTGAGGGTCGTCCAGAAACTGGAGGTGAGCGTCGAAGACGGCGGCCTCCTCCTCGCCGACGGCCTCGGCGGTGTGTTCGCGTTCGGCTTCTATCTCCTCGCGGGCCCGCCCGAGCGCCTGTTCGAACCGGTCGCGTTCGGCGTCGGCGTCGACCGTGTCCGGGGCCGGCGGGTCGCCCAGTTCGACCTCGCCGTCGTACCAGACGACGTTGCCGACGCCCGACAGCGGCGTGACGCCGATGCCATCGAGTGTGTGTGTCATTCGTCGTCGAACTCCGATTCGGGGGTCGTCAGTACGTCCTCGAGGGCGTCAAGCGCCGCCTCGGCGTCGTCGCCCTCGGCGATCAGTCGCACGGTGTCACCGTGTCCGGCGCCGAGGCTCGTCACGGCGAGCATACTGTTTGCGGCGACCGGGTCCTCGCCGTCGACCGCTATCTCGACGGTCGCCTCGAACTCGTTGACCGTCTCGACGAACACCGACGCGGGACGGGCGTGCAGGCCGTCCTCGGGAACGATGGTGACTGTGCGTTCGCTCATGCTATTGCCTTCATCAGCGTGTCAGTTACCGCTTCCGGCGACTCGGCGGCGTGTAGCCGGTCGCGGACGTCGTCGTCCATCAACGCTCGGGAGAGCGAACTCAGGATCGAGAGGTGGTCGTCGCTCCCGCTCGCGGGCACGAGAATCATAAACAGCAGCGTCGCGGGCTTGCCGTCCGGGGCGTCGAAGTCGATGCCCTCGCTGGAGCGGCTGAACACGACCGTCGGCTCGGCGACGCCGTCGGTCTTGGCGTGGGGGATACCGATACCCTTGCCGACGCCCGTCGACGTCTCGCCCTCGCGTTCGAGGAGAGCGTCGAGCGTCGCCTCGCGGTCGGTGACCCGGCCCGCGTCGACGGCGATGTCGAGCAGGTGTTCGATGGCCGCGCGCTTCTCGTCGGGCGGTTCTTCGAGCGATACGAGCTCCGTCGAGAGGATCCGATCGAGTGTCTGTTGATCCATTGGTATCAGTCCGCGGTGGTGGTTTCGGTACCGGACTCCGTGCTGCTACCGGGGTCGGCGACGTGGTCCGGTTTCAACAGCGTGACGATGGCGGCCGTCACGAGCGATCCGACGCCGAGGGCGAGCAGGAAGCCCCAGATGGGGTCCGCAAGCGGCGCGACGAAGATGCCGCCGTGGGGCGCGGGCATCTCGACGCCGATGAACATCGCGAGGCCGCCCGCGGTGGCGCTCCCGGCCATCAGGCTCGGGATGACGCGTCCGGGGTCGGAAGCGGCGTATGGAATCGCGCCTTCGGTGATGAAGGACAGCCCCATAATGAAGCCGCTTTTGGCCTGTTCGTACATCTCCTCGGGGTACTTCCGGGAGGCGATGACGTTCGAGAGCGCCATCCCGATGGGCGGGGTCATCCCCGCGAGCATCACGGCGGCCATCGGGCCGTATATCTGCTGGCTGACGAGGCCGACTGCGAAGAGGTAGGCGACCTTGTTGACCGGGCCGCCCATGTCGAAGGCCATCATCGCGCCGAGGATGAGGCCGAGGACTAGCGCTTGCGTCCCCTGCATCCCCGAGAGGAGACTGTTCAGTTCGGCGTTGGCGATAGCGACCGGGACGCCGATGACGAACAGCATCACCGGCAACAGGACCGCAACCGTCGCGACGGGGATGATCAGGACGGGCATCATCGGTTCGAGGAAGCTCGGCACCTCACGCTGTTTGAACCAGCGTGCGACGTACCCGGCCAGCAACCCGGCGATGAGCGCGCCGAGGTAGCCGGCCGCCGCGTTCCCGCCCGGGAGCCCCAGCACTTGACTGGACTCCTGCAGGACGACCCCCTGCTGGATGATCCACGAGAGCAGGAACCCCGGCGCGAGACCGGGCCTGTCGGCGATGGCGTAGGCGATGTACGCGCCGAGGATGGGGACCATAATGGTCAGTCCGGCGGTCCCCATCTGGGCGAGGAACCACGACACTTCGCCCGGTGAGTCGAACACTGTCTCGACCGTCGCACCACCCGGAAGGGAGGCGTACGCGTACGCTACCGCGAGGAATATCCCGCCGACGGTCACGAACGGGATCATGAACGACACCCCGGTCATCACGTCGTCTTTCACCGAGGTGAGTCGCGCTCGGAACTCGCTATCTTGTGTGGACATGCTTCATCATCAACGATGGACAGGGTATGACAATAAATGCTCGAATACGATCGTTTTCGATCGTTACTGGCGAAACTATCGGCAAAACGATCACAGACCAGTCACTCAGCGGGGGCAGGCGCGGGACCGACCGCGATTCGATCACGATCGAGGGCGTCGAGTCGGGGCGGGGTCGTGCCGGTGGTACCGACGACGGCGCTGGCGACGGCCACGCCGGTCCGGAGGGCCTCGGACTCGCTCTCGCCACGGTCCAGCGCCGAGAGGACGCCGGCGAACAGCGAGTCCCCCGCACCGACGGTGTCGACCACCTCGACGGCGGGCGCGTCCGCGTACAGCGCCCGGTCGGCGGTCACCAGCACCGCGCCGTCGCCGCCCAGCGAAGTGACGATACGCTCGTACCCCGAGTCCAGCAGGTCGCGGGCGCGCGACGGCGTCGGCGACGG
>NZ_WPCA01000073.1 GCF_009741825.1 Halapricum sp. CBA1109
AAAAACTTCCTGCTGGCTCACTTCGTTCGCCAGCAGTAGGAAGGCTGGGCGTGTTACCGCGACGAAACAGCAGCCCTGCCCTTCCCCGAGTCACGTGGGCGCGGCGGAACTCGCCGCGCCACTCGTTCCCGGCCCCAGCGGTGTTCCACAATCTAACGAATACTGAATGCGGAATGGCGGAAGCGGTCGCGGTGCTGGAACAAGCATACGGCGCGAACGGAGTGAGCGCCGTTTCACCGTCAGAGCGAAGCTCTAACGAGGTCGCCGTCGTGGCACCCCTCGACCACTGCGGCCGAGTGGAACGAGGCCGCAGGGAGTTTTTCCCCACGTTTTTCTGACTGAGCGGTGCCCACAGCGAGCGCCTGCGGCGCTCGCGAGGACACCCGAAGGAGGAAAAAGTGGTTGCGTGGGATTCTTATAGGCGACCAGCGTCAGATTCCAACACGATGTACGTTGCCCACCGCAGGGTGATCGAACGATGAGTGGTGAGGAGGTGCGCGCATACACGGTTCGGCTGGAACTGGTCGACGAACCCGGCGAACTGCTGCGTGCGCTGGGACCGATCGCCAACAACGGAGGGAATCTCCTCTCTATCTTCCACGAACGGGGCAACGTCACACCGCGGGGACACATCCCCGTCGAGGTCGACTTGGAGGCGACCCCCGACCGGTTCGAGGACATCGTCGACGCGCTCAGGGAGGCCGGGATCAATGTCATTCAGGCCGGCCAGGAGCGCTACAGCGAGGAGCTGTCGGTCGTACTGATCGGTCACCTCGTCGAGACCGACCTCTCGGACACCGTCTCGCGGCTTCGCGAGGAGACTCACGGGCGGGTGACCGACCTCTCGCTGTCGGCGCCGGAGGGGGCCGACGAGCGCTCCAGCGCCCGGATCAGGCTGGCGACCGAGCAGGGGTCGGTCGCGTCGACGCTGTCGGCGGTCCGGTCGGTGGCCGACGAGAAGGACCTAGATGTCGTCGAACCGCTGGCAGTCGGAGGTGAGGCGTGATGGACCTCGCAATCGTCGGGTCGGGCGTCGTCGGGCGCTCGGTCGCGGACCTCGCGGGCGAGTACGGCCACCGCGTCACGGCGATGGTCGACTCCTCGACGGCGGCCGTCGACCCCGAGGGACTGGATGTCGAGGCGGTCGTCGAGCGCAAGACCTCCGAGGGGACAGTCGGAGATAGCGACCCCGAGGCGGCGCTCTCCGGCCCCTACGACACGCTGATCGAGGCGACGCCGACGACGCTGGGCGACGCACAGCCCGGGTTCGGCCACGTCGAGGCGGCGCTGACCCGCGACCGGAACGTCGTCCTCGCCAACAAGGGGCCGGTCGCGAGCGCTACGGCGACGTGATGGAGTTGGCGGCCGACAGCGAGGGCTCGGTACGCTTCGAGGCGACCGTCGGCGGTGCCATCCCGGTCCTCTCGACCGTCGAAGACTACGGTCCGGAGAAGATAACGGCCGTCCGCGGGGTACTCAACGGAACCGCGAACTTCATCCTCTCGCGGATGGCCGCGGAGGGACTGGGGTACGAACACGTCCTCGCGGAGGCCCAGGACTTGGGCGTCGCCGAGACCGACCCCTCTTTCGACGTTGAGGGGACCGACGCGGCGCTGAAGTGTGTCATCGTCGCGAATGTCCTCGCGGGCGGCGACCGGACGTACACCTTAGAGGACGCGACCGTCGAGGGCATCAAAGACATCCCCGGCAGCGCTCTCGAACTCGCACAAGAGGACGGTCAGACGATCCGACTCATCGGCGAAGTCGCGGGCGGGGAGGTTCGGGTCGGGCCGCGACTGGTCCCCGAACACGGAACGCTCGCGCCGACCGGGACGCGCAACATCGTCCAGCTAGAGACGGCCAACGCCGGGAGGCTGAACGTCAGCGGACGCGGTGCGGGCGGCCCGGAGACGGCGACGGCAGTGCTCGCCGACGTCGGCCGCTTGGAGTGACGCTCTTCCGTTCTCGGTCTCTCGATCCGGTAGCGACGCGTCCGTTCCGTCTGAGTGGCCCGTGTCACCGCGTGGCAAAACGCGGGACAGCGACGGGGTCACGCTGGTGGTGTATCGAAACCGTTTTAGTAGCGTCTGCCAAAAGTTTCCGACACAGCGCCTCTGCGCGTGAGATACACAAATGAGCGACGACAAACCGCACCAGAACCTGGCCGTCATCGGCCACGTTGACCACGGCAAGAGTACAATGGTCGGACGACTCCTCTACGAGACGGGGAGCGTCCCGGAACACGTAATCGAGCAGTACAAAGAGGAAGCCGAAGAGAAGGGCAAGGGCGGATTCGAGTTCGCCTACGTTATGGACAACCTCGCCGAGGAGCGAGAGCGTGGTGTCACCATCGACATCGCCCACCAAGAGTTCGACACCGACGAGTACTACTTCACCATCGTCGACTGTCCGGGCCACCGCGACTTCGTGAAGAACATGATCACGGGCGCGTCCCAGGCGGACAACGCCGTGCTCGTGGTCGCCGCGGACGACGGCGTCCAGCCCCAGACCCAGGAGCACGTCTTCCTATCGAAGACGCTGGGCATCGACGAGCTCATCGTCGCCGTCAACAAGATGGACCTTGTCGACTACAGCGAGTCCGACTACGACCAGGTCGTCGAAGAGGTCAAGCAGCTCCTCAAGCAGGTCGCCTTCGACGGCGACAAGGCGAAGTTCATCCCGACCTCCGCGTTCGAGGGTGACAACGTCTCCGAGGAATCGGAGAACACCGACTGGTACGACGGCGAGACGCTGCTGGAAGCGCTCAACGCGCTGCCGGAGCCCAAGCCGCCGACGGACGCGCCGCTTCGACTGCCGATCCAGGACGTCTACACCATCTCCGGTATCGGGACCGTCCCGGTCGGACGGATCGAGACCGGGACGATGGAGCCCGGCAACGACGTTGTCTTCCAGCCCAGCGACGTGGGCGGCGAGGTCAAGACCGTCGAGATGCACCACGAAGAGGTGCCCCAGGCCGGCCCCGGTGACAACGTCGGGTTCACGTCCGCGGCATCGGTAAGGACGACATCCGCCGCGGCGACGTCTGTGGCCCGGTCGACCAGCCGCCGTCGGTCGCCGAGACCTTCCAGGCCCAGATCGTCGTGATGCAGCACCCGAGCGTCATCACGGCCGGTTACACGCCGGTCTTCCACGCCCACACGGCACAGGTCGCCTGTACCATCGAGTCCATCGACAAGAAGATCGACCCGTCCTCCGGTGAGGTCGACGAGGAGAACCCCGACTTCATCCAGTCGGGTGACGCGGCGGTCGTCACCGTCCGTCCGCAGAAACCCCTCAGCATCGAGCCGTCCAGCGAGATTCCGGAGCTCGGCTCCTTCGCCATCCGTGACATGGGTCAGACCATCGCGGCCGGCAAGGTCCTGAGCGTCGACGAGCGCGAATAATGCAGCAGGCACGCGTTCGGCTCGCGGGCACCAGCCCGGCCGACCTGGACGACATCTGCGACGACGTTCGCGAGATCGCGAACAAGACCGGCGTCAAGCTCAGCGGGCCCGTCCCGCTGCCGACCAAGACGCTGGAAGTGCCCGCCCGCAAGTCCCCCGACGGTGAGGGGACCGCGACGTGGGAGCACTGGGAGATGCGCGTCCACAAGCGGCTGATCGACATCGACGCCGACGAACGCGCGCTGCGACAGCTGATGCGCATCCAGGTCCCGAACGACGTCTCCATCGAGATCGTCCTCGAGGACTGAGCGTTCCACCCGGAGCGTGACCGTCGGACGACGGGACTAATCCGAGCCGGCGACCGTCGCCGTCTCGCGCGCAGGGATCGCATCATTCAAACCGTTGCGCCCCCTGCTTCCGAACGCGGGCTCGTAGATCAGCGGTAGATCGCTTCCTTCGCAAGGAAGAGGCCCGGGGTTCAAATCCCCGCGAGTCCACTTACTCCGTTCGTTCCCTCGTGAGTCAATCATACTCCCGCGTCCCTCCGATACGGCCGGCTACGTCCCTCTCGTGCAGTCCGTCACTCGCTCCCGTCCTCGCCGGTCCACTCGCGTCACTCGACGAACTCGACGGTCTTCGAACAGACGGGACAGTCGCCGTCGTCGGTGTCTGCCTTCGTACCGGTCCACCCACAGTCCGGGCACAACAGCGGTTCGGGCATCGGGTGGGTGTACCGGTCCGAACCCAATCAACGCTACTATCGGGTCACTCGCCCCAGTCCTCTTCGAGTTCCGGGGCGGTGTCGAGTTCGACGGGGTCGTCGTCGACGACCTCCAGTTCCGCGCCGCAAGTGCCACAGTCGATTATCTCTCCGATCTCGGCGTCTGCGTGGGGCGCGACGTCGGCCCCGCATTCGGGACAGTCTGCCATAGCGTCCTGACCGTCGGCCGCGCGCACTATCAAACGGTCGAAATCGGTCGAGCGGTCGCGCCCGTCATTCTTCGCCGCCGACCATCGGGACGAACCGGACGCCGCCGTTGGTTCGGCGGTCGAGGCTCCCGTCGTCACGCTTGGTCGCGACGACGAGTTCCTGCTGGCCGCGACCGACCGGGGCGACGATACGTCCGCCGGGCCGCAGTTGATCGAGGACCCGATCCGGGAGCGTCGCCGGCGCGCAGGTGAGATACGCCCGGTCGTAGGGGGCGTGTTCGGGCCAGCCGTCGTGGCCGTCGCCGACCCGAATCGAGATGCCGCCGTAGCCCAGTTCCCCGAGGCGCTCGCGGGCCTGTTCGGCCAGCGAGTCGTGGTACTCGACGCTGTAGACGCCGTCGGCCCCGACCAGTTCGGCGGTCACGGCCGCGTGGTAGCCACAGCCGGTCCCGACTTCGAGGACGCGCTGGCCGGGCGACAGCGACAGCAACTCGGCCATGATCCCGACCATATGCGGCGCGCTGATGGTCTGTCCCTCGCCGATGGAGAGCGTGCGGTCGGCGTACGAGCGGTCGCGGTGCTGTTCGGGGACGAACGCGTGGCGGGGGACGGTCGCCATCGCGGACTGCACCGCCTCGTCGGTGACGCGGCCGCGCTCACGCAGGTCCGCGACCATCGACTCCCGGCGGGCGCTCGGGTCGTCGCTCCCGTCGCCGCCGAACAGTCCCATCCTACCACGCCGACCAGGCGGTCGTCGCCTCGTCGCGGACGTACAGCCGATTGATGTCCTTGGCGAAGGCCATGTCGCCGTCGTGGTCGAGTTTCTCGTGGTTGTAGCCGTGGGCGTCCTCGCGGATGTGGATGCCCTCGACGGTGAACTCCAGGTCGCCGAGGTTGTCCGTCTCGCCGACGACGAACTCGTAGTCGCCGGGGACCTGCAGACGCTCGCTGCGGGTCCCCTCGCGGGTCCCCTCTTTCGGGTGGATGGTCGTGTTGACGGCGACGTTGCCGACCACCCGCGTCCAGATTGTCTCGACGTCCTCGGCCTCGGCCGAGTCGACGCGGCCGGAGTCGAGTTCGAGGCTGGTGATCCGGACGGTCAGAATCGCTTCCTCGGTCTCTAGGAGGAACTCCTCGCCGACCGACAGCGCCTCCTCAGCGGGCACGTCGACGGTGTCGCTGAAGGACTCGCCGTCCTGTGAGACGACGACGTCGCGCTGTATCTCGTCGTCCTCGGGCGGTGTGGTCTTGTGGACGTGGTCACACTCGGTACAGCGGACCGTCAACTGGCCCCCTTCTTTGAGGACCTCGTGGACGGTCTCTAGCTCCGGTGAGCAGGCGGGGCAGACGACCCCGATCCGCTCGGCGTTTGCAGTCATACCCGACAGTACTCCACCGGGACGTAAAAGCCGTGTGACCGGCCCGAGTGCAAAGCTACACCACCGTCCGGGCCGATAGCCAAGCCGTGATCGGCCGCTGGGTCGTCCTCGTCGGGTCGTTCGCCGCCGGGTTCGGGACGGTGTACCTGTTCGCCCGCCTGTGGCCCTACCGCGAGCGGCCGGGCGCGCGGTGGTTTCTCGCCTCGATGGTCGCCCAGACGACGTGGTGTCTGAGCTACGCCGTCGCGTTGCTGGTGTTCGACCCGACGCTGCGCCTCGCGCTCGAACTCCTGACGCTGGTGGCGATGCCGTGGACGGCCGTCTGCTATCTCGGGTTCGCGCTGGGGTACACCGGCCGGACTGCGGTGCTTTCGACGTGGCTCTACCGGGTCCCGCTCGCTCTCACGGTCGGCTCGAACCTCCTCGTCCTCTCGAACGGCGCCCACGGCCTCGTCTACCGGGGGTTCGACGTAGTCTCGGTGGCCGGACTGGCCGGTACCGAGTACACCCACGAGCCGGGGCTGTTCGTCGTCCTCGCGTTCGCCACGCTGTGGGTCGTCCTCGGCGTCTTCCTGCTGTTCGACACGGTGTTGAGCTACGGCCCCCTCTTCCGTCGGGAGGCGCTTGCCGTCGGGACCAGCGCGACCATCCCCGGGATAACGCTGCTGTTGTGGCTGTTCGGGTTCGGCCCGGCGATGCCGGCGTTGAACCTCACGCCGCTGTTTTTCCTCCCGCACGTCGCCCTCGACGTCTACGCGTTCGTCGGCAACGACATGTTCGAGTTCCTGCCGGGGACCCGGCGGGCCGGCGAGCAGGCGGCGATACGGGATTTGGGGACGCCCGTGGTCATCGTGGACACCGAGGGGCGGGTCGTGACGCTGAACGCCGCCGCGGAGTCGCTGGTCGACGCCGACGAACGGGCCGCGCTGACCCAGTCGCTGTCGTCGCTGCTCGACACCGAAATCGACCCGGACGCCGACGAACAACGGCTCTCGATAGCGGCCGGCGGGGAGCGCCGCCAGTACGACGTGACGCCGGCACGGCTGACCGACCCCGGCGGCGACCACGTCGGCTACACGCTGGTGTTCCAGGACGTGACCGAGGCCGTCCGCCGCGAGCAGCGGTTGACAGTGATGAACCGCGTCCTGCGGCACAACCTCCGCAACGACCTCACCGTCGTCAAAGGGTACGTCGAGGCGGCGAGCGACCGGATCGACGACCCCGAAACCGAGTCGATGCTCTCGACGGCGGCGACGACGGCAGACGACCTCGTCGCGACGGGCGCGACGGTCCGGGACATCGAGACGGCCATCGGTACCGACGGCGAGCGCACGACGGTCGACCTCGACACGCTCGTTCGGTCGGCGGTCGACGACGCGAGCGCCGACGCCGACGCCGTCGCGGTGTCGGTCCCCGAGGGACTGACGGTCGCGGCCGAACCGGACGTGCTCGCGCTCATACTTGCCGAAATCGTCGAGAACGCGCTCGCCCACGGCGACGACCCGGTCTCGGTCGCCGTCGACCGAACCGCCGAGGGTGTCGAAGTCGTCGTCGCCGACGCCGGCCCGGGGATCCCCGACCACGAACTGTCGCCGCTGCGCTCGGGGACGGAGACGGATCTGGACCACGGGAGCGGCCTCGGTCTGTGGGTCGTCCAGTGGGGCGTCGACCGCCTCGGCGGGACCGTGGCGTTCGACACCGGCGACGACGGGACGACCGTGTCGCTGACGCTCCCGGCGACCTAGAAGAGGCTGTCCTGTCGCTCGCTGTCGAAGCCGGCTTCGAGGGCGCCGACGGCGCGGTCGACGGCGTCGGCCTCAGTCGTGCCGAAGCCGATGGCCGTCGTCCACGTGATCTGCTCGCGGTCGCCGACCGCGAGGGTGAACGCGAGGTCGACGTCGCCGCTGTTGCTCGTGTTGGTGTCGAGAGCGGCGTCGCCGTCGACGTAGGCGTTCTCCCACGCTGACTCGCTCGTGGCCTCGATGCCGACCTGCTGGTCGTCGAATGCCTTCCGCCAGGTCTCGCGCTGGGCGAAGGCGACGTAGTCGGTCCCGTCGGTCACGACGAGGACGTCGTAGTACCCCTCCGAGACGAGGTGGGCGTCGTTGTCCTCGTCGCCGAGTTCGGGGTTGGCCAGCGTCGCGACGGTGTAGTCCCCGCCCGCCGGCAGTTCGAGGTCGTTCTCGATCAGCAGCGACGGTGCGTTGTCCGTCTCGTTGACGAACGCCTGCTGGTAGAGGTCGGCCTCGCCGTTCGCGACCGGAATCTGCGTCGAGAGGTACGCCTCGTCTAGCCCGCCGACGGTCACGCCGACGTCGCTGTCGGCGGCGTCGTCGCGCACGTCGTAGGTGTCGTCCCCGTCGTCTACGATGTAGTGGACGTCCCCGATCAGGCAGGACGCCGTGTCGTACTTGATGGCCTCAAGCAGCGCGCCCTTCCGGTCCGCGCCGTCGTATGACGCCGCCGTGAACTCGACCGCCGGATCGTAGTAGAGGTCGCTGCCGGCCTTGGTCGTCTCCTTGGCCGCCGCCGTCCCTGCGGCGCCGAGCGCCGCCGCGGACGCCAGTGCCCCACCGATACCCTTCAGCACCGTCCGCCGTGACTGGTTTCCTTCCATCGCATTCCGCTGTACAGAAGGAACGATGAAATATCTTTTCATAGATCCAAAATCAACGATCAGGAACGACTACACTGAGTGAAAGTTTACAACAGCCGGTGTACGGTTTCCCGGGCGCGGTTCCCAGCAGGTGGGAAACTGGGTGTCGTTTACTACCGGGAAGAACATCGGTTCGGATGGAGAGCGACGAAAACAACCCGCATTGACGGGGGCATACATTATGGACAACGGATGGAACATCGTCGTCTGCGTAAAGCAGGTCCCGGACGCCGACGACGTCTCTATCGACCCGGACACGGGACGACTGAACCGCTCGGACGCCGAGGCGGTCCTCAACTCGCCGGACTACAACGCCATCGAAGCGGCGTTGTCGCTCCGTGAGGCCGGCGGCGGCACCGTGACAGCCCTGACGATGGGGCCACCGACGGCCGGGGAGGTGCTGCAAGTCGCCGTCGGGATGGGCGCCGACGATGGCGTGCTCTTGACCGACCGGGCCTTCGGCGGCAGCGACACGTGGCCGACGAGTCTCGCGCTGGCCCGCGCGGCCGAGGAACTCGACGCCGACGTGGTCCTCGGCGGCGAGGAGACCACCGACTCCTCGACCGGGCAGGTCCCGCCGGGCATCGCCGCCCACAACGGCTGGGCACAGCTAACCTACGTCGAGGAACTGGAGGCCCGGCCCGAGGAGGACCGCCTCGTCGCCCGCCGGGACGTCGAGGGCGGCTACGAACGGGTCGCCGCCGAACTGCCGGTGGTCGTCGCGATGGGCTTCGGGGAGAACACGCCGCGAACGGCCGACCTCCACCGGAAGATATACGCCGAGACGGAGTTCGAACCCACCGAGTGGGACGCCTCGGACCTCGGCGTCGAGGACGAGGTGGGGATGGCCGCTTCGCCGACCCAAGTCGGCGGGATGGCGACGGCCGACCCCGTCCCGCGCGAGCAGTCGATGGTCGACAGCGCCGACGAACTGGCCGAAAAGATAGGGGAGGTGCGATGATGGCCGCGACCGGAGACACCGACATCGACGTCGAGGCGTACGACGACGTCTGGGTGTTCGTCGAACAGCACGACGGCGAGGTCGCAAGCGTCGCTTGGGAACTGCTGACGAAGGGGCGGGATCTGGCGGACGAACGCGGCGAGGACCTCGTCGCGCTGGTGATGGGCGAGGACATCGATTCGATCCCCGAGGAGTGTATCGCCCGTGGGGCCGACCGCGTGCTGGTCGCCGACGACCCGGTGTTCGAGCCCTACCGTTCTGACCCCTACGGCGAGCAGTTCCGCTACCTCGTCGAGGAGCGCAAACCCGCTATCGCGCTCATCGGCGGGACCCATACCGGCCGTGACTTCGCCGGCCGCGTGGCCGTCCCGAACCACGCCGGCCTCACCGCCGACTGCACGGAACTGGAGATGGCAAACGACCGCTACGAGATGCGCCGCCCCGCTTTCGGCGGGGACGCGCTGGCGACGATCATCTGCCCGGACCACCGCCCGCAGATGTCGACCGTCCGGGCCGGCGTCTTCCCGGCCGCCGAACCCGACCCCGACCGCGAGGGCGAGGTAATCGACGTCGAGGTGGTCGTCGAGGAGGACGACACGATGACGGAGGTCCTCGAACGGGACGTCGGCGACGTGGCCGACATCACCGACGCCGACGTGGTCGTCGCCGGCGGGATGGGCACGGAAGGCGACTTCGACCCGCTGTGGGAGTTGGCCGACGCCCTGGACGGGACGGTCGCGGGCACCCGCGATGCCGTCGACGAGGCTGGATCGAACCGGCCCGACAGGTCGGCCAAACTGGCAAGACCGTCCGGCCGGAGCTGTACATCGCGGCCGGTATCTCCGGCGCCATCCAGCACGTCGAGGGGATGGACGACAGCGAGACGGTGATCGCTATCAACACCGACCCCAACGCGCCGATATTCGACAACGCCGACTACGGAATCGTGGGTGACCTCCACGAGGTCGTCCCGGAACTGATCGATCGGCTCCAGCGCGAGGAGGTGCCAGCATGACGGCGACGCCGAACTACGACGACGAGTTCGACGCCATCGTCGTCGGCGCGGGCCTGTCTGGGACCGCCGCCGCGCTGACGATGGCCAAGGACGGACTGGACGTGGTGATGCTCGAACGCGGCCCGTCGCCGGGATCGAAAAACGTCTTCGGCGGCGTGCTGTACACGCCGCGGATCCGCGAGTTGACCGACCTCTCGGACGCGCCCAAAGAGCGCTACGTCGCCAAGAAGACCTACAGTATGCTCAGCGACGCCGGCGACGAGACGTCGATGTCGATCGCGCCGGCGGCGTGGCGCGAGGAGCCACACAACGACTCGTGGATGGTCCTGCGCCGGGACTTCGACGAGTGGTTCGCCGACCAGGCCGTCGAGGCCGGCGCGACGCTGATCACCGAGACGACCGTCACGGACCTGATTCGGGAGGACGGGACCGTCGTCGGGGTCGAGACCGACCGGCCCAACGGGACCCTTCGCGCGCCCGTCGTCGTCCTCGGCGAGGGGGCGAACTCGCTGGTCAGCGAGGGCGCGGGGCTCAAACGACAGGACGACCGCGACAACGTCGCCGTCTCGGCCAAGGAGGTCCGCAAGTACGACCGCGAGAAACTCGAAGACCGGTTCCACCTCGACGGCGAGGCCGGACTGGCCGCCCACTACTTCGGCGACGGGGCGGTCGGCGACGCCGTCGGCGGCGCGTTCCTCTACACCAACAAACGAACCGTCTCCATCGGCGTCGTCTACTCCATCGAGGACGCCGCCCACGGCGAGCGGACGCCCGACGAGGTGCTCGACCAGTTCAAACAGCACCCGGCGGTCGCGCCGCTGGTCCGCGGCGGCCGGATGGTCGAGTACTCCGCCCACGCCATCCCGGAGGGCGGTCCCGACTCGATGCCGGACCTCGTCCACGACGGGGCGGTCATCGTCGGCGACGCGGCGGGACTGGTCCTCAACAGCGGCATCCATCTGGAGGGGACGAACATGGCCGTCGAGAGCGGCTTCCACGCCGGGCAGGCCATCGCCGACGCCCTAGACCGCGGCCGGTCCGACGCGGCCGCACTGGAGTCCTACGAACAGCGCCTCGAAGAGTCCTACGTCGTTCAGAACCTCGACCACTACGGCTGGTTTATGGACACCGCCGCCGAGGAGAAGGAGTTCCTCTTCGAGGAGTTGCCCCACGCGCTGGGCGACGCCACCGAGGAGTACTTCCGGATGGACGACCGGCCCAAGGACGAACACGTCTCGGATGCAAAGTCACACATCCTGAACGCCAGCGGCGGCTGGTTCGGGATGGCGAAGAAAGCCTGGAAGTTCCGTAAGATGCTATCATGAGCAAAGCAGCACCCAGCGTACCCGACACGCCACAACCCGAGGACGCATCGATCGAAGACCGCCTGTACACTGTCAAGTACAAGGACAGCGGGGAGTCCCACCTCGGCATCGAGGTGCCCGGCATCTGTGCCGAGACGTGTACGACCTACGAGTGTACGAACGTCTGTCCCGCCGACGTCTGGCGGGCCGAGGAGGGCGGCGTCCCGACCATCGCCTACGAGAACTGCCTCGAATGTGGCAGCTGTCGGTTCGCCTGCCCCCACGGCAACGTCGAGTGGGAGTACCCCACGACGGGCAACGGCGTCAGCTACAAACACGGCTGAGACACGGGCGCTCCCGACCCCTCCGTTGTCCTGTTTCTATCCCCCTGCCAGTGCGATATCCAGATACAGCATCACGACGACGCCGACCATCAGGCCAAGCGTCGCGATGCGCTCGTAGCCACGAGTGTGGGTCTCGGGGACGATTTCGTCGCTGATGACGAAGATCATCGCGCCGGCGGCAAAGCCCATCGCGTAGGGGAGCAGCGGCGAGAACACCGCGACGGCGACCGCGCCGGCGACGGCGACCGGCACCTCGACGACGCCGGCGCGGATCCCGGCGAAGACGGCGTAGGCCCGCCGGTCGAGGCCGGCGTTGATCGCTGCGACGGAGACAGCCAGCCTTCCGGGACGTTCTGGATGCCGATGGCGACCATCAGCGCCAGCGCCTGCTCGACGTTCTCGGAGCCGAAGGCGACCCCGACGGCCAGCCCCTCGGGCATGTTGTGCAGCGTGATGGCGAGGATGAAGAGGACGACAGAGGCGACCCGCGGATCGTCGACCGAGGGGACCGAACTGCCCGGATCGGCCGCGTCAGATCGCGTGCCGCCGGTCAGGAGGTAGTGGGCGTGGGGGACGATGGCGTCGCCGCGGTCGAGGACGACCGCCCCGAGCAACACGCCGAACAGCACGGGTAGCGGCTTGATCAGCCTTCGGCGGGGACGCCGGGGACGACGACTTCGGTCAACTCGATCCCGGGGAGGATGAGGCTGGTGAACGCCGCGGCCATCATCACGCCCGCGGCGAACCCCAGCGCTCCGTCGAGCCACCGCTCGCTCGGGTTCCGCCAGACCAGTATCAGCGACGCGCCGATGAGGTTCAGCGTGGCGATGAACAGCCCACCCACGAGTCCGTGGACGAGCGGGTCACTCCCGAACACCCCGATGAACTGGTCGGCAACAGTCACGACTGCTCTCGCCCGGTCGTCGGTGTGTGCATCTCCTCCAGTGTAGACGGCCCCGTGATATCAAACCCACCGCTCTCAGTTCTGAGAACGCGCCCCAACCGTTGATACGGCTCCGGTGTAAACGAATATCACTAGACTCCAGACGTCTCTCAGCCACCTATGCCACCAACAACACAGTCCGCCGGTCCGCTCGAACGGCTTCTGGTCGCCGTCGGCGCCGTCCCGATGGCCATCGAACCGTACCTCCCGACCGCCGTCCGGCGGAACTTCGGCGTCCGCCTGTTCGTCATCGCGTTCATCTCCGTCGTCGGCGCCCCGGCGCTGTCGGTCGTCCTGTTTGCCGACGTGCTCTCAGCGGCGGCGTTCATCAGCCTCGTGGTCGCGGTGACAGGGTTTCTGGGGTACTGTGAGATGTACCGCGCGCTCCGGGAGATAAACGGGAGCGTCCGGAAGATAGACGCCGGGGAGTTCGACCTCGACCTCGCCGACGACCGTATCGACGAGATCGGCGAGACCTACGGCGGTCTGCTCTCGGCGGCGGCGTCGCTGGACGAGACACTTCGGGAGGCCGAGGCCGCCCGCGAGGAG
>NZ_WPCA01000228.1 GCF_009741825.1 Halapricum sp. CBA1109
TTTTTGCGCGGAGGGGTCGCGCCAGCGACCCCTCGACGGAAAAAGTGGGTTTAGAAGTAGTTGATCGCTTCCGGCAGTTCCGTCTTCATACCCTTGCGCTCACGGATCTCGGTGATCTTCTCCGGCTGGAGATTATCAGCCATAACGCGGAAGCCGGCGTTCTCCGTGTTCCAGGAGGCACGACCCTCGGTCGCGCTCCGGATGTCGCTGGAGAAGCCGATCATCTCGTCGACGGGCGCGATGCCCTCGACAACCATGAGGTCACCCTCCTGGTACATATCGTCGACGCGGCCACGACGGCCCTGGATCTCGCCGGAGGCGGCACCCATGTGCTCGTTGGGGACGTCGATGCGGACGTCCTGAATCGGTTCGAGCAGGCGGATCTCGGCGTCGATCAGGGCGTTGTGGACGGCCTGGCGGACGGCCGGGATGACCTGGGCCGGACCGCGGTGGATGGCGTCCTCGTGGAGGCGGGCGTCGTGGAGGCGGATGAGTGAGCCCTGGACCGGTTCGGCGGCCAGCGGCCCGTCGTTGAGCGCCTCCTCGAGGCCCTCGATGACGAGTTCCATCGTCTCGTTGAGGTGCTGGATCCCCTTCGTGTCGTCGATGAGGATGTTGGTCCCGTGGATGTGCTCGACCTCTTGGGAGGCGTCCTTGTCGAGACCGGCCTCCTGGAGGGCCTCACGCCGCTCCAGTTCGGGCATGTCCATACTGGCCTCGCCGAGTTTGATCGTCTCGACGATGTCCTCGTCGAGGGGTTCGACGGTGATGTAGAAGCGGTTGTGGCGGTTCGGCGAGATGCCCTCGACCTCGCGGGAGGACTCCTGAGGAGCCTCGCGGTAGACGACGATGGGCTCACCGGTCGTGATCGGGATGCCCTGGTTGCGCTCAATGCGCTGGCCGATCACTTCGAGGTGGAGTTCGCCCTGCCCGGAGATGAGGTGCTCGCCGGTGTCCTCGTTGATCTCGATCTGGATCGTCGGGTCCTCCTTGGCGACCTGCTGGAGCGTCTCGATGAGTTTCGGCAGGTCGTCCATGCTCTGGGCCTCGACGCTCTTGGTGATGACCGGCTCCGAGATGTGCTCGATGGACTCGAAGGGCGTCATCTCGACGGAAGAGACCGTCGACCCGGCGATAGCGTCTTTGAGACCGGTCACCGCGGCGATGTTGCCCGCGGGGACCTGCTCGACTTCCTCGCGCTCGCCACCCATGTAGATCCCGACGCTCTGGACGCGGTTCTTGCCCGCGGTCCCGGAGACGTACAGCTCCTGGCCTTTCTCCAGCGTCCCGGAGAAGACACGCCCGGCGGCGATTTCGCCGGCGTGGGGGTCGATCCCGATGTCGGTGACCATCAGGACGACCTCGCCGTCCTCGTCGACCAACTGCATCCCTTCAGCGATGTCGGAGTCGGCGTCGCCACGCCAGATGCGCGGGACACGGCGGGGCTGTGCGTCGATGGGGTTCGGGAAGTGCTCACAGACCATGTCGAGCACGACGTCCGACAGCGGCGTCCGCTCGTGGAGTTCCTGGCGCTTGTCGTTGCGCTCTAGCTCCATGATCTCGCCGAAGTCCATCCCCGTCCGCTGCATCGAGGGCATCGAGACGCCCCACTTGTAGAGGGCGGACCCGAAGCCGACCGTGCCGTCCTCGACGGAGACGGTCCAGTCCTCGATGTCGTCCATCTCCTCGGTCATCCCACGGATGAGTTCGTTCACGTCGTGGATGACCGACAGCAGGCGCTCCTGCATCTCCTCGGGCCCTTCCTGAAGCTCCGAGATGAGGCGGTCGACCTTGTTGATGAACAGGGTCGGCTTGACGCCCTCCCGCAGCGCCTGTCGCAGGACGGTCTCGGTCTGGGGCATCGCGCCCTCGACGGCGTCCACCACGACGAGCGCACCGTCGACGGCGCGCATCGCGCGGGTGACGTCCCCGCCGAAGTCGACGTGGCCCGGCGTGTCGATGAGGTTGATGAGGTGGTTGGTGTCCTCGTACTCGTGGGTCATCGAAACGTTGGCCGCGTCGATGGTGATCCCGCGTTCCTGTTCGTCCTCCTCGGTGTCCATCATCAGCTTCGTCGCCTCGCCCTCGTCGGCGATCATACCGGCACCGGCCAGGAGGTTGTCTGTCAGCGTCGTCTTTCCGTGGTCGACGTGAGCCGCGATGGCGATGTTCCGGATGTTCTCCGGCTTCCCCATCAGTGTCTCACATTCCTCGACAATCTTCTTGCGTCGGCCCATTATACGCTGTCTTACCGGAAGGAGGGTCAAAAGGGTAGTGTTTCGGCGTGAGCGCGACGATTGGAGCGCGAGCGTCGAAGCTCGAAAGAGAGCGACGAATGGAGTGATCATTCGGTGTTTCGGCGTGAGCGCCAGCGAACGCCGAAGCTCGGCAGGGAGCGAGCCCCGCGAGCGGACTGCCGACGTTTCGACGCGAACGGTAGTGAGCGTCGAAGCTCGAAAGAGCGCGACAGCGGAGAGCGCTCTTTTGATGTTTCGGCGTGAGCGCCAGCG
>NZ_WPCA01000117.1 GCF_009741825.1 Halapricum sp. CBA1109
GTCGCCAGCGACCGCCGGGCGCTGGAACACCGTCGCGGAGGTGACGACCGTCTGGATGCGGTAGGAGGGGACGACCGAAATCCGCCGCGACCAGAAGCCGTTGCGCGTGAGGACGTGGTCGTCCTCGATTCGATAACCCCGGTTGGCCCACTTGAGGTGTGCGGCGGGGGGGACCAGGACGACCAGTGCCGCCGGCGCGAACCACGGGTACGACACCGAGGTCAGCGCCACGACGGCGTAACTGATCGCCAGTAGGACGCCGACGACGATGAGATAGCGCGCGGCGTACCGCTGTCGGGCCCGTTTCGGCGGGCGCTGGAACTCGAGGCTCTCGAACGGTTCAATCCGCCGGGCGACCGAGAGTGCGTGGTCGCGGTCGGCGATGGGTATCGCCGACTGGGAGCCGTTGCTGTCAGCCCCGCCGGTCGCGGCGTAGCCCGCCGTCTCGATGGTGAGGCTCGCGTAGCCCAGTCGCCGCGCGATGACGTTCTCGGTCAGCGTCAGCGTCTGGACCTTCGATTTGGGGATCGAGCCGCTGAACCGCTGGAGCAGGCCCCGTTCGTAGCGGTACTCGTCGTCGGTGGCCCGCAACTGGAAGCCGTAGTAGCGGGTCATCGCTATCACGCCGCTGAGCAGCGCCGTCACGACGACGATGCCGACAAGACTGGACCCGACCAGCAGCCACACCGACCCCGTCTCGGGGATGAACTGGACGTACACCGACGGCCCGACGAACGACAGCGGCACGGCGATGATCGACAGCAGCCGGGGGTCCATCGAGACGATGCCGAGGACGACCAGTTCCCGCGGCGTGATGTCGAACAGCGCGGTCGTCCGCTCCTCGACCGGTGCCGTCTCGCCGTCGCCCGTCTCGTCGCGCTTCCGTTTCGCCACCTCCTCCTGGAGGCGTTCGGCCTCGTCGTAGCTGACGAACCGCAACTTCGCTTCGGTCTCGCCGCCGCCCGCCGTCTCCAGTCGCACCTCGGCGATACCCAGCGCCCGCTGGATCACGTTCTGTGAGATGTCGACGTTCTGGATGCGGCCGTAGGGAATCTCCCGTTCGCGCCGCGAGACGACGCCGGAGTCGATGTCGAAGGTGTCCCCGGTCAGTCGGTACTCGAAGCGCTTGAAGTAGGCCACTTGCCAGCCCACGCCGACCACGAGGCCGAGGAGGACGACGGCGAGGATGCCGACGATAGACCCGAGCGATCCGGGATTGTTCGATCCGAACCCGGCGAACCCGATGAACGCCGCGCCCACGACGAACTGGAAGCTCTTCTCGACCGCGCGGTAGGGGATAGAGAGTGGGTCGAGTCGCATTGTCAGACCGCGTCCTCGCCCTCTGACTCTATCGCCAGGACCTTCAGCCGCGACTGGAGGTCGGCGGCCTCCTCGGGCGTCAGTCCGGGAACGGTCACGTCGGCCCCGCGGGAGCCGGCGGTGTACACGACCAGCGAGGAGAGGCCGACCGCGCGCTCTATCGGTCCCCTGCTGGTGTCGATGTGCTGGACGCGGACGTAGGGGACGACCGTCTGGACGCGCGTGACCACGCCGCGGTCGAGGTACATCGAGTCCTCGCGGACGCGGTACTCCCACGTCCGGTACAGCAGTATCGCGTGACCGATACCGAGGACCAACGCGAGGGCGAAGACGCCGCCCCCGCCGACCACGAGCAGGTCCGGCGCGGCGAAGAACGTGATTCCGGTGGCGATGGCCCCGACCACGAGCGCAGTGACGACTGCTCGGGCGACCCACAGCAACTGCACCCGCGGGTCCAGCGTCCGGGTCTCGGTGGTGTAGCTGTCCATATCGAGGTCCTCGTCGGCTACACTGCCGGAGACGGCCGCCCCGTCGTCGGGCGTCCGCTCCGTGTCGACGCCGTCGTCGGGGTCGGCGGCGCTCCCGTCCGGGCCGCCCTCGTCCGACGGGACGGGATCCGCTCCTGTGGCCGTCCCGTCATCGTCCGGCGGCGCCCTGTCTCTCCCGTCGGTGCCGTGGTCTGGAGGGTCGTCGCTCATCCCGTGGGACTGCGACCGTATCCCGTTTATAGCCTACGACCGCCGGAGGCGACCGGCCGTCACGGGCAGTTCGGGACAGTAGCGGACCACCGGGTCGCCGCCGGGGTGGTCGAACCCCGCGGCCTCGAACAGCGTGTTCTTCCGGACCGACAGCGTCGCCTCGGCGACTCGCCACGGGTCGTGGTCGATGTCGCCGTAGTAGAGCCGGCCGTCGTCGTCGGCCGCGAAAAAGCGGTAGCGCTCGACGAGGAACGCGTCGAGACTACCCGGAGCGACCGGTTCGGGGTCGCTTGCCGGCGTGAGTACCGCGTCGAAGTCGGCCGGCGGCACGCCGTCGTGGGTCCGGTGGCTCCGGAAGTGGACCCGGTCGCTGCGGCCGGTGACGGACATCTCGGCGCGGTAGTACGGCAACTGGAACAGCCGTCGGGCGACGCCGACGCCGAGGCGGTCGTCGGCGTCGAGGTTGTAGAAGTAGACGCCGCCCGCGCCCTCTTGACGGACGTACGTCCGGAGGTTCAACTCCGGGAAGGAGAGGCCGACCGGCGAGAACCGCGGGCGGATATCGTCCATCACGAATCCGACGACGCTGAGCCACGCCCGTCCCTCGGCGTCGGTGTCGACCGACAGCCCTTCCGGCAGCGTCGGCGCGACCACGTCCGGGTCGACTGGCCAGTGTGCGAACAGCACGTCCCGCCACGTCATCGACAGCACGTCGCGGGAGACTCGGGAACGCGTCGACATAGCAGTCCTACGCGTTGGAGATAGTTGTACGCCGCGGCCCCGAACGAATTAGTGGTCGCTCGCCGACCACTCGACTATGGAGTTTCGTGTGATTCAGGGCGACATTGCGGCACAGTCGGCGGACGCACTCGTCAACGCCGCGAACACGAGCCTCCGGATGGGGAGCGGCGTCGCCGGTGCGCTCAAGCACGCGGCCGGCAGCGGTCTCCCGAAGGAGGCCGAATCGAAGGGGCCGGTCGACCTCGGCGGCGTCGCCGTCACCGACGCCTACGACCTCGACGCAGAGTACGTGGTCCACGCCGCGGCGATGCCGGCCGGCGGGCAGGCGACGGCCGACAGTATCCACGCGGCGACCCGGAACACCCTGCGAGTGGCCGACGAACTCGGCGTCGAGTCGCTCGTGGTGCCCGCTCTGGGCTGTGGTATCGCGGGCTTTGACCTCGCGGACGGCGCTCGCATCATCGCCGAGGAGATACGAGCGTTCGACCCCGCGTCGCTTTCCGACGTGGCGCTGATCGCTTACAGCGACGAGGACTTCGAGACCCTCACGTCGATACAGTCGGACTGACCCCGAACCGAAAATAGCCGTCACCGCGGGCCGCTACCGTTGCCGTTGTCGCCGTTCCCGTTCCCGCTCTCGTCTTCGTCCTCGTCGTCGCTGTCGTCGTCGGCCGGCCCGTTGCCGCTGCCGGGTGTCGTGTCACTCGGCGGTCCGCCGCCGCGCTCGACCGGTCCGGAGTCGTCGTCAGTCTCGCTTTCGGTGTCGTCCGCCGTCATGTCGTCGGTTTCGCCTGTCTCGTTGGCGTCCGGGCCGGTGTCCGCGGGCGGGCCGGTTCCGTTGTCCGCGGGCGGGCCGGTCCCGTTGTCCGCCGGCGGCACGGTATCGGTTGGCGGACCTGTCTCGTTCGTCGTCGGTGGGCCAGCCTCCGCGGGCGGGCCGCTCTCGTTACCGTCCGACGGTCCGGTCCGGTTCCCAGGGCCTGCGTCCGCTGGCGGTCCAGTCTCGTTTGTGTCCGGCGGTCCCGTCTCGTTGCTGTCCGGCGGTCCGGCGTCGACTGGCGGCCCTGTCTCGTTGTCCTCGGGAGGGCCAGCGTCCGCTGGTGGTCCAGTGTCGGTATCTTCAGGAGGGCCAGCGTCCGCCGGCGGTCCGGTGTCGTTGTCGGTCGGTGGTCCGGTCTCGTTGCCGTCCGGCGGTCCCGCGTCCGCTGGCGGCCCCGCGTCGGCGGGCGGTCCGGCGTCAGTCGGCGGTCCGACGCCCGAGAGGTTCCGGGCGATGGCCGCTACTTCGGGGCCCGCGAGGTCAGAGGCGTTCCGCCGGAGGCGGTCCAGCCGACTCGTGTTCACGCCAGTCTCGCGGGCCGCGGACTCGGTCCGGTTGATAGTCGACTGAAGCCTGTCGAGGCGCGTCACCGTGGCCGACGCCCGGGCGGACACCCCGGGGTTCCTCACGTCGCCCGTCTCGTTTCTGAGTCGTGACACTTCGGCTCGGAGCGATTCGAGGCGGTCCTGGAGGGCGGCCGTCCGGTTCTCGACCAGCTCGGACCGGTTGGTCCCGTTGGCCGCGTCGAACGCCGCCGTCCACATCCCATCGTCGACATCGGCGTCCGTCTCGGCCGCGGTCGCCTGCATAAAGGCGCTGATCTGGCTCCCCAGCGGGACCGTCGTGTTGTTCGTCCCGTTGTCCGTCTCCAGTTGTGTCACCGACTGCTCGGGGTCGGCCGCGCCGTCCGCCCCGGCGACGGCCCCGACGGTCACGGCCGTCACACCGACGGCTGCGAGTACCACGAGCACCACCAGCGACTTGCTGATACCGCCGGCCATTCTATCTCTGTCTATATCCCCGGCCACTAAAAAGGCGGAGCTTCGTTCTGACTGTTCACCAACCGATGAAACCGTCTCTCGGAACTGGAGAGTGTTTAAAGACAATCTTGCGGGCGTATCGGTCGGATCAACGGCTACTCGGACACCGACCCGGAGAAAGCTTATCAGTCTCCGTGGGTGATGTTGACACGCACAGAATGTTCGAACAGTTCTCGCGGGGGTACTACCTCGGCCGCCTGTACGTCGAACGCTTCGACAGCGACGTGCCGGCGATGTGTCGTGCCCAGCACAGACAGGTCAACGAGCAGTTGTACGACGAGGCGGCGGACCGGCCGCTCGTGATGAAACTCGGGACGCGCCACTTCCCGGTACGCGGCGAGAGCGGCGTCCCGGCGGACACGCTCGCCGTCCCGGACGCCATCATCGAGTCGACAGACGTCCGGAACCCGCCGGCGCTGCGCGAAGTGTTCCTCGCCAAGGCCGACCGGGCCGAACAGCTCCTGCGGTTCGAACAGGTATCCGAGCCGGCAGGGATTTAAGCCGCTGGCCCTCCCGGCAACGGGTATGTTCGACCAGCTTCTGGGCCGTGCTGACCTGAAAGAGCGCATCGAGACGCTCGAAGCCGAGAAGGCGGACTTACAAGCCCAACTCGACGCGGCCGACGAGCGACGCTCGGAGGCGGTGACCGAGCGACAGGCCGCCCAGCGCCGGGTCAACGAACTGGAGGACCGCGTCACGGAACTACAGGACCGCGTCGAGCGCCTCCGCGGCGAGGAGTCCACGCTGGAGTACCGTAACCGAGAACAGCTCCGGGGCGACCGGCTCTCGGCGGTCCTCGACCGCCTCGAATCCGTCGAGAGCGACCCGGAAGGCGTTATGACGGCCGTCCTTACCCACCGGCAGGGCATCCCGGACGCTGTCCGCGAGGCCTTCGGCGAGCGTGCGGCGCTCGTCTCCCGGGCCGCGCCGTGTCTCGCCGTCGCCGACGACGCGGGCGTGCTCAGCGCCGCGCTGGACGTCCCGGCCGCGCCGTCGCCGTTCGCCACGTGGAGCGACCGCGCCGAGTTCGAGCGGTCGTGGCTCGAACCGACTGGAGAGTTCACGCTGGCGCTGGTCCGGTCTGACCTCTTCGCGATGGGCGTCTACGAGGGCCGCGAGCGGACCGCGTTTCACGGCTTCGACAGCGACCTCGAACGCAACCACTCGAAGGGCGGCTTCTCACAGGCCCGCTTCGAGCGCCGCCGTGACGAACAGATCGACTCCCACCTCGACCGGGCGGCCGCGGCCCTCTCCGAACGGCCCAGCGACGCGCCGCTGTATCTGGTCGGTGAGACGACCGTCCTCCACGAACTCGATGTCGACGCCGACGCCCGCGCGACGGTCGACGCGACCGGCGACCCCGAACCCGCGCTCGACCACGCCTTCGACTCCTTCTGGACCGTGACGCTGTCGGCGATCTAGGGCCACTCGGCGAAACTGTCGCTCTCGGCGCTGTGCCGGACGTACGTCCGCTGCATCCGCTCGATGGCCGCCGCGAGGTCTAGTCCGTCGTCGAGACCCTCTCGGACGCGGGCTATCTTCCACTGGCTCGGCGTCGTCCCCGCCTCCCAGCGGGCGCGTATCGGCGCGAGGTACGACTCGGGGTCCGCGACGCCCTGTTCGGTGAGTCCTCGAGTCGCGTACTCGAACACTTCCTCGAAGATGGTCTCGCGGTCGGTGGTCCGCTCGCCGTCGGCGGTCACCCATGCCAACTCGGCGTCGAGGCCCTCGGCGGCAGCCGCGTAGAAGCTCTCCTCGGCCGCCTCCCACGGCAGGTCGGTGATCGGATGGTCGGCGGCCACGAGGCCGACTAGGAGGCCGGCCGTAAGCGCCTGCAACCCCACGACGTCGGTGACGGTCGGCTGTGTCGGGAGTGGGCGGTACTCGATGCGGGCCGAGCGCTCGTCGCCGGTCCCGACCGGGTCGCCGCCGATCACACAGCGCAGCCACCGCCAGTAGGTCCCGCGCTTGTGTTCGAACTCCCAGTAGTTGTCCGTGTACTCCGTCTTCGGGCCGTCCGCGACCCACTCCCGGAGGAACGGCGCGACCAGGTCGTCGGCGAGGACGCCGTCGACGATGTCCTCGGGCGCGTCGATGTCCTCGGGCACGCGGACCTTCGGCGAGTCGGTGTAGTTGACAGACTGCTCGAAGACGGCGATGCGGAGTTCGTGGTGGGTCTCGTCGAGGACTCTCTCGGGGTCGGCCCCCTCGTAGAACTCCCCCGGGAGGAACGGCGAGTTCGTCGCCAGCGCGAGCAGCGGTCCGAGCGTCCTGATGCCCGCGTCGTAGTAGGCCGGCAGCGTGTCCGTATCGGGAATCTGGAGGTGGGGCTGTATCGACGTCGCCAGCGACTCGAACAGGATAGAGGGGAACTCCACGTCGGCCCCGGGGACCGACAGCGACAGCGTCCCGCCGGCCTGCTCGCGGATGGCCTCGTCGATGGCGACGTACCGTGGTGCGGGACGCATATTCGCGGCAACGGCCAGTCCGTCCCGGTCGTCGGTCGCCGCGAGATAGCTATGTGCGCCTTCGGCGGGCGGCGTCGTCCACATCGCGTCCAGCACCAGTTCGCCGTCGTCGGCGACGGCCGCCCGGGCGCGGTCGGTCTGTCGGCGGATGGTGGCGGCCTGTTCGGCCAGTCCCTCGTCGTCGAATACCGACGGGTCGGTGTTGATCTCGGCGTTGTGCAGCCCCAATTCCTTCGTGATGGCGTCGCTTTCCGAAAAGCGCTCGGCCGGCAGGCGGACGAGTCGCGGGTCCTCGCTGTCGGCGACGGCGTACACTTCCATTTCGAGGCCGATTGCGAACTCGTCGTTGTCGAGGTCACCGTCGTCGAACGCCGCGCGGAGGAACGCCGCCTGCTCGTCGACCCGGTCGGTGAATCGCTCGCGTGTCTCGGGAGCGAGCGACCGGGCGACGACGTCGGAGAGATCCGTCATTGGCGGGAGTGTACGCGACCCGGAGCGTAAGTGTTGGGTATCCGCCCTCGGACGACTACCCCTCGCAGTGCCAGTACGACACCGACGACAGGCGGTCGCCGCCGGGTATCGACCCGAGCGTCGTGTCGATGCGACGGAACGTCGAGGCCGTGCTACCGGGTATCTCCCGGTAGAAACCGTACGGGAGGACGAAGTCGTGGTCGTCGGTGACCAACTCGAGACCGGCGTCGTCGAGCAGTTTCCGGACCTCGTAGCGGGAGTACAACCGCGACCCCATCGGCAGCGCCCAGTTGTATATCGACCGCGTCGAAAAGCGGTTGAAGGTGTCGAAAAAGACCGTCCCTTTCGAGACGCGGCGCATCTCGCTGAGGTACGACGCCGGCGTGTCGGCGAGATGGAAAAACCGCATCGCGAAGACGGCGTCGAAGTGGTCGTCCGGGAACGGTAGCCGACCGGCGTCCCCACGCATGAACTCGAGGTGGTCGTCGACGCCGGCGGCGCGGGCCTTCTCGCGTCCCTGTTGGAGCATCGGGCCGGAGATGTCCATCCCGACGATGTCCGCCCCGCGTTCGGCCAGCATCACGGTGAACCGGCCGGTGCCGCAGGCGACTTCGAGTACCGTGGAGTCCTCGACGGGAGCCAGCGCGTCGAGTACGGCCTGTTTCTCCCGTCGGTCGATCAGGCGACCACCGCGCGAGAAGCGTTTTTCCTCGTACTCCTCGGCGATGTCGTCGGCCTGGTACCACTCCTGTCCTTTCACACTCCGTTGTGTGATCATCGGAGGGATAAAACGATACTGAAAGCGTCCGCCCGACTGCCGGCATACGCTCCGACGGGGTGTACAGAAACGCCGGCCGAGAGACGACGAATCGGAGCCACCCTTAGTGAATACTAGGAGACTGTATTCTTTGGATGCCCATATAGCCAAACTTTACTAGTGTGGTTCGGCGACGAGTAGGTATGAGCACGACGACTGATGGTGCGGTCGCAGAAGGTGGGTTCGACGACGCGGACTTCCGCGAGCGACTGCGGGAGCTACCCCCGTCGGCGAAACTCGTCGCGAAAGTACTGGAGACTGACTCGCCCCTCTCGCAGGGCGAACTGGCCGAACAGTCGCTGTTGCCCGACCGGACCGTCCGGTACGCACTCAACCGCTTGGAGGAGGCCGACTTGGCCGATTCCCGGTACAGCTTCCGCGACGCCCGCAAACAGGTTTATTTCCTGTCCGGCACTGACTCCCGGTAGTCAGTGTCACCGTCGATACGCCGCCGCCGAATCACCGTCCCGGTAGCGACCCGCGCGCCCGACGGGCAGGTCGCCGCGTACCTCCTCGGCGAGGACCTGCTGGTCGACCCCGGCGGCCACAGCGACGCCCTCGACCGCGCAGTCGCC
>NZ_WPCA01000242.1 GCF_009741825.1 Halapricum sp. CBA1109
GAGCGAGGCGGCGATGCCGGTGGCGACGGTGACACGGCTGGTCCGTGACTACCGCGCGCCCGAACCGGCCGTCCTCGCGCTGTGTCCGGGCCGGGCCGCCGGCGCGTCCGTCGCCGATTCGGGCGTCGACTGCCGGGTGCTGTTTTCCGACGCGCTCGGCGGCGCGGTGGCCGGCACCGCACGGCAGGCCACGGCCGAAGTCGACGGCGACATCGCCGACGCGGCGCTCGCCGTCCGGGAGGTGATGGAGTCGTGACCGACCGTCACGCCCGCATCACCACGCGCCACGACGACCCCGAAGTGGTCGCGGCCGCGCTCGCGCCGGACAACACCGACGAGATGACGACCCGCGTCGAGGGCGACCGGGTGGTCACGACCGTCGACCGGGACTCGACAGGCGGACTGCAGGCGACCGTCGACGACTACGTCGTCAACCTCCACGTCGCACAGACTACGACCGACACCGACACAACCCAATCATGAGCGAACGATCCGTATCCAAGCAGAAACAGCAGAAGCGGTGGTACACCGTGCTCGCCCCCGAGCAGTTCGGGCGCGAAGAGCTCGGTAAGACACCGGCAGACGAACCGGAACAGGTGCTCGACCGCACCATCGAAACCACGCTGGGCGACCTGCGGAACAACGCCAGCGAGAACAACACCAAACTGACCTTCCAGGTCAACGACCTCGGCAGCGACACCGCCTACACCGAGTTCGTCCAGCACGAACTCACGCGGGACTACGTCCGGAGCCTCGTCCGTCGCGGCTCCTCGAAGATCGAGGCGTTCGTCACGGTCCTGACGACCGACGACTACCGGGTCCAGATCCAGCCCGTCGCGCTCACCACGAAAAGCGCCGACGAGAGCCAGGAGAAGGCCATCCGCCGCACGATGATCGACATGGTCGAGGAGACCGCCGTCGATCACACCTTCGAGGACCTCATCGACAGCGTCGTCGAGGGTCGGCTCTCCTCGGCGATCTACAACGAGGCGAAGACGATCTACCCGCTTCGCCGCGTCGAGATCCAGAAGGCGCGACTCGAAGCCCACCCCGAGGAAGTCGCCGCCGAAGAGGAGACCAGCGTCGCCGTCGACGAAGAGGACGTCGCCGTCGACGAGTAACGCGATATCACCTTTTCGCGGTCGGTTACGAACCGGGAAGCAGCGGCGCCGTCACTCCTCGACGTTGACGGTCCCGACCATCCCGCCACGCTCGTGGGGAATGCAGACGTACTCGTAGACGCCGGGCACCTCGAAGGTGTGGCTGTAGGTCTCGCTGCCGTTGATGACGCCGCCGCCGCTGTTGTTGAACGCCTCGCGGGCGGCGTCCTCGTCGTCGTAGCCGCCGGAGGCGAAGTACTCCGCCGTCTCGGGGATGCCGTCGTCGTAGGCGCTGACCGTGTGGCCGCGGGAACTCGTGTTTTTCCAGACAACTTCCGTGCCGGCCGAGACGGTGATCGTCGCGGGGTCGAACGCCTGAAGCGTCATCCCCACGTCGTGGTCCTCGGCACCGCGGCCGACACAGCCGCCGAGCAGGGCGGCCGATCCGGCGAGAAACGCCCGTCTGTCCATACTCCCCCTCGGGACTGGATCCCAATGAGTGGAACGATCCGTATCGAACGCGTTAAGACCACGCTCCCGGACGGCACTGGTATGCAGCTACGGCCACGGTTCGTCGGACGGCTGGGACTGGCCGACGGCGTCACCGTTGCCAACGCCGCGCTGGGGTTCGTCGCCGCCGTCGCGGCGGCACAGCAGTAGCCCGGACTCACTACTCGGCGTTGAATATCTCGAATTTTCGACCGGCGAATCCCAGACCGTAAAACAAGTAATCCCGGTGTGCGGAGTGTTGGCTCACAATGCATCAACTGCTATCGAAGCGTGCGGAGTCTCCCGGTAGTCGGGG
>NZ_WPCA01000097.1 GCF_009741825.1 Halapricum sp. CBA1109
TGGCCGCGACGGCGCTGTTCGTGTCGAACGTGGCCCTCGCCGCGGCGCTGGACCCACGGTGGGCCGCGCTGGTGGCGCTCCAGACGACGACGGCGCTGGGGGCCGGCGTCGTCGCCGTCGCGCTGTATCGATTGCTGTGGGCGACCAGCGGACGGCAGGTCGGGGTCGCCGTCGCCGCCGTCGCCGTCCTCGGGACGCCGCTCGGCCTGTGGGCGACCATCCCCAAGCGACACGTCCTGACGGCGGCGCTGGTCGCGGTCACGCTGTACGCGTTCTACCGGTGTCGGACCGACGACCCCCGGGCCCGCGGCGTCGCCTACGCGACGGCGGGGTTCACCGCCTCGGTCCACGGTCCCATCGGCCTCGCGGTGCTCGCACTCCTTGCAGTGGTCGACCTGTCGACGGTGCCGACGGTGCGGCGACACGACGTGACGATAGCGGCCGTCGGAATCGCGGTCGGCTTGGTGCCGTTTCTGGCGACGAACGTACTGATATCGGGTGACCCGCTGCTCGCGCCGCGGTGGCTTCCCTCGTTCAACGGCGGGACCATCGGGCCGAGCGGGGTCGTACAGACTGGCACGGACAGCGGGAACGCCACGGGGACAGCCGTTCAGATCGGAACTGACGGGAACACGACGGGAACGACCGTCCAGACGGGTACCGGCGGGGAGAATACGACGACTGTCCGGCCGGGGGCCGACGGCGGGGACGCGACGGGAACCGGCGACGGGGGCGGGCCGGGGCTCGTCGTGGTGATTCTGGGTATTCTCAGCACAATCGCCAGCCGTGCCGTCGAGGCGCTCGCGGCGCTGACCGAGCCATCGCGGCTGTACCACGTCTTCGTCCGGAGCGGGAAGGTCCCGGGACTGCGCTACGGGAAGAACGACTTCGCGGTCGTCGAACTGTCGCTGTTCGAGTCGGCGCCCGTCCTCCCGGCCGCACTGCTCGGTCTCGCGGCCTGTGTCCGGCAACTGACTCGGCCGCTGTCGACCGCCCGGCAGTGGTGGTCACGACGGAGCGACCCGGCGGCCGCGACGGACCTGCTCGCGGCGACGTGGCTGCTCGCGTTGACCGCGGCGTACCTCCCGCGGCTCCCGCTTTTCTCACAGATCACCGTCCGGTACCTCCTCGTGACGGTGCCGCTGTGGCTGTATCTACTCGGCCGGGCGCCGCCGGTACGGCGTGCCCTCTCGCACGCACTGGGGAGCGGTCTCGCGGCGCTCGCCGTCGGGGCGACGCTCGGCACCGTCCTGTTCGTCGGCGTCCTCGTCGTCGTCGACCCGGCGCTGGGCGAGGCGATGCAGTTGCAGGCACTGGTGAACCTCGCCGTCGCGGCGGTGGCGCTGGCGGCGGTAGTCGCTGGCGACCGAACGGACCGGCCGGCCGTCGGGGCCGTCGGTATCGGTCTCGCGGGCGCGGCCGGGACGGTGCTGGTCGTCCTCGCTGGCGGCCTCTACTTCCCGTACGGTCCGACACTGCTCCCGGTCACCGATTGGGTGGCGGAACTGCTCCCGGTGTTGTGAGCGAGAATCGACGGACGGAAGTGCGATATCAATGCCGATAATCCGGCGGACACATTTATTTGAGTGATCACGGTAGAGAGTAGTGACCGAGCATGTCAGAAGTCTTGATAGCCGACGATTCGGAGTTCATGCGAAATCTCCTCAGGGAGATTCTCGAGGAGGACCACCAGATAGTCGGGGAGGTCGAGAACGGCGTCGAGGCCGTCGAGACCTACAAGGAACAGCGCCCGGACCTCGTGATGATGGACATCGTGATGCCCATCCGGGACGGGATCGAAGCAACAGACGAGATCAAATCTGCCGACCCCGACGCGAGCGTCATTATGTGTACGAGCGTCGGGCAGGAGGAGAAGATGAAAGAGGCCGTCAAGGCCGGGGCGGACGGGTACATCACCAAGCCCTTCCAGAAGCCCAGCGTGATGGAAGCCATCGAGGACGTCGTCCCGTCCTGAGATGAACGTCGATATCCAATCGCTGGGGACGTTCAATCAACTCGCTCACGAGGGCGCCGAGCAAGCGACGGCGTCGATGGCCCAGATGACGGGCATCGCGGCCGACGTCGACGTCACGAAAATATCGCTGGTCAACCGCGAGGACATCGGCGAGGAACTGGGCGACCGGGAGTTCGTCGGCGTCCGGTTTGGCTACGAGGGCGAACTCTCCGGCGAGACGGTGCTGGTGTTCGACAGCGACTGCACCGAGACGCTCGTGGGCGAGTTGCTCGGCGGGAGTCCCGGCGAGGAGATGGCCCGGAGCGGCGTCGAGGAGATCGGGAACATCATGATGAGCGGGTTCATCGACGGCTGGGCCGACTACCTCGGGACGACCATCGACCACTCGCCCCCGGAGTACGTCGAGGGGACGGGCGCGGGCATCCTCCCGCCGGCCCCGGCGGACGCCGAGAGCGATCAGGTGTTCGTGTTCAAGTCCCGCATCGAGTGGCTCGAGGAGTCCGTGGAGTTCTACATCTACATGCTCCCCGAGTACACGCCGCTGGCGGAGGTGATGGCCGAACACGCAGACACCGAGAGCGACGCCATCCCCATCGACAAACTGGAGGTGTTCAACGAGATGACCACCGACGGGACCGAACGGGCGGCCGACAACGTCGAGATGATGACGGGCATCGACACCGAGGCGGAGGTGTCACAGATCAGTTTCGCCCCCATCGAGGACGTGCCCAAACAGGTCGGCAACGACACCTACGTCGGGACCGTCGTGGAGTTCACCGGTGTCCCCAGCGGATTTATGCTGGTGTTGTTCGACGAGGCCTCCGCGAGGACCGTCGCGGAGGCGATGATGCCAGTCGACGTCGAGGGCGAAGAACTGACCGACCAGCACAAGATGGCTATCGAGGAACTGGGCAACATCATGACGAGCGGGTTCGTCGACGGCTGGGCGAACGTCCTCCAGACGTCGGTCGATCACACGCCCCCGCGACTGGTCCACGATATGGGCCAAGCCATCGTGGATCCGTTGGCCGCACAGGTCGGCCAACATCAGGAACACGCCTTCATCATCGACTCGAAGATGGTCACCGACGACGTGGCGTTCGAGAGCGAGATATACGCGCTCCCGAACGAGCAGGAACTGCGACAGGCACTCGACGAGTTGCTGGTCGAGCGCGCCGACGAGACAGAAGCGGACGCGGAACAGATATTCCAAGAATGAAGGTATACAGTGGTCAGTCGAGTAGCGAGCCCGAGTCGACGCCGGAGCGTGTGAAAGTCGGGATCGCCGAGTACGAGGTGACGACAGACGGTGCGGTACTGACCACGAGCGGACTCGGCTCCTGTATCGGCGTCGCTATCCACGACCCGTCGGTCCCCGTCGCGGGCCTCCTCCACGTGATGCTCCCGACGGCGGACGATATGGACGGCAACCCGGCCAAGTTCGCCGATACCGGCGTCGAGACGCTGATAGAGGCCCTCGAATCGGAGGGCGGCGACCCGCAGAATATGGAGGCCAAGATAGCCGGCGGGAGCGATATGCTCGACTTCTCCGAGAGCGGCTCCGGTATCGGCCAGCGAAACGCCGAACAGGTCCGTCAGACCCTCGACGAGTACGGCGTCTCGCTGGTCGGCGAGGACGTCGGCGGCGACCACGGCCGGTCGCTCCGTCTCGAAGGTGCCAGCGGCGACCTCGTCGTCAAAAGCGCCAACAAGGAGTCGTCGACGCTCTGAGACCCCAGTATCGTTTCCAGAATATGATAGTATCGGGGGCCGACACGGTGGCGCGCCCCGCCCCGTGTGAACTACTATCCCATCCTGAAACCGCCGGACTGCTCGCCCGTCGCTGACACGTCTGACGCTTATTTCTATTTAAACATCCGGGAACACAAGCGTCAGTTATCAAATATGATACTCTAAACGGTACATTGAATAGTGTGAGTCCACTTTTTCACGGTAATGAGCGATTTTGCCGTCCTCGCCGGCTTCACCGGGTCGCCGCTCGCAAGCGGCCTGACCTCGGTGGCCGAACCGTTCACGGCGGCTCCGGCACTGTTCGCGCTCCTCTCGATGGGGGTGGTCGGTATGAGTATCAAGAATATGTTCGACTCCATCCTCTCGGACGACGACGAGAGCGGCGACGACAGCAGTGGCGGCGAGGAGATGAGCGACGGGTCCGGCCTGATGGCCGACGACGGCGCTGGCGGCGACGACCTCGGCGGGCTCGGCGGTGGCCTCGACGATGGCGGCGACGACGAGTTCGGCGACTTCGGCGACGACGAGTTCGGGGATATGGACGGCGGGGGCGGTGCCGACACCGACGAACTCCAGCACCGACTGGACGAACTGGAGAACGAGGTCGGGAGCCTCTCCTCGACGGTCAACACCGTCCGCAACGAGAACGAGCAGATCAGCGAGACGGTCGACGACGTCGAGGAGAACGTCCGGAAACTGCTCGACATCTACGAGATGGTGACACGCGGGGTCAACCCCTTCGCCGACGACATCGACGGCGGCCTCGGCGGCGCCGGCGACGGGGAGTCGTTCGGCCTCTTCGACGGCGACGACGAGGAGGAAGAGGAGGAGGACTTAGACGAGGACATCGCCAACGCCGACGCCGAGGGCTTTTTCGACGACGACCTCGTCGAGGACGACGGCGACGATATGATGGACGCGGGCGTCGACGACGTGATGGGCGGCGGCGACGACGGCGGCGGCACGCCGAGCGCCGACGCCTTCGACGACGAGTTCAACGACGACTTCGACGACGCGGACGACGGCTTCGGGGACGACCTGAGTATGGACGACGGTGACGATATGAGTATGGACGAGAGCACTGACGACGGCGGTGACGGTGACGGCGGCGGCGGGAAATCCTTCGCGGAACTCAAAGACGAGTACGAGTCCGGCGACGCCGAGTGGGCCGACGGCGAGGAGGAAGGGGACGACCTGTCGATGGACGACGAGGCCGGGATGGACGAGGCGGCCGACGGCGAGTTCGGCGACGACCTGACCGTCGAGGACGACGAGGACGACCTCGCCGACGACGACCTCTTCGACACGGTCATCGAGGACGAGGAAGCGACCGAAGAGACGGCCGACACCGACCAGGAGCCCGAGCCGACCACCACTGCCGACCCGGAGCCCGAACCGACTACGACGGCAGAACCGGAACCGACGACGGACCCGGAGCCCGAACCGACCGCGACGACCGAGTCGGAATCGACGGCCGAACCGGACACCGACGCCGACGCGAGCGGCGAGGGCAAGCCGTACTTGACGACGCTGCCCGAGGGGTTCGCGATGGAACTGATCGTCGTCGAGTGGCTGGAGTATATGGTCGGGGAGGTCGGCATCCGGTCGACCGCCGAGGCCATCGACTACTACGAGCGCATCGACTGGATCAGCGAGCCAGTCGCCGACGACCTACAGGACTACCTCCGCGGGTTCGACGCCGAGGAGGGCGCGACCGACGACCTGACCATCGACCACCACACCCAGTCGCTGCAGTTCATCGGCCAGCTAGACGGGTCGGGCACCGGGCTGGCGACGATGGGCCACCTGCTACCGACGGGAGGGGGGTCAGATGGGATTCAGCGTTAGCGGGGCCGCCGCCATCGTCTTCGCGGGGATGTTCGTCGCCTTCGGGATGTTCTACACCGCGACCGCTGGCTCGACCGAACGGATCAGCGAGGCCGAGTCCGACCACCGCGACCGGGCGCTCGACCAAAAGAACACGGCGCTGTCGATGGTCGAGGCCACCTACTACGCCGCCAACGACAGCCTGATCGTTCAGGCCGACAACACCGGGACGACCTCGCTGTCGGTCGGCGAGACGGACCTGCTGGTCGACAACGCGTACACGACCGACGCGAACGTCACCGTCGACGGCAACGCCACGACGGATCTGTGGCTCCCGGGCGAGCGCGTCCGGTACACCGTCTCGGCGGACAGCCAGCCGGGTCGGGTCAAACTGGTGACCGAGACCGGCGTGGCCGGAACGGAGGTGGTCACGAGTGGCTAGCGTCTCGGCGTCGCACCTGATCATCTTCATCGCCAGCGTGCTGGTCGCCGCGAGCGTCGCCGGCACTATTACCAACACCGTCGGCGACCTCAGCGGAGCCATCACCGAACAGGGCGTCGACGTGAGCAACGACGTCCGGACCGACGTGGAGATCATCTCCGACAGCGGGGCCCAAGTGTACAACCGCAGCGGGAACGGCAACGTCACGCTGCTGGTGAAAAACACCGGGTCGAACCGGCTGTCGGCCGACACCGGCGGCGTCGACGTGGTGCTCGACGGGGCGCTCCGGACGGCGGTGTCGCTGACCGTCGTCACCGGCGACGATCCGACCGTCTGGGGGCCCAACGACGTGGCCCGGATCGAGGTGTCCGTCCCCGGCCTCGCCTCCGGTGACCACCGGATCCAGTTGACGATCAACGGGGACGAGGAGGTGTTCGAGTTCCAATCATGAGTGTTGCAACTACCGATCTGTTCTCGCTGGGTATGGACGAGCGTGACCGACTGAACAAGGAACTCGGCGGTGGCATCCCGCCGGGGAGTATCGTCCTGATGGAGGGCGACTACGGTGCCGGCAAGTCCGCGATCAGCCAGCGCTTTGCCTACGGCCTCTGTGAGACCGGCCACCGAGTGACGATGCTCTCGACGGAGTTGACCGTCGGAAGCTTCCTCGACCAGATGCACAGCCTCGACTACGGGATGGTCGAGCACATGCTCGACGAGAACGTCCTTTTTTTGCACGCTGACATCGGCGACTCGAACAACTTCTCGGACGACGACAGTGGTGGCGACCGCAAGGACCTGTTGAAGCGGCTGATGGACGCCAACGTGATGTGGGACGCCGACGTCATCGTCATCGACACCTTCGACGCCATCCTCCGCAACGACCCCAAGTTCGAGGCGCTGGTCCGGAAAAACGAGGAGCGACAGGCCGCACTGGAGGTTATCTCCTTTTTCCGTGACGTGATCGCACAGGGGAAAGTGATCGTCCTCACCGTCGACCCGTCGACGCTGGACGAGGACGCCATCGGCCCGTTCCGCTCCATCGCGGACGTCTTCCTCGAACTGGAGATGATCGAGGTCGGCAACGACGTCCGCCGACAGATATCCGTCAAGCGGTTCGCGGGGATGGGCGAACAGGTCGGTGACACCATCGGGTTCTCCGTCCGGTCGGGCACCGGCATCGTCATCGAATCCCGGAGTGTGGCCTAACGATGACCGAACAGGGCAGACCGAAACCGTCCGACGAACTCCGCCAGTATGCGGCCAAGCGGCCCCACCTGCGGGACCACCTCAAGAAGTTCAAGCAGATCACCGGCGAGTTCCCGATGTTCATCGAGGAGGCCGACGACGAGTACGAGACCGACCGGCCGAACGTCCTCTACCCCGTGGGCGGCCCCATCTTCTGTCACATCTACGGCGACGTGGGCCAGGATATGAAGTACTACGCCATCGAACCGGAACTGGCCGACGAGGAGCAGATCGTCTTCGACAAGGTTCGGGACCGCCTGCTCGAACGCTCGGTGAACAAGCCTGCCCCGACCGACAAGGCCGAATACGACGACCGCATCGAGGAACTCCTCCAGGAGACGACAAACGTCAAGAGTTCCGAGAGCGGCAACGGCGTCCTCAGTCGCCTCGGTGACCTCGGCAGCATCGGGAAAGTCGACGTCAAGCCGGAGACGTACGAGAACATCCGCTACCGGCTCAACCGCGACATCGTCGGTCTCGGACCGCTGGAACCGGTGATGCGCGACCCGGCGAACGAGGACATCCACGTCATCGGCCGCGACGAGTGTTACGTCGACCACGGCGTCTACGGGATGCTGGAGACTACCGTCGAGTGGGACAGCAAGGCCGACTTCGACCAGTGGCTCCGAAATATGGGCGAACGGATCGGCGACCCCGTCTCCGACAGCGACCCCATCGTCGACTCGACGCTGCCGGACGGGTCGCGGCTGAACCTCATCTACTCCGACGATGTCAGCGTCAAAGGGCCGAGCCTCACCATCCGTCAGGGCGACGAGGTGCCGCTGTCTATCTTCCAGATCACCAAGTGGGGGACGCTCAGCCCGCAACTGGCGGCGTACCTCTGGCTTTGTCTGGAGAACGAGCAGACGGTGTTCGTCGTCGGCGAGACGGCATCGGGGAAGACGACGACGCTGAACTCCATTATGGCGTTCATCCCGCGGGATCACAAGATCTACACCGCCGAGGACACCGCCGAGGTGCTCCCGCCTCACGACACGTGGCAGCAACTCCTGACACGTGAGGGCGACGGCGACGACAGCACCGGCGTCGACATGTTCGACCTCGTGGCGGCGGCACTGCGGTCTCGCCCCGACTACATCATCGTGGGCGAGGTCCGTGGCGAGGAGGGGCGGATGGCTTTCCAGGCCGCACAGACCGGCCACCCGGTGATGCTGACGTTCCACGCGAGCGACATCGTCTCGATGATCCAGCGCTTTACCGGGGAACCGATCAACGTCCCCGAGACGTTCATGGACGTCGCCGACGTGGCGCTGTTCCAGAACCGCGTCAAGCAGGGCGATCAGGTCCTGCGTCGGGTCACCTCCGTCCAGGAGATCGAGGGCTACTCCAAGGAGATGGACGGGGTCATCACCCGCCAGACGTTCTACTGGGACCCCGTCGAGGACGAGATCGTCTTCCAGGGGATGAACAACTCCTACGTCCTCGAGGAACAGATCGCGACGCTGCTGGGGTACGAGGACACGCGTGACATCTACGACGACCTGCAGTTCCGCGCGGACCTGATCGAGCGAGCGATCCAGGAGAACATCCTCGGCTACCACGAGGTCAACGAGTTCATCCAGAACTACCAGCGCGACGGCCTCGAAGGCATCCCCTTCAACATCCACCGTCCCGACTGATGGCCTCACAAGAATCCGACGCCACCGTCGACGTCACCGTCTCCGGCACCGTCGCCGGCCTGCTGGACTCCTACCGTCGCTTGGACATCCCGCTCCAGCGGTACCTCTTTCTCATCCTCGCGCCGGCGTTCGTGTTCTTCCTCGGGACCATCGCCGCGGCCGTCGTCCTCAACCAGCCGTTGTTCATCCGCATCCCCATCCCCCTGCTCGGACTGTTGCTGTTCGCAACTGCGGTCTTCTACCCGAAGGTCCAACTCTCCCAGCGCAAACGGGAGTTGAACAACCGCTTTCACCTCTTGGTCACCCATATGACCATCCTCTCGACGACGAAGATAGACCGGATGGAGGTGTTCCGGGCGCTGGCCGAGGAGGAGGAGTACGGCGAACTCGCCGTCGAGATGGGCCGGGTCGTCGAACTCGTCGACACGTGGAACCAGAGCCTCGACGACGCCTGTCGCCGCCGGGCCAAGGAGGTCCCGAGCGACGCCCTCTCGGATTTCTTCGACCGACTGGCGTACAACCTCGGCTCCGGCCAGTCGCTGAAGGACTACCTCGTCAACGAGCAGGACATGATCATTGACAACTACACCACCGTCTACGAGGGGACGCTGGGGAACCTCAACGTGATGAAGGACCTCTACCTGTCGATGATCCTCTCGATGACGTTCGCGCTGGTGTTCGCCGTCGTCCTCCCCGTCCTGACCGGGACGGACCCGCTGTTGACCGTCAGCGCCGTCATCGTCCTGTTCATCTTCGTCCAGTCGGGTTTCTACCTCGCCATCCGCTCTATCGCGCCGTACGACCCGCTGTGGTTCCACCCCGAAGAGTATCCCTCACCCGTCGAGAAGGTGTTCAACCGCCGGTTCGCGACGGGGATGGCGCTGTCGGGCCTGCTCGCCTTTATCGCCTACGGCGGGATGTTCGGCCTCAGCCCCGTCACGCTGGATATGCTGATCCCCTTCTGGTCGCCCGTGCCTCTACCGCTGTACGCCGCGGTTCCGATAACGCCCCTGTTGATCCCGGGGTTGACCGTCCGGGCCGAGGAACAGCGTGTCAAGGCCCGCGATCAGGAGTTCCCGAGTTTCATCCGCGCGCTCGGCGCGACCGAGGGCGCAAAGCAGTCGACGACGTCGGCGGTGCTGTCCTCGCTGCGACACAAGGACTTCGGACCGCTGACGCCGAACATCGACAACCTTTATAAGCGACTGAATATGCGAATCGAACCCGCCAAGGCGTGGCGGTATTTCACCGCCGAGTGTCGGTCCTACCTCATCCAGACGTTCTCGGAGATGTACCTCGTCGGCCGCGAGATGGGTGGGAGTCCGAAGATGCTCGGGGAACTCATCGCTCAGAATATGAATCAGGTGTTGCAGTTGCGCCAACAGCGCGAACAGGAGACGACGACGCTGATCGGCCTGTTGTACGGTATCACGGCCGCGTCGACGTTCGCGTTCTTCATCGGTCTGCAGGTCGTCAGCATCCTCGCGGACCTGAGCCTCGGGCTTGAGTCGACCAGCAACTTCGACGTGACGACGCTGATCAACACCAGCGTCTACAACATCCCGCTGATCGAGTTCCTGCTCATCATCATCATCGTCTTCAACGGCCTGCTGTCGGCGCTGATGATCCGGACGCTGGACGGCGGCCACAAACTGAGTTCGTACTTCCACTTCGTGGCGCTGACGTGGCTGGGCGCGCTGACGGCGGTGCTGACCCGATGGCTCGTCACGCAGTTCCTCGCTATCTAGAACCCACTTTTTCCGTCGGAGGGGTCGCGCAGCGACCCCTCCGCGCAAAAACTGGGGAAAAGGCCGGAATCGCCGACGCGATTC